>NZ_JBHTIV010000001.1:0-980 GCF_042677225.1 Psychroflexus salinarum
GCATTTAGGCAAGGATACCAAGAAGATAGTCATCAAGGTAGCCAGAAAGCTACTGAGTAGAACCTTAGCTGTTATAAAGACAGGAATACCTTATGAAATAGGAGTGATACAATAAAAAACGTAAATTAGAGAATAGAGATAAACATATAAACCAATAACAAAGCTCACAATGAACTTAAAGTTCATATCACAAAACAGCGTAGGTGGCTAAGCCTTTAAATTAAAGTTAGACCACATTTGTTAGCAAGTGAATGGACTTTTTTAACTTACACTCATAGAGATGCTGGTGGCGGTAGATATCTATTGACCACACATAGGATGCGGAGCAAGTTATTATTNGCAAACGTTTTTTCTTATATATGCCTTATTTGTTCAATATTTTCTTCAAATCATTTATTGACTTTTCTTTTTGGCTGTTAAACCCGTAATTAATCAACCCAATTCCGAATCCAATCATAATTAATGGAAAAATCAAGAATAACGGATTCGTTCCTTGATTTATGACTCCAATAATTCCAATAATAAATGCTAATCCTATAAAAGTCAGCCAGAAAAGCATAAATACAATTACAAACCTGTGAACTTTTAAATCCGCAACTAATTTAGTTCCATTGATATTTGGTTGAATTTGTCCTTTAATTTGAGGAAGAAAAGAATTTCGTCCAGTTATTATTCGTTGTATTTCAAATCTATCTTGCTCAAACTTTCCTTCAAATAATTCCTTATCTTGGGATTCGCTAAAACCAAATTTCAATACTTTTTTCGGTCGAATATTTTCCTTCAATATTTTTCTAACTTCTTGATTTGAAAGAGTAGTTAATATTTCAATTTTATCAGACGGAATTATTTTCATTTTGTTTTTTTCAAATGTTTGCCAACGTAAAGCGGATATGACCCGTACCGAGTCAAGACCTTAATGTAAAACTACTACAATTCTTCCAATTGTAATAGTTTATTAAACCATGACGGAAGAGGTATGG
>NZ_JBHTIV010000002.1:0-295099 GCF_042677225.1 Psychroflexus salinarum
TTCTTTCAAATTGAATCTACTTTACAAGGTGAGTTTGGAATTTTTATTTGGGTGATTCTTGAGACTTTAAAAACAATTTTTCTACTTGAACCACTCGTACTATTTTGCGTTTTAAAAAAATTAGATACAAAAAGAGAAGAAATAGAATGTGTTTTTAAGTTTGTTGGGCATATAGATATGCTGATTTCCATAGCATCTTTGAGAAAAGGAATTGAATCATTTTGTATACCAAATATTAATGATGGTGACAAAATTATTGCTAATGATATTAGTCATCCCCTAATTTTAAATTGTACAATTAATAGTATTGAAATTGATGAAAAATCTATACTTCTTACAGGCTCAAATATGTCTGGAAAAACTTCTTTTATTCGTANTCTTACAATTAATACATGTTTTGCGAAATCAATGACTTTTCCATTGTTAAAAGTGTTTTCAGCTATCCGAATAAGTGATGATTTGATGAATGATAAAAGTTATTATTTTGAAGAGGTTTTAACTATAAAGGAAATGCTTAATGAGAGTGGAAATGGAAATAAAAACCTCTTTCTCTTAGATGAAATTTTTAAAGGTACAAATACAATAGAGCGAATTTCTGCTGGAAAATCCGTTTTATCAGCTTTAACAAAGAATAATAATAAAGTATTGGTTTCAACCCACGACATTGAATTAACTGATATGTTATCGGATGAATACGAATTATATCATTTTAGCGAAACAGTAAATGATAATAACATAGCTTTTGACTATAAGCTGAAAGAAGGAAAACTAAATAAAAGAAACGCAATTAGGATACTTGAAATTAATGATTATCCTAAAGAAGTTGTGAAAGAAGCAAATGGATTAGCTAAAGAACTAGACAAAACGTATTTGACAAAAAACACTACAGGCAACAGCACATAAAAAAAATAGCGGATTTAGTGCTGAAATGAGAGTTTTGGGTATTTTTAGAACCTAAAGTTTAACCGAAAAAATTGTGCATCTTAAGTCGCCACTTGTGTTATGCGCGGAAAGTTCAATACTCCTTCTTCTCAGGAATAACACCCCTAACTCCACCACGTGGATTTTCAACATCACCTTCATAACGAGGGATGATATGAATGTGTACATGAGAAATGGTTTGCCCGGCAGCTTCATTGATGTTAATGCCAATAGTAAAACCATCGGGATTGAATTGGTCTTGTAAGTCTGCTTTAATCAGGTTGACCAGAAACCAGCAGGCGGATTGCTCTCTAAAGCTGAGGTCGAAATAGTTGGATACTTTTCTTTTAGGAATAACCAAGGTGTGACCTTCAGAAACGGGAAACTTATCTCTAAAGGCAAAACAGCTTGCCAGTTCGCCAACTCCTTCTTTGGGTTCCAGGCGTTCAAAAAACGGACTGACTTCAGGTTTATTTTGGTTGAGATAGCAATACTGCTGGAATTCATAAATCTCCACATTGTCGTTTTTAAACACACTTTTAAAAGGCAAAATCACATTGGTTTGATAAGTGGGCACTTTATGAACAAAATGAGTTCTAAAACCAGCTTTTGTAATATCCCGTCTTACACTGAAGTAGGCTTTGCCTCCAAACTTTAAAAGTCTGGATACCTCATACAGGACTTTAGCCTGCTCCTGACTCTTAAGCACGTTCAGCACATAATGACAGAGAATGGTATCGTAAGTTTTAGTCGGATACTCAGGAAAATAATAGGGATCGTAGCCAATGACATCAATCCCTTTGGCTTTTAGTTCTTCTACATCCTTTCCAAATCCACAGCCAAAATCCAGCGTTTCACCTAGGATCAATTCCTTCTCGAGTAAAAGCCGAGTAGGGTAGGACATTTTATCCCTTTCTTTGGCGGTGCGGTGTGAGTTTATATTTTCCATTCTTCAAAGCCTCTATTTTCAATCAAATAATTACAACTTTCTTGAAGTTGTTCTATTCCTTTTTCTTTCCAAACAGAAAAAGGATGATTTCCAAGAAGTGCAATTTGAATTTCCTTTTTAAATCTATTTGATTGCTCTTTGTAAATAATATCCCAATAATCCAAGATTAAATCTTTCTGCTTTTCTATCATTATTGGAGGAGGTATTTTATCTTTCTTGCTATTTCTATTTAGAGACGAACTTGAAGGCAATAAGTTCCATAAATCATTATTTTTCCAAACTGAGAAAGGTATAACATGGTCAACATCGTACTTATTTAGCTTTTTACCTGTCCAAACACAATAAACTTTTCCTGTTTTCTCAAGAATACTTTTGTATAATTTTTTAGATTCTAAAATATCTCTTTCAGTTATTGGACTTTTCAAAACTTCACTGAGTACTTTTTCAGTAGATAAATTATTATTAGACGCATTTACTGAGAATTCAGCCCATTGGAACAATATGGAATCTTGCCCGTTGATAAAACTGCCAAGAAGCTTAAAAGCTTCATAATATTCAATTGGAATAGAAAAACTACCAAAATCGTTAATCAATCGTTCAATATCGATACCAGATGAATTACTTAGCCGTGTAGTATTCTCACGAACGTAAACAGAATAGAATTCATGATTTATTGAGCGGCCAATATATCTCATTGGCATCTTTGTAATTGTGTTTCTCAATTCTTTAGTTAACTTAAAAAAATCAGTTTTTAAGTCAGCAGGAATACCTTTGTTTTTTAAATCGTTATAGAAAGCCGAGAAACCACCTCTACTTTTATAGTTTTCAATCAGTTTTATAAACTGAAGTTCAAAGGCTAGATTTGCATTACTGTTAATTTGAGGAATTTTAGTTTTTGATTCTAAAATTGGATAATAATACAAAAGCCACTTTTCGATTAACAGTCCAGTTGGAATGTGAACACGATTTTCACGAATATCTATATATGGAGAATTATCCTGAATGATATCAATTGTTCCACGTAACAAAGCAAACTTATAAGTACTGCTCTTACTATCGCGTTCGATGATTTTACTGATATTAGAGAATATCTTTCTGTCCATTAATTTTAAAATATTTATTTTAAGCTATAACCGGATAAAAAATTCAAAAAGAATCTGAATTTAAAATGGTTAAATATTTGCTTTAAAACTAACTATTTAAGAAGCATGAACAAAACATTTTCAAACTTATAAGTTCAATTATTAAAAATTAGATTTTATTTCATACCCACCACTTAAACTATTTAAAAGTTTGGTATTTATTTTAAATTTATGACAAAAAACACAAGCTAAATTCAAGATCAAACGTTGGGGCATAACACTAAAAATCGAGTAGAGGCGAAGTGATCACATGGAGGAAGTACATCGTAGATAAATATGTCGAGAACCTGGAGTTGAGTTTACTCGGCAAGCCTTATAACTCTGAGTATATTCATGACTTTAGTTTCAATACCGAGGAGCAGGCTTATCTGGAATCAAAGTTCAATCTCAAAGCATTTCTCAACACCGAGACGCCTTTGATTGCGCTTATGAATGCAGATAAAAAGGACTTGGTCAACCACTTTTTGCTTCACACTGAATTCAAAGTCAGTGTAAATGAAGTAAGACGAGATCAAACCTTGTTTACCTACTATACAGGTTATTACCTGAGTAAGCCAAAGGCTGACCTGAGCGAGAACTACCTGATGTATCAGTACGAAATGACTAGCTTGTTTTCTAAAGGCTATATGGTAAAGGAGCAAGATTTTGAGTTTATGAAGCCGTATAGAGACTATACAGATCCAAGGCAATTGAAGTACATCATGTTTGCCTCTTATGTGCTCAAACTGGATGATAAGAACTTAGTCTATAGTCTGTCTCGTCATATAGAACTTATCACCAGCCTCACCAGCGTCAAGACGGGAAAGCAAATCGGGTTTTACAAAACCGTGAAAGATCAGATCCTAAGAACCAGCCTTGCCAAGAGTGCTTACCAGAATGAAATTATTTCCTACATAAGAAAACACAGGAAAACAGAGTATAAAGACATTGAAAAGCGACTTCTTGAGGAGAGGTTGAATGTTTCGGAACGCATACAAAATCCAGAATTGCTCAGTGTTTTGAATCTGTTGAATTTGTGAAGTGACAGGCTTCTCTTCACTCTCAGTTCGATCACCGTCAGTTCGAGCCCGCCTGAGGCGGGCAGGTGTCCCGACAGGTTTTGTCGGGATGTATCGAGAACTCGACCTAACGGATGTATTTTTTCTAATTACTTGGTGTTCTAGTATAAACCCAGTTCTCGATACATCCGCCTGAGGCGGACACTCGAACTGACATTTCGAGAACTCGACCCAACGCATACTCAAATCTTCTATTTAAAATAATGCTTTGAGAAATCAGTTCCGCCTGTCTTACTTTTCGATACATCCGCTTGTGGCGGACACTCAAAGTGACAGGCTTCTTGATACAACCGCTTGAGGCGGATACCCCTTTGGATTAGTTTTAAAAAAAAACACTAACTTTCCCCACCCAATTTAACCCCATCCATCATGTCTATTGAAAACACAGAATCCCAGCTCAACCGATTTGACTATTCTTATGAAAGAAAGTCTGAGCTTATCGAAATCAAACTGGGTTTCGGATTGAGAATGAATGTCCATTTTTCAGAAGATGGAAATATCAAAATAGAAGACAAACTGGTGAGTTGGAATATTTTGACCGGCGTCCTGGAGATGAGTATTAAGGGGGCTATAATATACAATTTTATCGGAACGGTCCTTCTCGGATTTCTTTTCCTATTCTATTTCTTTTCCGATTTTGAAGCAGAAAAATTAAGTCTCTTAGTCATGTTTTTGATTGTTATTTTTTGGCAAATTGTTTTTACAAGCTTTTACTTGATAAAAGCCGGCCACATGAAACACACCTTAATACGTTGGAATGAAAACTAAAAAAATACTCCGTCTGTCTTTAGGGTATGCTATTGTTCTGGGGTTTATAGCTTTAGGTTTTTTTATATTAACTAACTCTGATAGCCTTTTAGGTCAAAGTATTGGCCTTTTAAATATTATTCTTTTTGTAGGCTTTATGATTTGGTCAGTTTACAAATTAACCAAAAGTTCTAAAGTGAAGTTATAATTTCAAGTTGAAGTTATTGATCTTAAAATCATAAGACTAATTCAAATTAAATTAAGAATAATATTGGATTATAGAAACATAGTTACTCATCTAACATCCTATGCAAAAAAAGAAATTTAATTACTGGCAGATTATGGCATTTATAATAGTCTTCATTATTGCTTATACCATTTTTTCGGATTGGGAGCAGTTTAAAAAGGGACTTTTAGGCATGGCACCTTAAGTTTACTGATAACCAGGGTAACGATTTTGACTATTTTGAAGAAATGAAACTTCCTTTTTTATCTTCGAGGCCCTGCTTAATTAATGTAATTTTGTATTCCACATAAATTATATAAGAATGCAAGATTTTGACCGTAAGTCCCACTGGGAAACGATATACAAAACCAAGGAGTTGAAGAACGTGAGTTGGTTTCAACCTACTCCCGAAACGTCCTTGAGTTTCTTTGAGCAATTTGAGCTGCCCAAAACTGCCAGAATCATTGATGTTGGTGGGGGTGATAGCTTGCTGGTAGATCATTTACTGGACAGAGGCTTTAAAGATATCACTGTGCTGGATATTTCTGCGGAGGCTATCGACAGAGCTAAGCAGCGCCTTGGCGACAAGGCTAAGCATGTCAGCTGGATTGTTTCCGACATCACTAAATTTCAACCTACAGAAACTTATGACTTCTGGCACGACCGTGCAGTATTTCACTTTCTGACGGAGGACAACGAGATTTCCACGTATGTAGAAACGGCTCAAAAGGCTATTAAGCAAGACGGAGTTTTGGTGATAGGAACCTTTTCTGAACAAGGACCTACTAAATGTAGTGGTATTGAGATCAAGCAGTATTCAGAAACCAGCATGACTGAAACTTTCAAAACCAATTTTGAAAAAGTAGACTGTGTGACTGTGGATCATACAACGCCTTCAGGTTCGGTACAGAACTTTGTGTTTTGTAGTTTTAAGAAGAAGTAAACTCTGGTCAGTTCGAGCCCGCCTGAGGCGGGCAGGTGTCCCGACAGGTTTTGTCGGGATGTATCGAGAACTCGACCCAACGTGAGCTAACATCTTTTAATTAAATTTATAACTAACACCTACCATCCAGTAAAAGGTGTTTTCAAGATCTTCTTCAAAAACGGTTGAATCTACAGTTAAAGAAGCTGGGTTTTGTGGAACTACCAAAACAGGTAGAAACGATAGTATAAAAGGCCTGGCCACATACCACATAGGGATACTAAACTCAAAGGCCATAAGACCAAACTTTTCACTTTCATTAAGAACAACTGTTGTGGTGGTTGGAGTTGTGCTGCCTCCAGGGCCTTGACCTGAACTTGATCCCTGACTTCTTTGACTGCCAAAGCGATTATTTATATAATACTCTTCATAGAAATTTTGAGAACCTAAAAAGACACCTACAGTCGGAGATATTTGAAAATCTCTTTTTTTAGTAATAAAATTATGGCTTATTTCAGAGGATAATATAAAATCTGAACTGCTGTTATTGTTGAAAAAGGTAGTGAGTGCTAGTGATACATCTATAACATCAAAATCGTATCCAGCTGAAGCAGTGATATCCGCTTCCACTTCAGAAATTACATTATAACTGTCTGTATTAAAGAAGTATTTGGTGACTGAGAGGTCGCCTCTAAATTTTTCGGTAGTAATTTCATACCCCAGAGTGCCTAAAAACAGATCGATTCTACTTTCATTTGATTTAGTAAGGTAAGAAAGGGATCCAGTTGCATAAAGACCAGTTTTGTTGTAATAGGTAATGGACGGAAAGGCATAGGGGGCGCTAATAGAGTCTTTTCTTCCCATATAAACCGCATCACTTATAAAATTTAATCCCAAATAAAAGTATGACTTAGCCTTAGTTTTGTCTCGCTTTTCTGAAGCTGTTGTAGTTTGACAATATGATGTATGGTAACCTACAATAAGCAATAACAGAACACTAAATTTTAAGAGATAAAATTTCATCTGTTTGTTTTTATGGGTTTTTACTTGATAGATGTTACACTTGTATCATCCTGCTTATGAGTATGAACTTAATTGTTAAGATTCCTAATTACGGCGAGTTTAAAAGGGATTTTTAAGTAAAAATCCCTTTTAATTCTCATTTAAGAACCGCCTTTTTTTTGTTGTTTCTTAATCTGAGTTTTCTGAAGCTTTCGAGGTTTTTTCTGAGCTTTATTTTTTAGGTTAGATGTATTATTGATCATTTTTCTATGTTGAAAACTGTTTTTAAACCGTTCACCATTCATATTTAAACATTCTCCGTCTTGAAGACGTGCGCGTTTACGATCTTGTGTCTGATAGGATCCATCCGGATTAACAGTGGTACCAGTGCTGAGTTTTAATTGTTCCTGAACTTTATCCTGTGTTTGGTTTCTGATTTCATAGACTTCACCATCAATAAGCATAATTTGATATCTGTTTTGGTTACGCTCTTTAATTTGTTCTTGAGTTAAGCCTTTGTTTTCCTGTTGAACTTTGTACCGATACTGATATTCATTTCGGTATTTCACCCCATCTTTATCCAGACATTCACCATCTTTCAGACTCAATATTTGATAGTCTTTGGTCTTGTAGGTTCCGTCAGGATTTACCGTGGTTCCATCATTTAAAATAATTTGATCCCTTAATCGGGTTTGGTCACGATCTCTGATGTGTAAAAGATCCCCATCAACTAACATAACACGTTCCCGATCTCTGTCTTGTGTTTTGTCCTGCATCTGGTCTTGTGCATTTATAGACGATATACCTATAAATACGGTTGCCGCTAATAAAATTAATGTTTTCATCACGCTTATTTTTTAGAATTAATATCATACTAAAGATACCCTTTTTTAATGTTTAATTAACTGATATTCATAGGTTTATGTTATTTTTTTTCTTCGCAGGTAGCTTCGATACGATTTTCTATCGAAAATCACTCAGCCCCCAGTTTTAAGTTGGTCATTGAGAGTCCCTTTCATTTGTGTCAGTTCGAGCGAAGTCGAGAACTTGACTTCATCAATTTTAATTTTTTTCACTACTCACTACTCACTACTCACTCAAAAACTCAGCTACCAATTCTAAATTATTAAAAGAAAAAAGAAAAACAGTGCGTGATCAACGAGCAACTAAAAACGAAAAAAATTTATGTAAATTCATCGCCAGAATCTTAAAATTCAGCAACTCATGAGAGGACTTCTTTTTAGTTTAAGTTTAATTACAACACTTGCCATTCAGGCTCAGGACTTTACAGGATATAGTGACAAAGACGCTAAGGCACAGGAACAACTTGAAGCTCAGTTTAGAGAGAACATAGATAAAACTCGGTTTAAAACCCATCTCAAAACCCTTACCGAAAATCCACATATTGCAGGCACACCAGCCAACGAAAAAGTTAAAGACTACATCGTTAAAAGCATGAGTCAGGCCGGACTGGATGTCGAGACCTATCCTTATGAAGTCTATATGAGTAGCGGCCCTGGCGAGTCTATGGTTGAAATTATTTCACCAGAAGCTATAGTTTTGGATCAGCAGGAAAATGCATTGGATGAAGATCCTTATTCCAGGCATCCCGAGTTGGTGAAAGGCTGGAATGCCTACTCAGGCAGTGGCGATGTCACTGCTGAGGTGGTGTATGCCAATTACGGCACCAAAGCTGATTTTGAAAAGCTGGAGGAGCTTGGTGTATCCGTTAAAGGTAAAATCGTTATTGCCCGTTACGGCGGTAACTTCCGTGGCTATAAAGCCAAATTTGCCGAAGCTCATGGTGCAGCAGGACTTATCATTTACACCGATCCTAAAGATTCTGGTTTTACACGTGGATTGGTATTTCCGGAAGGTGTGTATTACAACGATAGTGGCATTCAGCGTGGCTCATTGCTCACTGCCGACTGGACTGGCGATCCGCTGACGCCCTACGAACCGGCTTTGCCTAGAGATCACAAAAACGCTCCGGATCGATTAGACCCCAAAGATGCTGGCTTGCATACGATTCCTGTAACACCGATTTCCTATGGTGCAGCCGACCATATTTTTAAACACATGAAAGGTGAGGTTGTCCCTCAAAACTGGCAGGGTGGTTTGCCCTATACCTACAGACTTCAAGGGGCCGCTGACTTGAAAGTGAGGCTAAAAGTCGATCAGCCTAAAGAATTTACTGAAGTTTACAATATCGTGGGTACGCTGAAAGGAAAAACGCATCCCGATGAGTGGATTATACTGGGTTGCCATTACGATGCCTGGGCGTTTGGTGCCACAGATCCTAACTCGGGAACGGCTATGCTTTTGAGCCTGTCTGAAACTTTAGGTGAAATGGCTAAAAACGGTAAACGTCCAGATCGTTCTATTCTTATTGCACATTGGGATGCAGAGGAGCACGGCGTGATAGGGTCCAGCGAATGGGTGGAGCAGTTCAAGGATGAGCTCAAAGCCAAGGCGGTTGCCTACATCAATCTCGATGCGGCAGTATCGGGCAAAAACTTCAGAGCTTCTGCAGCACCAAGTCTTAAAACCATCCTCGCCGAAGCTACCAAAAAAGTCGATTATCCTTACTCAGATGAAACGGTTTATGAACACTGGTCAAAAGAAAATGACGAACCAAGCATTGGCAATTTAGGTGGTGGTTCAGATCACATCGCTTTCTATATGCACGCAGGAGTACCTTCACTTAGTGGTGGTGCCAGCGGACCAACCCTATACCACACCAACTACGATGATTTTTTCTTTTACGAAAACTTCGTCGATCCCGAATTCCAGATGGGGCCAACGGTGGAGGCCGTTATGGGAACGCTCAGCTTACGTCTGGCTAATGCCACTTTGCTGCCTTACGATGTGGTGAAATACGCTACAGATCTGGATGCGCATTTTAACCATGCTGAAGAACAGGTGAGTAGTTTTTATTCTGATTTTGCTGGGTTCAAGGCTTCAACCGCTGCGATATCCAGCTTACATACTTCTGCCAACTTAGTGGCGAAAGCCTTTGAGGAACGTCTTAAAAACCAAAAGATAAGCAGGAAAAAAACGAAAAAACTGAATGCTCTGCTCCTGGATCTCGAAAAAAGCTTTTTGTATTCTGATGGTATGCCTTACGGAGACTGGTACAAATCTCTCTATGCTTCTTCAGACCCGTTTAGCGGCTATGCCTCCTGGATTCTGCCAGGCCTACAGTATCAAATTGAAATGCAAAACAAAGAAAAGCTTTCCAAATGGGATGAAATCTACGCTAAAGCGATAAGAGACCTGGATCAGAAGCTAGTTGATATTTTGGAGAAAATATGAAGTTGAGCGGAATGAAATAGTCGTGAGTCACTGTCAGTTCTAGTGATTCTTTAGCCTTTTTTAAGCCGAAGAGTCACTTGAACCTGACTGTACTTAAACTATAATTTTTAGAAGGATTAATGTTTTTTAGACCAGAGGACTTCTCGATACTATTTAATGCTCAACCACTTCTTTAGTCTGTATGTAAAGCCATGACTAGCTCCTAGCTTAGTTTTCTGGTCTTAGTTACTTTAATAATAAAGTACAGCAGGTATCCAACGGGGCCAAACATAAAGCAGAGCAGCAAACACGGGATGATCAAGAAATGATTAATATTCTGCTTTCGCGATTGATTCAATACCCAGTTACCGACAAGTAAGTCAAAGACCAGGTAGTGTACCCATCCAGTGAGGACAGCTTCATCTGAGGAAAACATTGCCTTGATCCCTTCTAGCTTACTAAAAGACTCCATGTCAAAACTGCCTAAACCTTTGATCACATATATAAGATACACAACAGCCATAGCTGCCGAAAAGGTATAAATGACAGGGTTTCTCCAGGACTTACCAGGGAAGAAAATGAGAATTAACCAGGCTGGTAGGACAATAGTATTAACGATCTGAAATACATCTGATGCAGTCATAAGTCTTAGAATTTTGAATCTAAATTTACATATTATTTTACAGGTTTCGGTTTACTGTTAACTATTTGTAGAGTGTAGAGTCCTGAATAGGATTGACCGTTCTGCTTTATGTACTGATTTATTTTTTTATCATTTGTAAATAGTTTTAAACGGTCAACGCTATTTAAATCAGGTCGGTTCATTTCTCAGTATTAAAAATCTATTAAACTGACAGCTAAAGCATTGATTCAATAAACCTTCTAACTATTACAAAATCTTATTCTTTTATCAGAAACAATAATTTTATCTAACACCTAAATTTGATTTTTAGTTTTAAATTTGATATTCAATTCAAATTAATTTAACCTATGAAAAATTTACTAATTGCAGTATTCAGTTTGTTTACAGTAGCTGTTTTTGCTCAACAGAGTGCTGAAGCTGAATATAAGACCTGTCCAGTCACAGGGATTAAGATTAAAGTGAAGGATGGAGAGAATCCTCACGCCAGCATGCAGGCTAATGCAACGAAAGAGCCAGCTGAGACTGAAAAAACCAAAAGAACTGGTGGTAAAGATTGGTGGCCAAATAGCTTAGACTTAAGCATATTAAGACAGCATACTTCAAAATCAAATCCAATGGGTGAAGATTTTGACTATAGAGAAGCTTTTGCTGCACTGGATTATGAGCAATTAAAAGCTGATCTGGTTGAAGTGATGACGACATCACAAGATTGGTGGCCAGCAGACTACGGGCATTACGGTCCATTTTTTATTCGTATGTCATGGCACAGTGCCGGTACTTACCGAACTGCAGATGGCCGCGGAGGTTCCCGTGATGGTCAGCAACGTTTTGCACCAATTAATTCCTGGCCAGATAATGCCAACCTGGATAAAGCAAGACGATTATTATGGCCGATCAAGCAGAAGTACGGTAAGAGTTTATCATGGGCAGATTTGATGATCTTGGCAGGAACTGTTGCTTACGAAGACATGGGATTAGAGATCGCAGGATTTAGTGGTGGTCGTGAAGATACATGGGAGCCAGCCAGTACTGTATACTGGGGCCCGGAAGACGAGATGTTGGCTAATGATAAGCGTTACGACGTTGAAGGAAATTTGGAACGTCCATTAGCTGCTGTGCAAATGGGACTGATATATGTAAACCCTGAAGGCCCAGACGGAAAGCCAGATCCTGCACTTGCTGCAAATGGCATTCGTGAAACTTTTGGTCGTATGGGAATGAATGATAAAGAAACAGTAGCTCTTATTGCTGGTGGTCATACTATTGGTAAGTCACACGGTGCTGCTGAGGCAAGCCATGTAGGACCAGAACCTGAAGCTGCACCAATCGAAAATCAGGGTTTAGGCTGGATGAGCTCTTACGAATCTGGTAAAGCTGAGCACACAATAACTTCTGGACTTGAAGTGATATGGACTAAAACCCCGGCAGAATGGAGTCAGGGTTACTTTAAGTCTCTATTCGAAAACGAATGGGAATTGACTAAAAGTCCTGCAGGAGGTTACCAATGGATTGCAAGCGATGCAAAAGCTGATTATCCCGATGCTCATATTGAAGGTAAGTTTCATAAACCTACAATGTTTACCACTGACCTGACGATGATCAAAGACCCTGAGTATTTGAAGATTTCTAAATTCTTTTATGAGAATCCAGAAGAATTCAATAAAACATTTGCTCAAGCCTGGTTTAAACTAACGCATAGAGATATGGGGCCAAAGTCCACTTATATAGGACCTGAAGCTCCAGCGGAAGACTTTCTTTGGCAGGATCCAATTCCTGAGGCAGATTATGAAATGATCACAGCAACTGATATTGATGCTTTGAAATCTGAAATTTTGAATTCTGGATTATCAACTTCAGAACTGGTAATCACAGCATGGAATTCAGCTTCTACCTACAGAGATTCAGACAGAAGAGGTGGAGCAAACGATGCGAGAATAAGACTAGAGCCAATGCGCAGCTGGGAAGCAAACAATCCAAAACAATTGGATAAAGTGCTTTCAAAATATGAGTCAATTCAGAAGAAATTCAACAAGAAAAATTCAACTAAGAAGGTATCGATTGCAGATTTAATTGTTCTTGGAGGTAATGCAGCTATTGAAGATGCAGCAGAACAAGCTGGACATAATGTCTCAGTTCCTTTCACTCCAGGAAGAACAGATGCTTCACAAAAGCAAACAGATGTTGAGTCAATGCAATTGCTTAAGCCAATGGCAGATGGATTCACCAACTATCAGGGTAAGCGGTATACACTTTCAACTGAAGAGTTGATGGTAGATAAAGCCCAGTTACTTACTCTTTCAGCACCAGAAATGACTGTGCTGGTAGGTGGAATGAGAGCCTTAGGTGCAAATTATAACAATACCGACCATGGTGTGTTCACTGATAGAGCAGGGCAATTAACAAATGACTTTTTTGTAAACTTGCTGGATATGAGTACAAAATGGGAGGCTAAAGATGAGTCTAGACGAGTATTTATTGGAAAAGACAGATCTACTGGTGAAATGAAATGGACTGCAACTCGCGCAGATTTAATTTTCGGATCTAACTCTGAATTAAGAGCTTTAGCAGAAGTTTATGCTACTGAAGATTCAAAGGAGAAATTCGTAAACGACTTTGTAAATGCATGGTCAAAAGTGATGGAACTAGATCGTTTTGATGTAAGAATGTAAATTGATTGCATTTATTATCCCAAAAGCCCTGCAATTTCAGGGCTTTTTTTTTTGTTTATTTTTAAATAATAAATTTAAACTTTTCATGATGCTGTATTAACCTGGGTAAGCCTCAATTTTAAGTGCTTTAGAAAAAAAATAAGCATGAAAAAAATAGGTTTAAGTTTGATAGTAATTTTAGTTGGTTTTCTAGGCTTTTATGTCTGGGCTACGTCTGGAGAATTGAGTTCAACTAAAGACCGCTATGTGATTTATAACAATACAGATTCAGTTGAAATCGAAAAGGATACACTTTCGATTATGACTTTCAATATTGGTTATTTATCTGGGATGACCAATAATAAAGCTGTAGAGAGAAGCGAAAAATTATTTAATGACAACGCCAAGTCTTTATTAGATCTTCTAGGGAATGAATCTGTCGATATTTTAGCAATGCAGGAGATAGACTTTGCAAGTTCCAGGAGTTTTGATATCGATCAACTTGAACTTATTCAGCGAGAAGGTGAATTCAGTTTTGGAGCAAAAGCGATAAACTGGGATAAACACTATGTTCCGTTTCCGTATTGGCCTTTACCACTTCAGTATGGTAAAATCCAATCTGGTCAAGCCATTGCAAGTAAGTTTAAAATCTTAACAAACGCTATCGATATCCTTGAAAAACCAATAGATCAGCCATTTTATTACAATGATTTTTATTTGGATAGATTGATACAAACGTCAAAGATTTTAGTTAATGGAAGAGAACTGACTGTCATGAACATACACCTTGAAGCTTTCAGTGAAGAAACAAGAGCTATTCATCTGAAGGTTGTTTTTGAAAAATTTAAAAAACTCGCCTCTCAAGGACCAACTATTCTATTGGGAGATTTTAATGAATCTTTACAACCTCTGGAAACTTCGCTGATGCATCCTTTTTATAAGGACCCCAATTTTGGTCATGCGATTTCAATAGATGAGTTATCCAACTTTGGAGATGAACACTTTACATTTAGTGCTGAAATGCCAAAAGTAAAGATAGATTACATATTTTACTCTTCAGAATTTATTGAACTGCTAGAGGCAAAAAACATAAGGAAAACGAAATTATTATCAGATCATCTTGCAGTGATGATGCGATTTCAATTTAAAGAAGTTAATGAAAATTTATCTGTGCGTTAATTCAATATTAGCTTTGATCAAGTAAAGTGTTTTGCCTTAATATTTTATTAACCTTTTCTCGTCTTGTGTTAACGTTTTAATGCTTTTCTCTTAAAGTTGACTCGGTTCTGTACGTCTACTTTTGGGAAAAACAAAAAACAACTATGAAACAGATTTATTTATTCGCCGTGCTTTTAAGCCTATTTAGCTTTACAGGTTTTTCTCAAACCTATTCAATTTCAGGACAAGTGAGGGATACAGACAAAAACCTGATTCCTGGTGCTAATGTGATGATTCCTGGACTTAACAAAGGAACTGTAACGAGTGCCAACGGCAAATTTGAACTTAAAAATATTCCAGAGGGTAGTTATGATTTAAAGATTACCTATTTAGGTTTTGAAACTATAGAACAATTAGTGGAAGTGACCGATAATGTTGAGTTATCAATTTCGTTAAAAGAAGCAAACTATATGCTGGACGGAATTATGGTTTCAGCTCAGAAGCGCGAGCAAAAGAACAAGGACGTACCTATTGCAATCACTTCCTATGGAGGGAAATTCTTAGAAAGCACCAATACCTTTGAGTATGATGCACTTTCAGAATTTGTACCAGGACTGCAGATTCAAATACAAAGTGTGAATAATCCTGGTATTGTGATTCGCGGGATTACTTCAGATAGTGGGGATTCGCGTGTGGAACCAAGAGTATCTGTATTTCAGGACGGTGTGTCTATCAGTAAATCCAGAGGTTCTGTAGTCGAGCTTTACGACATGGAACGTGTAGAAGTTCTGAAGGGTCCGCAAGGAACCTTATTTGGCCGTGGAGCTCAAATTGGTGCTGTGCATCTGATTCAAAATAAAGCTAAAAATCAAAAATCAGGGTTTTTAAAGGCTGCTTACGGAAATTATAATCAACGTATCATTACGGGTCATGTCAACACTCCTGTTGTGGAAGATAAACTCTTCGTCAGATTGGCAGGAATTTACAACGCAAGAGATGGTTATATTGATAATCTATCTGGTGGTGATCTTAATGGAAAAGAAACTTTAGCATTCAGAGGGTCATTGAAATATTTGATGGGTGAAAAAACCACCCTTGATGTCATTGCAAACTGGCAAAGAGATACACCTCCCGGAACTTCATTTAAAAGTGGACGCTTTGCACCAATAGGAGGCGATACCAATCCTAATACATTTGCTGATCTTGAAAGAGGAGAGGAACTTGGAGTTGATAGAGATGTCTGGGGACTTACAGCAATACTCAAGCATGATATTTCAGAAAACTGGGATTTAACTTCAATAACAGCATACCGAGAATTTGACTCTGATGAGGCTTTTGATGCTGATGGTACAGTAGCTCCAGTTTTATTTTTCAGAGAACAATCGGAAGGGAAACAATTTAGTCAGGAATTAAGATTCAATTTTGACACCAATGAAAACTTTAGAGGCTTTGTTGGAGCTAATTTCTTTGCCGAAGATGGTTCTCAGTCTGTTCCATTAGAAATTAACGAACAGAGCTTTGCGGCTTTACTGCTGGCTCCAGATAATTTTTTAGTCAACGGGATACCAACATTAATTCCTAATATTCCAAATGATCCTGCTTTTGGTCCGTTAGCAGGTGCACCTTTACAAGAATTCAATACAGAGAGATCAACAAATTTTGGTGAAAATTATTCAGGAGACCTATTTGTAGATGGCTCTTATGATATTACCGGCAAATTAACTGCAACATTAGGTTTGAGAGCTACCTGGGAGAATATCAATGCTGGACTGGAAGTAGAAAACGCAGATCAGCCTGCGTTTTTGGGTAACTTTGTAGGAAGTTTTCCAAACAATATTTTTGCTCCTACCAACGGCAGGCGAAAGGCCAGTGAAAACTTCACCTCTGCAGTTGGACGTTTTGCCTTGAATTATGATTTTAATGAAGAAGTCTCTGTGTTTGGAAATGTTGCCAGAGGTAGAAGACCAAACGTGATCAACGTCACTGCTACAGATGTAAATGTATTATCGGATGAGACTGTATGGTCTTATGAGTTAGGTTTTAAATCCTTATTCTTAAATAACAGATTACAATTTGATGCGAATGCGTTTTATTATGACTACCAAAATTTCCAAACGACAATCGCTACGCTAGATCCAGACGATGGTTTAGTTATTATTCCAAACGATAGCGGTAGTGCAACCTCTTATGGCTTTGAAACCTCATTCCAATATGCAGTAAGTAAAGACATCAGCTTTTTCGCAAACTATGGTTACATAGATGCTACATTTGATGATGTAGATGAGGACGGAAATGAGCAGGCGCTTGCAGGCAATCGTTTCCGGCTAACTCCAGAACACTCATTCTCTCTTGGGGGAAATATAGATGTTTCTTTGACAGATCGTTTAGAAGCATTTTTCTTACCTACTTATTCTTACAAATCTGAAGTTTTCTTTGAAGAGACCAATTTACCTAACATTTCGCAAGAGGGTTATGGATTACTAAATTTAAGATTAGGTTTGAGATTAGATCAAACTAAAGAACTGACCTTTTTTGTAACCAATGCTTTGGATGAGGAATTTATAATAGATGCCGGGAATACAGGTGGAGCATTTGGAATTCCTACTTTTATCGCTGGTCCGCCAAGATTCTTTGGAGCTCAATTTTCAGTCAGATTTTAATTAGCTTTAACCATAAAAATAGACTTATGAAAATCACCTTAAAATTAATAGTCATGAGCTGGATGCTGTGGATTTCTCCACAGCTTTCCGCTCAATCTATATCAAATTATAGTATTGAAACCATAGATGAATGGATTGAAGAACAAGAAACCGAGATTTTAGATTTAAAGAAAGACAACAACGCTATGATTTCCTGGGCTAAAGAACCAGAGACATTAACAGATCTGGTGTTTGTATATCTACATGGTTTTGGGGCAAGTAGAATGGAGGCAGAGCCAGTAATTTCTAAATTAGCCAAAGAATTTGAAGCCAATGTATTTTATGCAAGGCTCAAAGGACACGGCAGAAGTGGAGTGGAAGGATTTGAAGAACTGACCAAAGAAAAATACTTGGCTTCAGCTGAAGAAGCCTTAGAAGTAGGTCGGCTTTTAGGAAAAAAAGTGGTGCTGATAAGTACATCAACAGGCGGAACTCTCAGTTTACATTTAGCTTCCAGGCATAAAGATATCGCTGGATTACTTCTGTATTCCCCTTTTGTAGGTCTCAAAAACCCTATGATGGCACAGATTACAACACCTCAAGGGAGAGAGCTATTCAAATCTATGATTGGAGGTGAAGTACAAAAAATGGATCGCCCAGAGCCTGAGTCAAATTACTGGTCAACCGAATATCATATCAATGCTTATGTTGCACTGATTGGCATGCTCAAAGAAACAATGACTCCTGAAACTTTTAAAGCTGTGAATTGTCCTGTTTTTATGGCGTATTATTATAAAAATGAAGAAGAGCAGGATAAAGTAGTTTCTGTATCAGCCATGATTGACATGTACAATCAACTTGGAACTCCTGAAGAATTAAAACATAAACAAGCTTTTCCAGAAACTGGAAATCACGTGATTGCCAGTGAATTGAGGTCCAATGACTGGGTATCCGTTTTAGAAGAAAGTCAAAAATTTATTCAAGATAAAATCAAAAAGTAATGAAATACCTTATCATGTTATTACTTACCTTACCAACACTAAATGCTCAAGCTCAAAACGGTAAAGCTATCTCAAAATCGACAACATATAAATTTGATCTGCAGGGACATCGTGGCGCAAGAGGTCTGTCTCCAGAAAATACTTTGCAGGCGTTTCAAAAAGCCTTGGAGCTTGGGGTGAACACGCTTGAACTGGATTTAGCTATTACTAGGGACAAACAGATAGTTGTCTCTCATGAGCCCTGGATGAATGCAGACATTTGTTTAGATGCCGATGGAAATGACATCGAAAAAGCTAACGAAAAGTCATTTAATATTTACCAAATGACTTATGAGGAGGTGAAAGCCTTTGACTGTGGGAGCAAATACAACCCTGCTTTTCCTGAACAAGACTTAGAGTCTGCCTATAAGCCACTTCTTAAAGAGGTCCTGCATATGGCAGATAGTCTAAGCAAAAATCATGGTCAAAAAATCAACTACAACATTGAACTAAAAAGCCTGCCAGAGGGCGATGACGTCTACCATCCAACACCAGCTGAATTTGTCAGGCTGGTCATGGGTCTGTTGCAACAGGAAACAGATATGAATCGGGTGAATTTACAGAGCTTTGATTTTAGGATATTACGAGAACTCAACACGTCCTATCCGGAGGTTAGGCTTGCTGCTTTGGTTTATAACTCAGACCTTGAGACAGCCCTGGCAGATTTAGGATTTGTCCCCGAGATTTATAGTCCGTATTTTCCGCTGGTAAATAAAAAACTGGTGAATGATGCTCACGACTATGGAATGAAAGTAATTCCCTGGACGGTTAATGAGTACGAGCAAATGAAAACTCAACTAAAATATGGTGTTGATGGACTCATCACCGATTATCCCGATCTAGCTTTGAAGTTGAGGAAAAAGAAGTAGTTCTGAGTCATCCAGGAGCTTTTAGGTAGTAGGGAATAGGAGTTAGGAAAATTAATAATTCTTAATTCAAAATTTAAATTTACATTTTCCAATCCACGAAAAACCCAAAACGCTTAACCAAAAACAGTCAACGCAAAACGAATACACGAATAAACCACTACCCATATCCCAAAATTAAACTTACTTTTGCGCTGCAGGTCGCCCTATCGCTGTCTCGTCCCGATAATTATCGGGACAGGAGAGAGGAAAGTCCGGACACCATAGCACAACATAGCGGGTAACGCCCGTCGTCCGCCTTTGGCGGAAAGGACCAGTGCAACAGAAAGCAAGTACAGTTCGGCTGTAGTGAAATCGGTAAACTCTATGTGGTGAAATGTTATGTAAACCAAGGCTTGAGGGTTGTGCGCCCAATCTTGGAGGGTAAACAGATCGAGATTTTTGGCAACAAAAATCCTAGATAAATGATAGGGACCCAACTATTGGGGACAGAATCCGGCTTATAGACCTGCTTTTTTTTCTTTTCTGAATTTGCTCAGTACTTATTTTACTACCTCCCGATAATTACCTCAACCCCCGTATAACCTATGAGTGGATGTTTGGTGAGGATGAAACTTAAAACGCTTTAAAAATAAATTTAAACCTTCAGGCAACGCTGAAGGTTTTTTTATCGTCTATATTTATAGACACACATCTCAACTGTGAAACTGATAAAACTACATAAAGACTTAGAGCAAACCATTCAGGACGCTCAGCGCCATAATCAAAAGGCACAGTATCGTCTTTACAAGCAGTTTGCTCCCAAAATGCTGTCGGTATGCAGACTTTATATTTCAGATCTTCACCATGCTGAAGATGTGATGTCCACAGCTTTTGTAAAAGTTTTTAAACATTTGAATAGCTACGAAAACAAAGGCAGTTTTGAAGGCTGGATCCGTAGAATTATGGTGAGAACAGCCATAGATTTTTTAAGACAACAGAAACGTATCGAATTTTCTACAGATGTTGTAGAACAATTTGAAGTGGTCGAGATGCCATGCCTCACCGAATGGTCTGTGGATGAACTCCAGGGCTTTATAGACCAATTGCCTGAGGGCTATAAATTGGTGTTTAGCATGCATGTGATAGAAGACTATTCTCACAAAGCCATCGCCAAAACGCTTAACATTACAGAAGCCACCTCGAGATCGCAGTTGTTTAAAGCCAAGCGACTGCTCAAAACTAAATTAGAAACATATAGATCCTCCTCTCATGGACAAGTTTAAAAGCGATATACAGCATAAATTCAGTCAGCGGAACCTCCAGCCTACGGATGAAGCCTGGGGAAAAATCACCGGAGAATTAGCCACTTCTCGCACAAATAAAACTAAAAGCCTTTGGCTTTGGAGCGGTATTGCCGCCGGGTTTATCGGGCTTTTAGTTTTACTTACCCCACTGTATTTTTCGACAAGCACTAATGAAGCTGTGGTAAATTCAGAAAAAAAGGAAAGTAATGGAATTGTTAGTGCAAGAGAAAGTATGGCTTTAGTGAATCAACTAAAAAGCAGAGGAATACAGGTAGCATCAATCAGGCTGCCGGAATCTAGAGTTATAATAAAAAAGGCTAAACCTATTAGCACCAATACCTTAACACCTACCCAGCTAAAAGCTAACACCTTATTAGCTGAAGTAGAGCAGGAGCTGGAAAAAGAGCGGTTTAGTCAGCAGAACTTAAATGAAGTGGAAGCTTTACTGGCTCAGGCAAGGACCGATTTATCTTCAGAAAAAGAGCAACAAATTTTTGATCAACTAAGCGCTGAATCTCTGCTTGCTGAGGTAGATCTTGAAAATTCAGACTCTTTTAAAGACAAAATATGGAAATTGATAGAAGTGAATTTTAACGAATTAAAGTCTAGCCTAGGTGCTAGATAACCAAATCAAATTACAGCTATGTTGGCGCCCTTTTTTAAAAGCATAACTGTTTTATTTATTCAATGTTTAACCTAAAAAAAAAAGAAACTATGCCTATAAAAATTACAATCATCTTAGCCCTTTTCGCCAGTTTATGGAGTCAACAGCTTCTAGCACAAAACAGAGATTTTTCGATCTTTACTGAGAATGAAACTTTAGAGTTAAAACAGCTTTTCAACAGGATTGAAACTGAAGAAAAGAGCTTTTTGAGCATGAAAGTGAGTAAAATCAATTCCCAACTGAAAAAGGGAGACCTTTCATCTCCTGAAGCTGAGGAACTCAAGATGGAGGCTGCGAAAGAGTCTGCTATAAACATAGAAGAAGCACAGGAATTACTCATTGACTGGGCTTCATTTCAAAAAAGGAAATATGGCGAAGTAGATTTTGACCAGTTTGAAGACTATGATTCTTATTTGTCAATAATTGATGAACTGGGTTTAAATCCGTCAAGTTTTACCTTTAATCTCTTTGAACTTTCATCTAAAAAGGAAGTTTCACAGGATACCTTAAAAAACAGAGACCTTCCCTATTCATCCAGAACAAGTGGTTCAGTGTTCTCGAGTTTGTCTTTCAATAATGCGGTTTTGGAGGGAGGAAGTATAGACGATACCCCCTTCAAATTTGGAGGTAGCCGTAGCTTTGAGATCGGTTATGAATGGAGTACGCGAATTTTTAAAGAAAGCAATTTCTTAAGGATTAATTATGGAGTTTCAGTACAGTTTAATGGACTCAAGCCAAAGAACAATAACATTTTTGTAGAAAATGGGCATCAGACCAATTTAGAGCCTTTTGAGTTTGATTTAGACAAATCAAAATTCAGAATGGATAATTTAATCGTTCCGGTTCATCTTCAGTTTGGAAGCTCAAAAACAACAGTTCTGAATAACGGTAATAAGCGCTTTAGCGATCATGATTTTAAAGTGGGTCTGGGTGGATTTGCAGGTATTAATTTATTGAATACTCAGAAGTTAAAGTACAATAACAGCCGAACTGATGTGAAGCTTCGTGAGCGGGATGACTTCAATACCAATGATCTTTTGTACGGCCTCAGTGCTTATATAGGTTGGGAGAATGTGGCGGTCTTTGCTCAATATAACCTCAATTCCATTTTCAGCGATAACCTGACCGACTTGAATAATTTCCAGATCGGTGTGAGAACGCATTGGGATTAAGTTGATAAAATCAAAACCCAAAAGGCTCCTGTTGAACAACAGGAGCCTTTTGGGTTTCTTCTTTTCTAGACTCGGCGAATGTGACTCATGAAGAAACTTCTTTATATTTGAATGTATTCCGCTCAATTCGCTGAGTCTTTTGTTGAAGCTTACAGTTCTGATAGCAGAGCATCCTGTTACTTTTTTAAAATTCATATTTCAATTTTTATTCAGTAAAACCCATGGAAGAAGTCTGTCTCACTATGCAATGCTGTGTTTTTTAGGTGATCTGTTAAAAGTCTTAAAGATTAAACAATCTACTTTAAATTTAACGTATTGAATACATTTTTTTTAAATTTAGGGTTACTAACACATAAGACAATAATTATGAACGAATTAAGAAATGCGAATTTTGAGAATTACATTGGTCTATACCAGGGGTTTAGCGAGATGGCTTACCAGATGGTTGCTCATGTTTTGACGCTGGGCTATGCAGTGATGCTGGCCGGTTTATTATACTTTGTACTAACTATCAAATCGGTAGCACCAAAGTATAGAATATCCTCTGTTTTATCGGTTGTGGTCATGGTTTCAGCGTTTTTACTGCTCTATGCTCAATCCAACAACTGGACCAGTAGCTTTGTTTTCGACGCTGAGAGGGGGCTTTACTTTTTAGGTTCGGGAGAAGATTTATTTAATAATGGATACCGTTATCTCAACTGGCTGATTGATGTACCGATGTTACTTTTCCAAATCTTATTTGTGGTCAGTTTGACCAAATCGAAATTTAGCAGTATTAGAAATCAGTTCTGGTTTTCAGGTGCGTTAATGATTATTACGGGTTATATCGGTCAATATTATGAAGTGACGAATCTTCCTGCTTTCTTTATCTGGGGTGCTATTTCTACCGCCTTTTTTATTCACATTTTATTCGTGATGAATAGGGTGATCAAAGAAGGTAAAGAAGGAATTCCTGATAAAGGTAAAAAGATTTTACAGGGCATTTGGGTATTGTTCCTATTTTCCTGGTTCTTATATCCAGGTGCTTATCTAATGCCACATTTATTAGGTGTCGAAGGTGGATTCTTTAATGAAGCTGGAGTTGTAGGAAGACAAATGACCTTTACCGTTGCAGATATAGCTTCTAAGGTCATTTATGGTGTGCTTCTAACCAATTTAGCTATGGTTTTAAGTAAATCTGAAGGGTATAAGCAAGAAGCTTAGTTCCGCTTAAATCTATAAAAAAAAGGTTCCGGCTTAAAGCCGGAACTTTTTTTTTCAGTCATAACTTATCATTCCGACGACAGGAGGATTTTTCTCTCTCGATAATCAAAGCTTCCTCAGTCGCTGCCAAGGCTTCTTCCCAGCCGTAGGTATGACAATCAATCCAGTACGTAAACATAAAGTTAACGAATAAATTCCCCTCCTTTGGAGGAGTTAGGGGGATTCCCTATTTGGATTTGGGGCTTTTTACCCCTTTACCGGTATTTGTTTCAAGACCTCTTTCGTCAGTTTCCAGAACTTTTGGGTACTGGAAATGCTGGCGCGTTCGTCTGGTGAGTGTGCTCCACGAATGGTAGGGCCAAACGAAATCATGTCCATCTCTGGATAGTGGCTGCCTAAAATCCCGCATTCCAAACCTGCATGGCACGCAGCGACATTGGCTTTTTCTTTATTTTGTTCCTGATAAATGCGATCGACTACTTTTAGAATATCTGAAGATGGGTCTGGCGCCCAGCCTGGATAATCTCCAGATAAGTCGATTTGAAAGCCAGCCAAATCAAAAGCGGAGGACAGAGAATTTACCAAATCATCTTTGGAAGATGCCAATGAAGATCTTGTGAGACATAAGACTTCAATCTTTCCTCCACCAAGTGCTATTTTAGCAATATTATTGGAAGTTTCTACCAAGCCTTCAATATCAGGGCTCATTCTATAAACGCCGTTATGGGCGGCGTAAATCGATTTTAAAAACGCATCCTGTACATCACTACTCATAATTTTCTTTGGAAGTTCGGTTTGTTCAAGATGGAACTTCATCTCTGGCTCGAGGCTGGCAAATTCAGATTTTATTTCAAAGAAAAGTGTGTTGAGTGTGTCTTCAAATTTGTCTTTTTGATCTTGATGAACAATCACTACGGCTTCACTTTCACGAGGAATGGCGTTTCTAAGTCCGCCACCTTCGATAGAAGCTACTCTAGAATTGACTGTCGTATACCCTGTGTACAAAAGACGATTCATTAGCACATTTGCATTAGCCAGGCCTTTGATGATGTCCATACCGGAATGTCCCCCCTGCAGGCCATTTAGCTTTAGTCTGTATGCCAAGGAGTTCTCTGGAATGGATTCTTCAATATAAAATCGAGTAGCAGTCAAATCTACTCCACCAGCACAACCAATACCGATTTCATCATCTTCCTCAGTATCCAGGTTAAGTAAAATCTCACCATCCAGAATACTGCCATCCAGTTCTTTGGCACCTGTCATTCCAGTTTCTTCATCTATGGTGAATAAAGCTTCCAAAGCAGGATGAGGTATATCATCGCTTTCTAAAATCGCCATGATAGTAGCGACTCCAAGTCCGTTGTCGGCGCCGAGGGTCGTGCCATCTGCCTTCACCCAATCGCCATCTACATGCATGCGGATGCCTTCGGTATCAAAATCAAATTGGGTGTCGTTATTTTTTTGGTGAACCATATCCAGGTGAGATTGTAAAACAGTGGTTTTACGATCCTCCATTCCCGATGTCGCTGGTTTTTTGATGATGACATTTCCTACTTTATCCTGAAGGGTTTCCAGCCCTAAAGATTTCCCGAACTGCATCATAAATTCAATGACTTGTTCTTCTTTTTTGGAAGCTCTTGGCACTGCATTCAAAGCAGAAAAGTGTTTCCAAATGACTTTAGGTTCAAGGTCTTTTATAGTGGTGCTCATATTTTTGATTTTTCACAAAGTTAAGACCCTAAGTACAATAGGATGGTAAGGAATTGATAAAATTACCTTGAGGTCGTGGTTTATTGTGGTAGTATCATATGGTGCTATGGAAAAATCTTGTTCTCGCCCTTAGTTTATCCTGAGCTAAGTAGAAGGGCTCGAACTGACATACTACGATCATCTGTGAAATGTCCCCTCGAGTGAATCGACTTGGTTTTTGGTAAAAAAAACCATGTTGATTTGTATCGAGAGCTTATAGGAGTGAAGAGCTTAACCTCTGTTCTCGATACAATCCCGACGAAATTGCCGGAATCACTCGAACTAACAAGGTTATCGATTCAATTTTATTCCATTTCGTATTAAAAATCACTCTAACAGACAGGCTTCACGATAAAATTTTAAAGACACTAAAACGATAAACAACATACGAGCAACTTCAGGTGAACGCTGAGGTTGATAGAAAACTTAATCATCAAGATTCCCTGTAAACTTCGGATCCCAGCATCGAGCTAACTTTAAGGCTTTAAGCTGGTGATATCGCAAAACTTATAAGTTATTTCGACATAAAATCAGTATTAACTGGATTTATTGATCATTCCGCTGCTGGCCTGGGCTGTAGGCATGACGACTAAATCTGCGATATTAACATGGTAAGGTCGGGTGACAGTGAAGTGAATGATATCGGCGATGTCCTCGGGTTGCAGGGCTTTATAACCTTTGTAAACTTGCTCAGCGCGGTCATCATCTCCTTTGAATCTCACTTTACTAAATTCGGTTTCGACCATGCCGGGATTGATGGCGCCAACGCGGATACCGTGCTCATTCAAATCCATGCGCATGCCCTGATTGATCGCATCTACAGCGTGTTTGCTGGCGCAATATACATTGCCTTTGGGGTAAACTTCCTTACCTGCCGTAGAGCCAATGTTGATAATGTGACCCTCTTTATTCTCGATCATAGTCTGGATGATGGGCTGAGAAACATAAAGTAAGCCTTTTACGTTGATGTCCAGCATTGCATCCCAATCGGCAGAAGAGCCGTTTTGTATGAAATCTAAGCCGTGAGCATTTCCTGCATTGTTGACTAGAATCTGAATGTTTTTAAATTCTAAAGGGAGGGAGTCTAAAGCTTCGTTTACCGCTTTTTGATCTCTCACATCGAAGTTAAGGGTGGTGACTTCTGTATGTGATGACAGTTCAGATGCTAGTTGATCTAAACGTTCCTGACGGCGACCACAGAGGATAAGCTTGAAGTTTTCTTTGGCAAATCGCCTGGAGGTGGCTAAACCAATTCCACTTGTTGCTCCTGTGATTAATGCTATTTTAGACATAAGTTTGTTTTTTTATAAAAGTAAGAAAAAGCTTTCAAATTTATAAGTTGAGTTGAATTTTGAATGGGACTTTCAGACTAATTTAGCTTTAAAATATTTGAGATGGTATTAGAAATACTTTTGGTGGTTTTAGGTTTTGTGCTGTTGATTTTTGGAGCAGATGCTTTGGTGAAAGGTTCATCAGCATTAGCCAAACGGCTTAAAATGTCTGATCTGGCTATTGGACTTACCATAGTTGCTTTTGGAACATCGGCTCCTGAGCTGGTGGTAAGTTCTGTTGCTTCCTTAAAAGGACAGTCTGATTTGATTTTGGGAAATGTCATGGGAAGTAATCTATTCAACTTAATGATGATTTTAGGCATAGTAGCTCTCATCAAGCCCATAACAGTTCAGAGGAGTATGGTTTGGATTGAAATCCCAATATCTCTTGCAGTAGTAGTTGTGCTTTACGTGATATCCAACTCTTTTTTTGGAAACGGAACTGGTCAGGTTTCCAGACTAGATGCAGTAATTTTACTTACTCTATTTGCAGGATTTATGTATTATATCTATCGAGGACTTTCTTCTGAAATAAGTGTAGATGTAGCCGACAATAATCCTGCTCAAAACTACACTACAACAAAAATGACACTTTTGATGGTGTTTGGTCTGACTGGTTTGGTTTACGGCGGTCATCTGGTGGTCACTAACGCCTCTGATATGGCTTTACAATATGGAATCAGTGAGAAAGTGATTGGCTTAACCATAGTCGCCGCAGGAACATCGCTGCCAGAACTGGTAACTTCGGTTGTTGCCGCCCTCAAGAAAAATGCTGACATCGCTATTGGCAATGTGATTGGTTCCAATATTTTCAACGTTTTATTGATTGTTCCGATTAGTGCTTTAATAAAACCTATTGCCTACAACTCATCTTTCAATTTCGAAATGTATTTGCTTGCCGGTGCTACTTTATTTCTGTTTATCGCTATGTTTAGTGGGAAAGCTAAACGCTTAGATAGGTGGGAGGCTTTGATTTTGCTTGTTGGTTTTGTGATATATACAAGTTATATGATTTCAAAATAAACTTGAATTTTGAATGAATTACTTGGTTTGATTAACTTGCCTGTCAAAATTGAAACTTATGAAATGGACTCTACTTTTTTTATTGCCTTTGTTGTTTTGGAGTTGTCAAAATTCACCTGAAACTAAAGGAGGGAGTAAATCACCTTTTGAAAATAAATCTTTTCCTGAATTTGGTACTGTTGAAGCTGAAGAATTAGCTGAACTCCCTCTGGAATGTATTACCCAGGAATTTCCTAATAAATTGGGTCAGGTGTTGGGATCTGAAGAAGATCTGGCAAGGCCAAAAGACTTACGTCCTGCGTTTTACGGCTGTTTTGACTGGCATTCTGCAGTGCATAGTCAGTGGTCTTTGGTGAAATTGCTGAAAGACTTTCCAGAACTGAAGCAAGCCGATAGCATCAGAAGTGCTTTATCTCAAAGACTTACTAAAGAAAACATTCAAAAAGAAATTGAATTTTTCAAAACGGAACACAACCAAAACTTTGAACGCACTTACGGCTGGGCCTGGTTGTTTACATTAGCTAAAGAACTCAAAACCTGGGATGATCCACAAGCTGAAGAATGGCTCAGTAATTTGATGCCGCTTGTAGATATTTTGGAAGTAAAAACACAGGAGTTTCTACCAAAATTGGTGTATCCTATACGAGTTGGGGAACATCCAAATACCGCCTTTGCTTTGTCAATGACTTTGGATTATGCGGAGGTATTTGAAAAACCAGAGCTTAAAGCTTTGATTGTCAAACGTTCAAAAGAATTTTACCTGAAGGACAAAAACTGTCCTATAGAGTGGGAGCCAAGCGGCTATGATTTTCTATCGCCATGTCTGGAAGAAGTTTCCTTAATGGCTAAAGTTTTGCCTGAAAACGAATTCCAAATTTGGGCAAAAGACTTTATGCCTGGTTTGTTTTCAAAATATTTTTCTCTGGATGTTGCTGAAGTTAGTGACAGAAGCGATGGTAAATTGGTGCATCTGGACGGGCTTAATTTTAGCAGAGCGTGGAACCTCTATGAACTGGCTGACACCTACGAAGCCTTCTATCATTTGAAAACCGTAGGGGATCAACATTTTGCCAAAGCCTATCCAAATTTATTTGGAGATACTTATGAAGGGTCTCATTGGCTTGGGACTTTTGCTCTATATGCATTAGATCAGCGTCCTGAATGATTAAAAAACTCACTTCTTACTTTGGTCCAGGAACATTTGTGGCGGCTGCATTTATCGGCCCTGGTACGATCACGATTTGTTCCATCGCAGGCGTTAGGTTTGGAACAGACCTGATCTGGGCGTTGGTGTTATCGATTCTAGCCACTATCGTTTTACAAAACATGTCAGCCAGAATAGGGCTGGTGACTCAAAAAGATTTAGGAACGGCCATGCGTCATGTGGTAAAGCATCCTGTACTGAAAAGTATTTTAATGTTTCTAGTGGTCATTGCCATCGTATTTGGTAATGCGGCTTACGAAGCAGGAAACATTAGCGGCGCTGTGATGGGGTTTTCGGTAATTTATGCAAAAACACAAGTCAGCATAGGAGGTCATCAATTGGATTATTTGCCACTGATTATTGGGGTGATTTGCTTCTTTATTCTGAATATGAACAGCTATAAGAAAATTGAAAACGTTTTGATTGTGTTGGTGGTGTTGATGAGTTTGTCTTTTTTGACAACGGCGATCATTACCAAACCAAGTTATCTGGCTTTATTAAAAGGGGTTTTTCTTTTCAAAATGCCTTCAGACTCTTTAACCACTGTTTTAGCTATTGTAGGAACGACCATTGTGCCCTATAATCTGTTTTTACACTCATCCATAGTTCAGGAAAAGTGGAAAGATTTAAAAGGGTTGAAGTTTGCTAAATTAGATTCGGCTATAGCCATCGGTTTGGGTGGTTTGGTCTCCATAGCTGTGGTGGTAGCTGCTTCCAGATTACCAAAAGATCAATTGCTTTCTATTCTGGATATGGCCGAAACACTTGAGCCTTTATATGGGGTGTATGCAAAATATTTACTCGGCTTTGGATTTTTTGCAGCGGGCATCACCTCAACCTTGACGGCAGCTTTGGCTGCAGCCTATGTGTTGAAGGGCTGTTTGGGTTGGCAGATTGATAAATCTCACCCAAAATTTAAATGGACCTGGCGAGGTATACTTTTCCTGGGAGTTTTATTTTCTTCCTTAGGGATCAATCCGATAGAATTAATTCAAATCGCACAAGTAAGCAATGCTTTATTGCTGCCTTTTATAGCGATTATACTTTTAGCTATCGTTTCCAATCAGAAATTGATGGGAGAGTTTAAAAATACCTGGTTGCAAAATGCAATAGGAATTTTAATTGTTTTGTTTTGCCTGTTTTTGAGTTTGAAGAGTTTTTTTATGATGTATAATGGATAGTAATACATTACTTGATCTTTAACTTTTAAGCACTTTTCAAGTCAAAAAATATGATTCTTAGCCTCTAAAAATTAATCTCATGAATTTATATTTCAAGTGTTTTAGCATTTTATCAATTAGTTTATTAATGACAAGCTTCACTTTTGCCCAAGCAGACAGGGAAGCGAATGGACTGAACTTTGCCTCAAGGTCTGAAGTTATAGGCCAACACGGGATGGTGGCCACCAGTCATCCCTTAGCCACTCAAATTGGATTGGATATCCTGAAGCAGGGTGGAAACGCCATTGATGCAGCCATTGCCGCCAATGCGGCAACCGGGCTTATGGAACCCACCGGAAATGGAATAGGAGGTGATTTGTTTGCTATTATCTGGCATGAGAAAAGTCAGAAGTTGTATGCGATTAACGCTAGTGGACGTTCACCATTAGGTTTATCCTACGATGACCTGCTTGAGGAGCTAGATGAAATCGATCGAGAAAGTATACCGCCTTATCATTTGCTTTCGGTCTCAGTTCCTGGAGCTGTAGATGGCTGGTTTGAGCTGCATAAAAAATTTGGTTCTCTACCGATGAATGACATTTTGAAATCGCCAATCGACTATGCTGAAAACGGATTTCCTGTGACTGAAGCTATATCCATGCGATGGAGATCCAGTGTGCCTTTTTTGAAGTCACAGCCCGGCGCTTTTGAAAGTACATTCACCATAGATGGCCGCGGCCCTCAGAAAGGTGAGATTTTCAAAAATCCTGATCTCGGCAACACATTACGTCTCCTGGCTGAAGATGGGAGAGATGCGTTTTACAAAGGGGAAATCGCCAAAAAGACAGATCAATGGATGAAAGATAACAATGGTTACTTACGTTATGAAGATTTTGAAAATCATCATTCTGAATGGATTGAACCTGTCACCACCAATTATAGAGGTTATGATGTTTATCAGGTAGGAGGTAACGTTCAGGGAACAGCTGTTTTACAGATGCTTAACATTTTGGAAGGCTATGACCTTCAGACCATGGGCTACGGAACGGCAGAAACTTTGCATGCTTTTATAGAAACCAAAAAGCTGGTTTACGAAGACAGAGCCAAGCATTATGCCGATCCAGATTTTCAGGATGTGCCTTATGATATTTTACTGTCTAAAAACTATGCTGCTGAACGCAGACAACTCATTGGAGAAACCGCTATGCAAGATGTCAGTACAGGAGTTGACGTCATTGAAAATGGAGATACGGTTTACCTCACAACAGCAGATAGTGAAGGCAATATGGTGTCTTTGATACAAAGTAACTTTAGAGGCATGGGAACAGGCTTCGTTGTGCCTGGACTTGGCTTTAGTTTTCAGAATCGGGGTGAATTATTTTCCACTGATCTGCAGCATCCCAATGTATATGAACCAGGAAAAAGACCATTTCATACCATTATTCCAGGTTTTGTGATGAAAGACGGTAAGCCATTTTTTAGCTTCGGTAATATGGGAGGAGCTTACCAGTCGATTGGTCATGTGAGTATCCTGACCAATATTATTGATTTTGGGATGAATATTCAGGAAGCAGGCGACGCTGCTCGATGGGATCATTCAGGGTCTTCAGAACCAACTGGATCAGTAAAGGATAAATTGAATTCCACAGGTCAAGTGAACGTAGAGTCTGGAATTCCATATGAAGTTGTTCGCCAACTCCGTGCTAAAGGCCACAAAGTTGAGGTGGGTAATAGTTTCTTCGGAAGATATCAGGGCATTATGAAGGACCACGAAAAGGGCGTGTATTACGGCGCTTCAGAATCTCGAGTCGATGGACAGGCAGCAGGGTATTAGGATTTAGGTTTGTCTTGTAAATAGCTGAGGTAGCCGGGTTTTATTACACAAATATATAAGTTGGCAATAATATAAATACTGAACTGATAAACATCAAAATAACAACAAACGAATGAAATACATCGTTAAAAATGAAAAGCTGACATTGCAATACACCCCTGGCAATGGAGCTTGGACATATCAATTGATTATACCAAACACAAAAGAAATTAAAGGCAAATGGGGTGAATTAAAAGTTTCAGGAACTATAGATGGCTACGAAATAAAGAACAAGAACTTAGGACCAGTAAAAAATTCTGATAAGAAAATGTCTGTGAATTCTGAAATAAGGAGCACAATACACAAAACAGGTGGCGACACTGTGATTGTGACTTTATATCTTGAAAATCAAACGGATGACAATGATAATGCAGAAATTCTTGAATGTTTCAGGGATGCTCAGGTAGTTACCATTTTTGAGAATTTGAGTAAAAATCAACGTGAAGATATTTTTACTGAAATTAATACTGTTGCGACTGACCATCAAAAAGCCGAAAAAATAGTGAGCATTATTGAAAAACTTGGGAATAAAATGTATGAAACTGAATAAACACTATTCCAATTCCGCTATGCTTTATAGATAGATATCTTATTGAGTTGAAAAATTTATTATTCAAAACAAATTGACAGCTCCACCTGACTTTGCCGGCAGGCAGGCTAGAAGACTCATACTCATTAGTCTCGCATTAAATTACTCAAATTGTTGATCTTAATATAACCCTTATATTAGATATACATTTTACCTTTAATTCATAGATAGATCACCAATGAAAAAACAACTCTTAGTTTTAATGATTCTTGCAACTTTAATGTCATGTTCTAATGATGATGACAACCAATCTCAAATTCTTGAAATGAGAGTGAATCATTTTCAGAATACTGGACCTAGATTAGTACCTGTTTTGACCTATCTTGTTCAAGAAGGAGATAATATTGGAACCGACAATTGGACTAAATTCTACTCGACAATTGACGGATTTAATTACCAGCCTGGCACAATCTATACTTTATCTGTGAAGGCAGAACCAATAGACAATCCGCCCGACGACGCAAGTTCTATAAAATATACGCTTTTAGAAATTCAGTCAACACAAGAAGTTGATAACGAAACTCTCTTTAAAATAGATTTGAAAATGGAGAAAATTTTATAACGACAGACAGGGGTTTAGAATTGCTCAATCAAATTAGTATTGACTGTAACAATCTTTGCATCGAATTAGATTCCATATTGCAGAATCAGGATTTTGTAACCGGAACTTTTACGAGAATTTCCGCTAATGAAATAAAATTAATAGAACTCAATTAAAAAAATGTTGCTTACAAAGAGTATCTTCGAAGGAGCATTGTGAGCTAAAACTAAAGGTTTAAGGTTGATTCTTTAAAATTACGACTATAGCGAAGTATGTTTTTATTTCACATGCCACTAGACAAAGCAGCAAAAAGACTTGGTACACAATTTTCACAAGCGTCAAAAAATGAAGGTTCTCTTCTATATCTTTATTATTCTATTTTCAACTCAAACCTTTAGTCAACAGCTTACCGGATACTTATATGATCAAAATGGCAGGGTGCCTAACTTTCCTATATCAAATACGACCCAGGATCTAAATTTAACCTCAAACTCAGAGGGGTATTTTGAAATCCAGGCAAACGCGGGTGATTCTATTGTACTTAGATCGGTAGCCTACAAAACCTATATTTTTGAAGTACAAGCAAATCAGATTGGTAACGACATTGTGATTGAATTGGAGCCTGATAATTTAGATGAAGTTGTTGTTTATGGCTATAAAATAGATAGCAATACCTTAAGCAAGAACCTGAAGAATAGTATACAAAAGGATATTATCAAGAACCCTACACTTTATGAACCCTCTAAAGGAAATATTGGTTACTTAATTCATCGTCTATTCGGCTTATTTAAAACAAATAAAAAATCTAAAGACCAGCCTGTAAAAGAAAGATTGTTGGAGACTCAAGATTTTATTTTTCTTTTTAAAAGTGATGAAATTTTGAATACAGCCTTTTTGGTGGAGGAACTTAAATTATCAGAGAAGTATCAACATCTCTTTTTGGATTTTTTGGGTTCTAAAAAAATGAGTTTTCACTATCTTGACAAGGATAAAAAATTGGAGCTGATAGATTTGATTTATAAATATCATGCAGAATATAAGTCAGTAATCAACTCCTCTAAAAGCGATGACCAGTAGCGAAAAATCCCTTATAATTCAGAATGCGTATTGCTTTGTCTACTTCAGGTGGACTTTTACATGACTTATAAACCTTTACTTTCATATTTTTCTAAATACCGGATCCAAATTTAGTTTCAACAGAATTACTTATTCCTTCATTTACGATCAAAGATGCAAATTGAATTCCAGGCCTTATCGATATGAATAATATTTGACTATTTTTTCTCTTTTGTAGCTATAAGTTGAATTTTCGAAGCATTCATTATATTGAGAAGCTATTTTTCTAAGATTTTTTTCTTTGTATTCCAGATTTCTAAATTGCGATTCTGATATTTTTTTACAATTTAAATGATTGAGTAACTGTTGTCTGAAATTGTTGTTTTGCCTTATTTTGTACTTGTCACCTAGATATTTTTTATATATAAGTTCTTCTGTTTTAACGTCTTGTGTTTTATAAAAAATAACGAGTGAAAGTACCTTTTGAATATGTATATAGATTAGCCTGACCTTCTTCCAAAACTTTCAGCAGTAAATGCTGTTCTTTAACGTTAGGAAGCCTATCTCTACTTAAGTCGGAGAGAGGGTTTTCTGAAATATCAATATCGACTTTTACAGATTTATATTTAGCTTGACCATAGATTTCGAAACCTGGAATATCATTTTGGTCTAACTTTCTTTGATTGGCAGTCAATGTTTTTTTATGACTATTTGTTCTGGATTATTTTTCCAGTCATAATCCTTAATAAACCCTGAGGTGGTGTCTTTAAAGGTTGAAATGTAATAGCTTTTCTTAAAAGTATCCTGAGCCAAACAATTAACACTAAAGAAAATAAGACTAATGGATGGAATAAGAGTTTTCATAAAATAGATGTATTAACAGAATCAAAATAACAAGTTCTTGGTGAGATTTGTGTTTGAAACTTTAGGACTTCAATCTAGATTTATTAGTTATTACTTTTAATAAATTTAAAATCTGGTTCAGAGGTTTTAAAGGCTTTCGGAATAAATGGATTTTCTAGTGTAAAGATTCTACGTTCATTTAATTTTAAATCCTCAATCAATGTTCCGTAATAAGAATTGAAAATTGAGTCCATAACCTCGTTTTTATTAATTCTTTCTAAACCAACGTCTAGTCGCTCAGCAAGCTTTTTTTGATTTGGGTTGACATAAAATACCATAGGAAATGGATAATAAAACAAGATCCCATCGTTTATTCCCAGGTTATCAAATTTTGATGCTCTTCTTTCAAAAACGCTCGAAATTTCATTTGCACCAAAGGCTGTGTAATCAAATTCTTTATTCGAGAGCCTTTCAAACAGACTATCTAAGTTGCCTTTTTCTAAAACCGAATATCCGTTTTTTTCAAATATTTTGACATCGCTCCAGGTTTCTGGAATGCCATGAACAAGTTGTTTCAATTTAGTTTCTGAAGTTTTTGTATTGAACTTATCTAAAGCGCTTTGATGGACGATAGGTATTCTGTAACCCAATAAGTTTTTAGCTAATGGTTTTTCAATAACAAAAATATCCTGGTCTTTAAACTTTTGGTTTCCAGCAATAGTGACCAATAAGTCATAATTTCTTTCTGTAAATACTTTAGATTCTTCATCACCTGGTAACTCTGTAGAGTTTTCTTCTATTTTACATAAACCAAAATCATTTTCAGTTGCTTTTAAGACAGCCTGTAAAATTTCTCTTTCGTAGTCTTTTCTGATTTGAGTACGATTACCACTCCAAAACTTTAGTTCCTGAGTATCTATTTTTTGAGCCATATTTTCATGTTTTTAATTTTATTAAAATGACAAGACGTTATAAATAAAGAGAATAAAATAAAATTGAGTAGTATCTTTATCGGTAAAATTAATGATCGAAAATATGCTTAAATATTAAATTTTAGTAGCTAGTAATGTTTTATTGAAGTCTTAAGACGCTTAGTCTTCCTGATAATTATGAATATATCTTCATTTAGCGCATGGAGAAATGATATTTAATTCCCAAAGAATTTCGTTAAATTATTTAACAAGTAACTAATTGGAGTTGATTTTAGCTTTAAGTAAAAATTAAAGTTTGATTTATAATTTGTAAGATATTAGCAATCAGTTAAATAAAATTTTTTAAAGTTGTTTGTCGATGACTGATTTATCAATGCATTAACAAGTTTTTTACCATAAATTTAATTAAAAATATTTTTTATTCTTGATTACTTAAGTAAAAGCAATTTTGAATAATAAAATTTAATTGTATATTGAGAGACCTCTAAATTAGAGATTGGGTTCAAACCATCTTATTACAATCTAAATTAAAAATTATAATAAATTGAATAACTAAAATTTTATGACTCAAGAGCAAACTAAATCTCAGGAGCTCCTTGACAGGAGAAGAAACATCGTAGCCAATGGCGTTGGTGTTTTCAATACAGCCACTGTGAAAAAGGCTGAAGGTGCAATAATTACAGATGTAGATGGGAATGAATTGATAGACTTTGCTGGTGGAATAGGAGTTGTAAATGCAGGTCATTGCCCAGCACCTGTTGTGAAGGCTATTCAAGAACAAGCAGAAAAATACCTGCACACTAGCTTTAATGTGGTCACTTATGAGCCATACATAAAGCTTAGCGAGGAACTTGCAGAAATTCTTCCACATGGTGATCATACCAAAGTTATGCTTATCAGCACTGGTGCTGAAGCTGTAGAGAACGCTATTAAAATAGCACGTCAGGCGACAAAAAGACCTGCTGTAATATGCTTTACCGAAGCATATCATGGCAGAACATTAATGGGCATGAGTCTCACTAGCAAAGTAAATTATAAATTTTCATCAGGACCTTTTGCTCCAGAGGTTTATAGGATTCCTTTTCCGAATTTTTATAAATATCGAGGTTCAAGGGATATGGAGGAATTTGTGGAAACAGAACTTCACAGACTTAGAGAAAGTGCTCATAGTATGGTTGACATCAATAGCGTCGCTGCAATTATTGTAGAGCCAATACAAGGAGAAGGTGGCTTTAATCCAATACCTCAGAAGTATCTTGAGGGCTTGCGTTCTTTTTGTGATGAGCACGGTGTTATGTTAGTTTTTGATGAAATCCAAAGTGGTTTTTGTCGTACCGGTCATTGGGCTAGCTGGCAACATTATGGAGTTCAGCCAGACTTAAGTACGTATGCCAAATCAATGGGTTCTGGACTTCCTATTGCAGCTGTAGTAGGTAGAGCAGAAATAATGGATGCTGCAGAATCTGGAACAATAGGAGGTACTTACATAGGTAGTCCAATTTGTTGCGCTGCAGCTATAGCTACCATTCAATTTATGAAAGACGAAAACCTTAATGATCGAGCCATACATATCGGACATATAATTACAGAACGTATGCAAGGCCTTAAAAAAGATTGTCCTGAAATTGGTGATGTAAGAGGTTTGGGAGCTATGATAGGGATAGAATTTGTTGAAGACAACGACCCAGGAAAACCTCTAACCGACTTATGTTCAAAAATATTAAAGGGCTGTGCTGAAGACGGTTTAATTCTCATAAGTGCTGGTACCTTTAAAAATGTTTTAAGAATATTATGTCCACTGGTCATAACAGATGAACAATTAAATAGAGGTCTAGATATTCTTGAAAATCAAATAAGAAAACATACTTAGGAATTTATATATTATAGTGCTTTGAAAGAAGCTATAATATAATTTGGTGTGCAAAATTTTCAATAATTATAGTGTGTTTAAATACAATGAATAAAACTAATTTGGGGAAATAATTTTCCAGACAACAAAAAATAAATAATATATGAATCCATTTGCAATAGCTGGAATCCAAATGAAGACTTCAGCGGTCGTCTCCAATGTGGAAATGATGAAATTGAAACTTGATATCACTATGAGTCTTTATCCCTGGGTAAATATGGTGGTGTATAGTGAATTATGTGGTTACGGTCCATTAACACATACTGCTCAAGAAATTCCAGGAGAATTTGAAAAAGAAATGCAGGCGATGGCCAAAAAACATGGTGTTTGGTTACTACCAGGTTCTATTTTTGAGAAAAGCGAAGGTAAAATTTACAATACTGCTACAGTCATAAATCCTGAAGGTGAAATTGTGACACGATATAGAAAGATGTTTCCATTCTATCCTTATGAGGTAGGAGTTACACCAGGTTCAGAATTTTGTGTATTTGATGTGCCGGGTGTAGCAAGATTTGGTTTATCCATTTGTTATGATATGTGGTTTCCAGAAACTGTACGTACTCTAGCCGTTATGGGAGCAGAAGTTATCTTACATCCAACTATGACTGGAACTATAGATCGAGATGTGGAATTGTCCATTGTAAGAGCAATGGCAGCCGTTAATCAATGTTACTTCTTTGATGTAAACGGATTGGAGTCTGGAGGTAGTGGAAGATCAATAGTTTGTGGACCTGATGGTAGAGTTATTTACCAGGCCGAAGGCAATGAAGAAATTTTTCCACTTGAACTCAATATAAATCGTGTTAAGAGGAGTCGAGAACTCGGTATATTACGTTTAGGTCAACCCTTAAAAAGTTTTAGAGATCATATTGGTCAATTCAATATATATAAACCTGGTGCTCAATTACCTTATCTAAATTCACTAGGTCCACTCATTAAGCCCACAAGATTAGATAATTTGACTGAGTTGAAGATGAAAGAGCATGAATATAAACCCCCACACAATCCGACTGGATATAAGGGATTTGGTGGATAATTTAAAAAAAAAGCAATGGGAGGAACATCACCTAAAATAAAGAAACAACAAAAAGATTTTATAAGTTGGTTTGAAATTCCAGCCATCAATTTTCAGCAATCTGTAAATTTTTACAACCAGATTTTTGGAATTGATATGGAAACCAATATTGATGATAATTATGCAATGGCTTTTTTTCCTGTTAATAATGGAATTGGAGGCTCAATAGTAGCTGGTCCTGGTTCAACACCCGGAGATTCAGGACCGTTAATATATCTAAATGCTGGAAAAGATCTCAACTTGGTCCTTGGAAATGTTGAAAACGCTGGGGGTAGAATTGTAATGCCGAAAACGCTCATAAACGAGGAGGCTGGTTGTTTCGCCATTTTTATAGATCCAGAAGGAAACAAATTAGCACTTTACTCAAGCCAATAATACTTATGATGAATTCAAAACTTCAAATTTCCAATTGTTATAATATCAATCAACTCCGTCTAGAGTCGTGGAATTCTTTAAAGCTGGAATCTTCAAAACTTGGCGAGAATTCTAAAGGTTCAACTGAAGAGAAGAATCAAATTGAAAAAGTCAAAAAACTTCTCAAAAAGTTAGAAAGTATTGAAAGCTACTTTGCTCTCCCAGGAATTCATAGATTAGGATTGTTATTTGAAATGATGGAAAGGCAAGAATACACTGCTTTTGCTCATAAAATTTCTGAAATCACCAAGCTTCTTGTAAGTGATAAATACCGGAGTAACCCCAATGCGTTAGAAGATGAGGAGTTGAGTACAGAACAGCTGGAAGCCATCGATAAATACGATGGAAAGGGCAAAAATTACTTTGAGGTTCTTTTTGTAGAGGACATTTCTCCACAGGAGGAGAATAAACTGAGAAGTGATATAAAAGAGGTCTGCACTAGTAGTGATCAATTCAATTATGGGGTGGTTGTTCAAAAAACCTTTGAAGATGCCATGATAGCGTTGAAGTTCAACAGTAATATTCAGGCAGTAGTTATACGTTACGCCCCTCCGTACAAATCCAAGAAAATTACTCCGGTACTGGAGCCTTTTGTTCAAAGTATTCTGGATTTAGACATGAATTCAAAATCAGAAATACGTTTGGGCCCTGTACTTGGCAGATTGGTCAAGAAATTCAGACCTGAGATTGATACGTATTATGTGACGGATACCTCCCTGGGAAACCTTAGAGATAACACCTTAAAAACCTTCGATAGAATTTTTTACAGAGCGGAAGATGTTCAGGAATTACACCTGACGATTCTAAGAGGAATTTATAAGCGATACGAAACTCCATTTTTTTCGGCCTTGAAAGAGTATAGTAAGAAGCCCACTGGCGTATTTCATGCCATGCCTATATCTCGTGGTAATTCAGTTTTCAAATCCAGATGGATCAATGATTTTGGAAATTTCTATGGAAGGAATATGTTTTTGGCTGAAACTTCTTCAACCAAAGGTGGATTGGACTCGTTACTTCAGCCTACAGGAACTTTGAAGACGGCTCAAAAAATGGCTAGTAAAGCTTATGGCTCACTAAATACCTTTTTTGTAACAAACGGAACTTCGACTTCCAACAAAATTGTGGTGCAGGCCTTGGTAAAGCCAGGGGATGTTGTTTTAATCGACAGAGATTGTCATAAATCTCATCATTATGGATTAGTACTCGCTGGTGCATATCCAGTGTATCTGGACTCCTATCCGATAGAAAAATATTCGATGTACGGAGCAGTTCCTTTGCAACAAATTAAAGATAAGTTGCTGCAACTGAAAGAGGCGGGGAGAATGGAATTGGTCAAAATGCTATTACTTACCAATTGTACTTTTGATGGTCTTGTGTATAATGTTGAAAAAGTAATGGAAGAGATTTTGGCTATCAAACCAGATATGATTTTTCTCTGGGATGAAGCCTGGTTTGCTTTTGCTGGTTTTACTTACAGCTACAAGCAGAGAACAGGAATGTATGTAGCCGATAAACTCAGCAAAAAATATAAAACGGATAAATATAGGATTGAATACGAAGAGCATATCAAGGGTTTAGAAAAAGGTGAAGTCCCAAAACTTCCAGATCCAGATAAGGTGCGTATAAGAGTGTACTCAACCCAAAGTACGCATAAAACCTTAAGCAGTTTCAGACAAGGCTCTATGATCCACATTTGGGATCAGGATTTCAGAAAGAAAACACAGAATACATTCATGGAAGCCTACATGACTCACACTTCTACATCTCCAAATTATCAAATTCTTGCCTCTCTGGATGCTGGAAGAAGGCAAGTGCAGTTTGAAGGCTATGAGCTTGTGGAAAAAAGTATAGAATTAGCCATGGTCTTTAGGGCAAAAGTCAATGATCACCCAAAATTGAAAAAGTATTTTGATGTACTGACTGTAGGCGATTTTATTCCCAAGGAATACAGGTCATCAGGCTTGTCGGAATATTACAACCCCAAGTCAGGCTGGAATAGAATGGATGAGGCCTGGAAAAATGATGAATTTGTTTTGGATCCCACTAAGATTACCATACACATAGGAAGAACTGGAGTGGATGGAGATACCTTTAAGAATAAGTATTTGATGGATCAGTTTAGTATCCAAATCAATAAAACTTCCAGAAACTCAGTTTTATTGATGACCAATATTGGTACCACAAGAGGTAGCATCACTTATTTGACAAATGCGCTGCTGAAAATTGCCGATGAGTTGGACAGAGAGGAATTGTCACTGACATCAAAAGAAAATAAAATACATCAGGCTAAAATCAAATCGTTAACGCAGGATTTCCCGCCTTTACCAGACTTTAGTTATTTTCATAATTCTTTTCAAGCGGTCCCCGGCGTTCCTGGAGGGAATATCAGAGAGGCTTTCACACTAGCCTATAGTGAAGAAAATTACGAATACGTCCCTTTATCGGAGTGCAAATCTACTTTAGAAGGCGGAAGAACTTTGGTAGCCTCATCCTTTATAATTCCTTACCCACCAGGATTTCCTGTTCTGGTCCCAGGACAAGTGGTAAGCGAAGAAATCATTCATTTCTTAACTGTTTTGGATGTGACTGAAATTCACGGATATTCACCAGAACTCGGGTTAAGGGTATTTAAAGACAGTGTTTTGAATAGACAACAAACAGTAACTTCCATGGGAAGTAATAAAAAGAAAAATTTAATCGATAAAAAATAAATTTATGGACTCAAAAGATAAAAAGACAGGAGATCAATCTCATTCTAAGCAGGCTACAATCACCGGAAAGGATGAGACCAAAATTCCAGTTCGTGGAGATCAAAAGTCAAAAAGTAAGAAAGAGTCAGCATCAACTAAAGCTGGTGCATCCTCCAAAAGTAAATCAACTAAAGTTTCCCCTGGAACTGTTCAAAAGAAAAGAGGAAGACCTAAAAAAGTTGAATTGAATGGCATTTCAGACATCAGAAGGGCTTTTCATAAAAATGAAGAACCTTTATATTTTATAAGTGCCACCAACTTCAATCTTTTGGGAGCAGATGAGTGGATAAAAGGATTTAGATTCATCACTTATATCGAATGTTTTGATGGACAACATCCCAATGTGTTTTCTCCAAAAAACGAAATCCCTCACGATGATTTTGAAGGTATAGAAGATATTAATAACTACTTGTTGCAACACCCGGAAGTGCAGGATTACATCAAGACCAGAAGTGTTGATGGAAGAGCAGGAAAGGCGATGTTCCTCATGTTTAACGAAGAAACCGAAAGACTTGCAGAAAAGCTAGGCTTGGAAATTATGTTTCCAAAAGCTGAAATGCGAACTTTTCTTGACAACAAAGTCAATACCAATAGAATTGCAGAGAAAGCAGGGGTCGCTTGCGTTCCTTACGTGCTTTCTAATGTTAAAAATTACGATCACTTACGTGAAGTTTCTGAGCATTTAGGTAATGAACTGGTGATTCAAACGCCTTTTGGAGATTCTGGTCATACCACTTTCTTTATCTCAAATGAAGAAGAATACCTTGAATATGCAGATGAAATTGAAGAAGAATCTGAGGTGAAAATCATGAAACGTATTCGTTGCAGAGGATCAGCTATTGAAGCCTGTGTCACGAGACATGGTACTATAGTTGCGCCATTAATGACAGAATTGGTTGGTTTTGAAGAATTGACCCCTTACGAAGGAGGATGGTGTGGTAACGAAATATACCCAGATGCCTTTACGCCAGAGTTGAGACAAAAGGCAGTCGATTACACACAGCTTTTTGGAAATCAATTGAGAGAAGAAGGGTATAAGGGTTATTTTGAGCTGGATTTCCTCATAGATCAAGATAATGGAGAGATTTACTTAGGTGAGCTCAATCCTAGAGTTACCGGGGCCAGTTCCATTACCAACCATGCTGTGTTTGCCTTGGCAGATGCTCCTTTGTTTGTTTTTCATATTTTAGAATGGATGAACATTGATTATGCTCTGGATGTTGAAAAATTAAACAAGCGTTGGTCAAATCAGCAAAACATAGATAGCTGGAGTCAATTGATTGTAAAACACACTACAGATACAATTGAATACGTTACCGAGTCTGCAAAATCTGGTATCTGGAAAATGTATGATACAGGTCACATTCAGTTTGATAGGATGGATACCCACAGACGTGCTGTACAAAATGAAAATGAAGCTTTCTTTATGAGAATAGCCAAAGATGGCGATTACCTTTATGAAGGCGCAGATATGGGAATTTTGGTATCCAGAGGCAGGATGATGACAGACGATTTTGAATTGAACGACAGAGCCAGAAACTGGATAAAAGCGATACGATCTAAGTTTTCTTCAGTTGTCGTTGAAGATAAACGCAAGTCGAATTTATCCGGATCTTTGACTAAATAATAAATCTCTATATGCAGATTAATTTTAAGACGATTTCAGAACCTGGTTTGCCTGGCTTAAAATGGCAAAACGTGTTCTTTACGCATTGGGAGGCTTATAAAAAGTGGTTAATTGAAAATGAGAACGATGTTCCAACTGCAGATTTGGAAACTTCTCAGTTAGCTCTAAAAACTTACATGCCAGAGATATGGCCGACTTATGAACGACTCTGTCATCTTGTGGATGCAGATGAATTAGCTGCTAAATTTCTCACGGGCTATCAGCCCCCATTTTATGTTAGCGGCTGCTCAAATGCGATTTTGGAAGGCGAGGATTTTCAACTCGTTCGAAATTACGATCATCATCCAGACCTGTTTGAAGGCGTTCAAATCCTTACCAAATGGAATCAAAAAAAAGTCATTGCGACGAGCGATTGTCTCATTGGCGTTTTGGATGGTATCAATGAAGATGGTTTAGTCGTTTCACTAACCTTTGGGGGAAGAAAAATCACGGGAAAAGGATTCGGGATTCCCTTTATTTTAAGGTATATTCTTGAATTTTGTTCCAATGTAGACGAAGCTATAGATGCTTTAATTAGAATTCCTTCTCACATGGCTTATAACGTGAGTGTCGCAGACAAGTCGGGGAGGTATAAAACCATAAGAGTTGCACCCAATGAAAAAGCCGTTGTAACAAATTCTGCATACACTACAAATCACCAAAAGAAAGTAGATTGGCCGGAGATCGCTAGGTTTAATAAAACGGTTGAAAGGTCTTTATTTTTGAGTCATTTACTGGAAGAAGATGATCTTTCAGCAGATGATTTAGTTGCTGCATTTCTCAGAAAACCTCTCTATAATGATCTTTTCAAAGAAGGGTTTGGCACTTTATTTACAGCGGCTTATCAACCTAATTCAGGTCGGGTTGAGTTGCATTGGCCAGACAAGAAAATAAGTCAAAGTTTTGATGATTTTGAGGAAAAGGAGGAGTGGATTCAGCTCAAGCAAAGAAAGAGAAGGGTAAAAAACAATCAGTTTGCAATGCCATATAAAGGCCATACTGCCAAAAACATAACCTATTCCAATCCTTATTTGGATAAAGTTGCACCAAAAAAATCCAAGGAAATTACAAAAGAGTTTTTAAAAGAAGTTTGGTCAACTATAAAGTCATAAATTTAATTGTTCATCAACCAAAACTTTTTATTCAAATTTGAAAATATTTCAAAATTGAATGAGTTTTTTAAAACTAAAGCAAATGAAATTTCAAAGCAAAAATCCTTACGATGGAAAAAACATCGCAGAATATACTTCACTTACTTCCGAAGAGCTTAATCAAAAACTAGAAGATTCTTCTGAAGCATTTAAGCATTGGAGAAAAACACCATTATCTGAAAGAACAGGACTTCTTAAAAAAGCAGGCCAAATACTTAGAGATAATGTAGATGAATATGCTGAGGTTATTACTTTAGAAATGGGGAAACCTATCTCTGAATCCAGATCTGAGATTGAAAAATGCGCCTGGGTTTGTGATTATTATGCAGAACATGCTGAAGAATTTTTGGCACATGAAGAAGTTAAAACCGATGCTTCAAAAAGTTATGTGCGACATGACCCGATAGGGACAGTGTTTGCCGTGATGCCCTGGAACTTTCCATTTTGGCAGGTGTTTAGATTTGCCGCTCCAACATTAACTTCTGGAAACACAGGCTTGTTGAAACATGCTTCCAATGTTTTTGGTTGTGCTGAGAAGATTGAAGAAGTGTTTATTAAGGCTGGATACCCTAAGGCTGTGTTTCAAAATTTGATCATTCACCACGATGAAACTGAAAGTGTTGTTTCTCACGATGCTGTGAAAGCTATTACACTCACCGGAAGTGAGAGAGCAGGTTCTTCAGTAGCTCAGTTGGCTGGTAAGTATATTAAGAAGAGCCTTTTAGAACTTGGAGGAAGTAATTCATTTATAGTTTTGGATGATGCAGATATAAATCAGGCTGTTGAAACTGCCATCAAAGCTAGGATGATGAATAGTGGTCAAAGTTGTATCGCTGCGAAGCGGTTTATTGTGATCGATTCAGTTTATGATGAATTTGTATCCAAATTTGTCAAAGCTGCAAGTGAACTTAAGTCTGGAAATCCTAGTTTAGACAAAACGCAAGTTGGACCACTCGCTCGAAAAGATCTCGCAGTTGAACTTCAGAAGCAAGTTCAAAAATCCATAGAAAAAGGGGCGGAATTATTGCTGGGAGGAAAGCAAGAGGAATGCTTTCATGAACCAACTATTTTGGGAAATGTAAGACCAGGAATGCCTGCTTTCGATGAAGAAACCTTTGGTCCACTAGCAGCTATGATCAAAGCTAAAACCATAGATGAAGCATTTGAGCTTTCTGAAAATTCAAAATTTGGACTCGGAGTCTCAGTATTTACGAAAAATACTCAAAAAGCTATGGAAATGGCAGATAGAGTAAGTGATGGGGCTTATTTTATAAATGAGCTTGTAAAATCAGATCCGAGACTTCCATTTGGCGGAACAAAGATTTCTGGCTACGGAAGGGAATTGGCGAGAGAAGGAATGATGGAATTTGTGAATAAGAAAACAGTTTATGTAAAAGTTTAACTGATAATATTTTATGAATAAAACGGTTAGATAAACTATAAAACCCCTGTAGACATTAAGTTTACAGGGGTTTTATATTAATTTGAATAATCCAAGATTCTATAATTGATGCAGTAGGGTGAAATAAGAAATAGGCACAGAAGATTATCTCATTTTCTTGATTTCCTTATTGTAATCTTCAGCAAGACTAGTTTTTTGATTATCGGTAAGAACTTTTCCTGCTACTTGGAAAACCTCATGTTCTTCTTCATCTAGATGATGAATTACCTTGTGCTCAAGTGCTTTTGCAATCTTTAACCAGTTAGACGCATTCATTTTTGTATTTTCCAGTTGCTCCATTAGTTCATCCATCTCGTGGTGTTCTGCAACACTATGTCTAGCTTTTTCCTGAGTAAGGTCTTTCTTTATTAGAGGTATGTAGAAGTGTCTTTCTTCAGCATCTGCATGAATTTTTAATTCATGTTTCAATTGATCAAAGATTTTTTTTCGTTCTTCAGTATCACCGTGGGTTTCTACCAATTTAGCAACGAGATGGCGCTGTATTTCGTGTTCCTGGCGTAAAGCTTCAAAAATTGTCATGATATAAGATTTTTGATTCAACTTCTAAGTTAGAAATTAATAGGTTAAGAAAAACTCAAATTTAGATTTCAACTGATAGTTTAAACCCGTTCTAAAGAAAAGTTATTTTTGTCAGTCTCGTTTATATTCACTTCCTGAAGTTCTCTTAATTCAAAATTTTGGTATGTTTAAAATTATAGCCGGGTGGTGTTATAATTCAAGCCTTTGGAGGCAGAAGTTTAAGTGTTGAAACTTTAAACGATAAGAGAAGGCAATTTTCCGTATTTAAAAAATATAAATAAAAAAAGACGTATAAATTCAAATGTTCATGAAAAAAGTAATTATCGCCTCAAAAAACCCTGTAAAAATACAGGCAGCAAAAAATGGATTGGAACAGATGTTTCCCAATCAGGAATTCGAATGTATGGGTGTATCTGTCCAGTCAAATGTGTCCGACCAGCCTATGAGTGATGAGGAAACCTTTCGCGGAGCAAAAAACAGAGCTGACAATGCTGTTAAAACTTACAAGGACGCCGATTTTTATATTGGTATAGAAGGAGGGATAGCAAATATCGAAACTGAAATGCAGGCATTTGCCTGGGTCTTTATTAAATCCAAAGAGAAGTACGGTAAATCCAGAACAGGAACCTTTTTTCTCCCTAAACAGGTGGTTGACTTGATTAAAGCAGGGAAGGAGCTTGGTGAGGCAGATGATATAGTCTTTAAACGCGATAATTCTAAACAAAAAAGTGGAGCAGTAGGCATTTTGACAGGAGGTACAATAAACAGAACAGGCTATTACACAGAGGCTGTCATTTTAGCCTTGATTCCTTTTAAAAATGAAGATTTGTATTAAAAATACAACCAAATTTGTCACCTATAAAACAAAACCCCCATATACACTGGGTATATGGGGGTTTTTTGTGGAGTCGGGGAGACTCGAACTCCCGTCCAAACAAGCAATTCAATAGTTTTCTACACGCTTAGTCTTCTCTTAGGTTTTCGAGATAAAGCTGGCTGAAGACCACCTACTTTATCCTTATCCTCAATTAGAATTTACCAAAGCATCAAGGCCCTACTTTGGCTATATTTACTTTACCGGTGCCTCTGTTGCAAACGCCGTAAATCAAGGCTTTTGCGAGACATCTTAGCCCGTTACCTTGTAACGGTTAAGCATATCCTACTGTGATTCGGATTATGCAGCCAAGGCGTAGTTATCTTCGCCGTTTAAAAAAGTGTGAAATATGAGATTTACGAGCTATATCCCAGCGCTCGGCGTGCTTACCATTCAATTGGTCTTGCTGTCAAAACCAAATCGACCCCAATTTAAATGTGTGAAGCATAACAATTGCCATCACGTCAATGAACATGTTTGTTTAGGCCTTTAACCTTTTAGGAAGCTTTTGCTTCCCAAAGTTTAGGACTATCCGCCATATCTTTTTCACCTTTAATTAAGTAGCAAAAAGTATGCCGTTTCTATCCCTAACGCAGGCTTACGTCAAATTAAGGCATCCGAGCAAAACCAGCGTTTCGTTTCCAAAACAGGAATGCGAAAATAGATATTAATCCTATATTTGAAGCAAAAATCATCTTAAAATAATTAATATGAAAATAGGACTTATAAAAGAGCGGAAAACTCCACCAGATAGACGTGTAGTGTTTTCACCACAAAAAGCCAAAGAAGTCCAGAGTCAGTTTAAAGATTTACAGTTCGTTGTAGAACCTTCAGACATTCGCATATTTTCAAATGAAACTTATGAACAGCAAGATTTAAGTTTGGAAAGTGACTTGTCAGATTGTGATATTCTACTTGGTGTGAAAGAAGTGCCTATTGAAGCTCTGATTCCAAATAAGTCCTATTTCTTCTTTTCCCATACTATCAAAAAACAACCTTACAATAGAGATTTACTTAAAGCAATAATCGATAAAAATATTCAACTTTATGATCATGAGGTTATAACGTCTAATAAAGGGGGACGACTCATAGGTTTTGGTCGTTATGCTGGCTTAGTTGGAGCGTATAATGGTTTTAGAGCTTTAGGATTAAGAGATAAACTTTTTGATTTGCCCAAAGTTGAGAGCCTGGATGATCTAGATGCCTTAAAAAGAGAATTAGGCAATATAAAAATCTCAAATCTTAAAATTTGTCTTTCAGGATTAGGAAAAGTCGCAAAAGGGGCTAAAGAAATTTTGGATTTTTTAAAAATTAAACAAGTCACTGTAGAGGAATTTCTGACTAGCTCTTACCAAGAACCTGTTTTTACTGTAATTAATGTGTTGGATTATAACAAAAGAAAGGATGGAAAGCCTGGTAAGATTTCCGAGTTCATCTTAGATCCAACGCCGTATGAATCGGATTTTATGAGATTTGCTAAAGTCACAGATTTCTTTATTGCGGGACATTTCTACGGTGATAATGCACCTTATTTATTTACCAGAGAAGATGCCAAACATCGTGACTTTAAAATCAATCTCGTTGCTGATATCAGTTGCGATATCGATGGCCCTGTTGCCTCAACCATAAGAGCTTCTACCATCGCATATCCGTTTTATGGTTACCATCCACAAACTGAATCTGAAGTTGCTTATGATGCCAAAGAGGCCATTACAGTCATGGCTGTAGACAATCTGCCCTGTGAATTGCCTAAAGACGCTAGTGAAGGTTTTGGACAAATGTTTGCCGAACACGTGGTTCCTGCATTTTTCAACAATGATTTAGATGGAATTTTAGAACGGGCTAGAATGACCAAAGATGGGAAACTAACCCCTAGATATGCTTATTTACAAGATTTCGTAGATGGGAAAGAATAATTTAAAATTTATAGCATAAATCTTAAACCCCACAGGTTTTAAAAACCTGTGGGGTCTTTCTACAAATCATTTTTTTGAATTTTTCCTTAGATTTTTCTAACAAAAATTAAGTAGTATTCCTAATGAGGTCAGAATTCAGAATAACCAAAATGAAAATTAAGTTTAATGTATGAATATAACACTTTTGGAAGTGAAGAAATAGTTCTTGACTCTTGAGATCAATTCAACCTTAATCTAAAATCTAACCTCTAAAACTCAATAATTGTCTCTTCCTGAGGTCGTCTCACTTTTTTGAAATCGGCAAATTTATCATCTTTTGCTCGATAACCTACTGGAAGAACTAGTGCTGAGGATATTCCTTTTTCTTTCAAATTTAAAATATCATCATAAGCATGACTTTCGAAACCTTCCATCGGGCAAGCATCAATTTTTTCTGCAGCGCAAATCGTTAGTAAATTCCCCATAGCCAAATAAGCTTGATTTATCCCCCAAGCTTTTATCTGCTGGTCATTTCTGTTGGTAAAATCTTTGATCAAAAAATCTCTAAAAGGTTTTACGATCTCATCTTCCGCTTCTCGAATTTCTTTTTGCAATTCAAAATTATGATTGATGAATTCCTCATCCACCGTGTTTTCAATACAAATTACCAAAACATGCGAAGCCGTTTTCACTTGAATTTGATTGTAACTATGCTCAAATAACTTATTTTTTAAGTCTTGGTTTTTAACGATAACCAGTCTTAATGGTTGTAGACCATAAGATGTAGGCGTCAAATTAAAGCCTTTTTTTAAAAGCTCAATTTTATTTGAATCTATGGATTTGGAATCGTCAAATTTCTTTGTTGCATATCTCCATTCTAAAGCATCAATCATATTCAAAATAATTTTTGAACAAATATAGAATTAAGATTCTTCCAGTGTTTAGCTATTGAAATAATTAACTCAACTTTTGTTAAAATTAGGCGGTAATGATTTCTTCAATTTTTTCTGCCAGTTTAAAGTCCTTGTCAGTTACCCCATCAGCATCATGAGTGGATAAAGAAATTTCAAGGGTGTTATAAACATTATACCATTGAGGATGATGCTGCTGTGCCTCAGCTTCAAAAGCAATTCTTGTCATTGCAGCAAAAGCTTCTTTAAAGTTTGCAAATTCTAGGGTAGTATGGATGGCATTTCCATTGAAAGTCCAGCCTTCAAACTTTTCTAATCTTGATTCAATTTCTGCGTCTTGTAATGGTTTCATAAAATTTAATTTTGAACACAAGTTACAATATTAGCTGTAGAATAAAATAGAGATTATGAAAGTTTCACAGAATTCTTTACAACTTCATCTATATTTATTTGTAAATTCTCAGGTAGTATGTTTTTCTTTGGAATAACAGCAATGTACCGGTCCTCGTTGGAATTATACACATTTTTGAATATTGGATTTTCAAGATTTAATCCTCTTAAGATGTCGTGCACCAATTCTTTATGATGAATCAAATCTTTACTACCAAGGTGATAAACTCCCTGTAGTTCTCTGTTGATTATGTAATGAATTTGCTGGGCAAACTTATCATGGGTAGTTGCATTCATAACGACGTTTGGAAAAACTTCAATAGGTTCTTTCAACTCATGCATAAGCTTCAGCTCTTTCAACCTAGGGGAATTATGCCCATAAATCATGGGAAGCCTTACAATATTATATAGATGATTAGGGAGCCTGAGTAATGCATTTTCTATTTTTATTTTAAACCTTCCATACACACTATCAGACAGTGTTTTATCATATTCATAAGATGGGTAGTTTGTAAATACATCAAATACGTTTGCGGAAGAAATAAAAATCAATTTTTTCTGAAATTTGATGAGGTAATCAATAATTTCAAAATGGCTGTGTATTTGTGCAGTGAAATCACCCCTTATAGCAGAAATAATTAAATCTGGGGCAAGTTCCTTCAACAGAAGACTTATAGTTTCAGTTTCTGTATCCCATTGAAACATTCTCTTATTGATGTCGTGAGCCTCGTTGTCTGTCGCATAAGTTCCATAAACATCGTAATAAGGAGATAGTTCCTTATAAAGGACGCTGCCTAAAAAGCCACTAGCTCCTAAAATCAATATTTTTTTTGAGTGTTTAATAACTTTGTGTTTTTTAAGTAAATAAATTGAGCCATTCCTAGTCTAGAAATGGCTCAATTCTCTAGCTTTTTATATAGCTAAGCTTTGTAAAAAGGAGGCTTTACAATAACTGCTTTTACTTGTTTTTTTCTAATTTGGATAAAAATTTCATTTCCAAATTTTGCATATTCTGTTTTTACATAACCCATGCCAATCGCCTTTTTGAGACTAGGAGACATAGTTCCAGAGGTGACATGGCCTATTTTTTCACCTTCAGCATTAAGAAGTTCATAACCATGTCTTGGAATTCCTTTGTCAGTAACTTCAAACGCAACTAGTTTTCTTGAAGGTCCATTTTCTTTTTCTTGTTTTAATGCTTCAGCATTGATAAAATCTTTGGTGAATTTGGTTATCCAGCCCAATTTAGCTTCAATAGGAGAAGTTGTTTCATCAATATCATTTCCATAAAGGCACATTCCCATTTCTAGTCTCAATGTGTCACGAGCAGCTAGACCGATAGGTTTTATACCAAATTCTTTTCCAGCTTCTAGTACAGAGGTCCAGATCTGCTCTGCATCTTTATTTTTGAAGTAAATCTCGAAACCTCCACTACCTGTGTAACCAGTGGCTGATATGATAACATCCTGAGCTCCTCCAAATTCTCCAACTTCAAAGTGGTAAAACTTAATGTCTGATAAATTTAATGGAGAAATACTTTGCATAGCCTCTACTGCTTTAGGCCCTTGGATAGCTAATAGAGAGTAATCGTCTGATAAGTCTAACAATTCAGCATCAAAAGTATTGTGAGATTTGATCCAGTCCCAATCTTTCTGAATATTGGAAGCATTGACAACCATCATAAATTTTTCTTTATGAAATTTGTAAATGATGAGATCATCTACAATTCCTCCTGATTTATTTGGCATGCAGGTGTACTGAGCCTGACCGTCAACTAGGGTAGAAGCATCATTGGAAGTTACTTTTTGAATAAGTTGTAGAGCTTCCTTGCCTTCAACAAAAAATTCTCCCATGTGTGATACATCAAAAACACCAAGATGCTGGCGAACAGTTTCATGTTCTTCATTTACACCTGTGTAAGATACTGGCATTTCATAACCTGCAAAAGGAACCATCTTCGCTCCTAATTTATGATGAATATGATTGAGTGCTGTAGATTTCATATGCAATTTTTTTTCGTTTGCAAATTTAAGATTAAAATAAAGATTGAGCGCTTATGAAATATTATTTCATCCTTTGGTAATTCTATTTAATTTTTTTTTAATAAGATATTTAAATATAGATGTAGTATTAATACTACTTTTTGTATTTTAGTGAAAATTTAAATAGCCAATTTAATTTGAAGAAAATATCAAAAATTATTTTAGCAGATGATCACGACGTTGTAAAACACGGAGTTGAGGCTATTATCCTTCAGAATATTTCTAATCCAGAAATTATAAAAGTTGCTTCAACTAATGAGTTGAGAAATCAACTTTTAGCTCATAAAAATATTGATTTAGTTATTTTGGATATTAAAATGCCTGGGGGAAACACTGTTGACATTGTAAAAGACATTAAATCTAATTACGAGGACACCAAAATACTTATGTATTCTGCCCATGATGAACCTCAATACGCTGTGAATTTCATAAGAAATGGAGCTGATGGTTATCTTAGCAAATCTCAGCCTTTACATAAAATAGCTTTAGCTATCAAGGTATTAGAAAATGGAAAACGTTTTATAGATGAAACTTTTGATGTTGATCTTATAAATAAAATGGGTGAAAATGACCTGTCATTATCCAATTTGCTTTCTCACAGAGAGTTTCAAATATTGTCATTACTAGCTGATGGGAAATCTAACATAGATATTTCTGATGAGCTCAATCTACAAAAATCTACAGTAAGTACATATAAAAAGAGAATTATGCAAAAGCTAAATATTGACAACAATATTGGACTGGTAGACGCATACAGAACAGACTTTAAGATTAAAGCTAGTTAGCTAAGTTAAGACTCAAACTAAGGCCTGTTTTTTCTTCTTTTAAACTTATCTCTGCATCCAAATAATCACATATAGAGTTTAAAATTTCTTTTTGTTTTAGACCTTTAATTTCACTTTCAACTAGTTTATAGGTTTCAGCTTTATCTATTGAGGAATTAAACCTAATTAACAATTTTTCTTCTTTTGATTCAATAACAATAGAATCAATTTTCAATTTCAGTTTATAAAAACAGACAAGTATGCTGCTTATTAAATATTTGTTGAGAATGAGGTCTGTTTTCAGCTCAGCTTTAAGTTGACCACTAATGAGATTTTTGTCAAAATCAATATCAAAATTCTCAAAGCTTGAAACGATGACATCCTTTGCAGGCCAAAATTCTTTTTGCTTTTCAAGTTTTGACCTGGCATCAGCAATTATCTGTATAGCTTCTTTATTTAGTTTGGAAGTTGAATTAGTGATTACTCTTGCAGTTTCTTTTAAATTTTTATCAGCTTTTTCATCTAACTGAGAGTTGAGAATTTCTGTTGAGAACTTAAGGTAACCCAAAGGGGTAGTTATGTCATGAGCGACAATCGAAACTAAAGATTTAAAATCATCTTGAAGCTTCAAAAGCTTTAGCTTCAAAATTACATGTTCTTCAAGATGCTTTATTTTTTTGAGTTTTTTAGAGATCAAAATGATAAAGAATTTGAATCTATGTACATCCGTTGGTATGATGGTTCAAACATTTGATTTTCTCCAATGATTTCAACGGGAATTCGATTTTTTTCTTGCCATGAAGAGGGAGCAAATCCAGGGCTTATTTCCTGTAAAGCTCTATTAAGTAAGACTTCCTGTACATTCCCAAGAGTGCCAAGGTTTTCGAAATTTTCACTTTGATTAATATCAGGTGGGAGACCATCAAAAAAATCTGTAAAACCATCTTTATTAGCTGTTTTAAGGATTAAAGGCTGGATAGCGTAAGTATGATTTAAATTTACATCTCTTCTTGAGTAGTCTGGGGAATCATATAATGTTGCTGAGCCTTCAAATTTTCCTTCGGTTGTGCTTCCAATTTGAACCACATTTATATATGGATTTAAAGCATTTATGAGAAGTTCACTAGCAGAGGCTGAAGATTCCGTGGTGAGAACATAAACTCTAGATAAATTTAAGCTATTGATTGTTTCTCCTGTAGAAATTTCATTGTCAAATATTAAATTTTCTTCCTCAAAATTTTCATTAAATATTTGCTTTGCAAAAATTTGACCATTGAATTGTCCAGTAATCATGCTTGATAAGTCTTTAGCAGTCTCTATACTTCCACCAGAATTGTATCTCAAATCCAAAACTAAATCGGTAATTCCTTCAGAAGCAAAATTTGAAAAGACAGTGTTCAGCTCAGCATTAAACGGTGTTCTGAAGTTATTGTACATTAAGTAACCAACCTTCAGGCCATCGACATCAAGAACTTTATGTTCATGGATAGGGTTTTCAGTAAGTTGAATTTTACTTAGGCTTACTTCTTCATCTCTAGATGTCAGCACACGATCTTGTAAATCTGCTAAACCAATTGTGTAACTATCTGGAGAAAGAAGAAGATTGAAATTTGTCTGTGGAGTAAAGAGATTACCATCTATTCTATTAAATATAACGCCACGTTCCAAACCTGCCACATCTGCGGGGGAACCTGGCACCACATATCTTATATAACCAAAAACTGTATTTGTTCCTTCATACTGAATTAAGCCAAATGCCATACCGTTAGACCTGGAAATACCATCCAGGCTTTGTTCCAAGGTTACAAAATCTGATACGATAAAGCTAAAACGATCTTGGTCTGCGAGAAGAGAGAAGAAAAAATCTACAGGAGAATCTATCTTGTTAAGAAAGTTTCTGTAATCTGTAATGTTATTATTATCAAAACGATCATTAGCCAAATCCGGAGAGTCACTTTTATACACATAAAATAAATTCATCGCTTTCCAAATGAAGTCTTTGATGTTTTCTTGATTGGCCAATTCATTTATGTTTGAAATATTATCATCTCTATCGTCTTGGCAAGAATAAAGAAGAAGTAGTGATAGCGAAGAAGCCACTATAAATCGGAATAATTTCATTTTCAATAAATATTTTAGATAAAAATAGTCAAATTTACGACAGATATGGATGATGTAACAAATCATTTATTGTGTCGTCTTCTATAAAATAGGTTTTATGACTTCTGAAATTTATTCGCAACAAGTTTTACCACTACAAGATAAAATCTTTAGGTTTTCTCGTCGCCTTTTATCTTCAGAAGTAGCAGCTAAAGATGCAACTCAGGACGTTCTTTTAAAGTTATGGAAGTTAAGAAAGCAATTAAAAGACATAAAGAATATTGAAGCTTATGCTATGACTACAACAAAGAATTTATGTTATGACGTATTGAAGTCCAAACACAATAGAACATTGGAACTCGTACATAGCAATTATACAAACGCTGGTTCTTCACTTACTTCAGAAATAGAGGCGAGAGATGAAGCAGAGATAGTTGCAAGATTAATAAGTGAGTTACCGGAACAGCAAAGGGCTATTATTCAGTTGAGAGATGTTGAGCAATTTTCTAATCAAGAAATTGAAGAAATAATGGGTTTGAACTCAACATCGGTACGTGTAGCACTTTCTAGAGCAAGAAAAAAAATCATTAATGAATTGAAAAAAACATCAGCTTATGGAATTCAGTAAAGCTTATATAAATAAGTTATTAAACTTATATGAAGAAGGAGAGACAAGTCTAGAGCAGGAGAAAGAGCTGAAGTTATACTTTTCTTCTGATGACTACGACAAAGATTTTGAAGCTTACGCTTTTCTTTTTAAGTATTTTGAAAAAGAATCTAAAACAATGAGTCCTCAACTGAAAACAAAAGATAAAAAATCCTCCAACCATTTTTGGATCAACATTGCAGCAAGCATTTGCATTGTTTTAGGGGGACTTTGGTATTACGAGTATTATGTAAATAAACAAGAAATGAAAGAAGCAAGGCAAGCTTTTAAAACCACTCAAAATGCTCTTAATTTTTTGTCTATTAATATGAATGAAGGCTTAGAAAAATTGGAATATGTAGAAGTATTCAGCACACAAAAAAATAAAATAATTAAATAATAAAGCTATGAAACGAATTAAATTATTAGGTCTTACCGTGGCCATCGCTTTTCTGAGTACCACAGTTGTAGCTCAAGATTTCAGTAAGTATGATAACGTGAGAGAGATTAACTCTATCGTGGTCAATAAAAGTATGTTTAAACTCATGAGTAAATTAGACTTAGATAGTCAGGATGAGGATGTAAAAGCTTATCTCGAACTTGTAGAAAATCTTGACGATATCAAGGTTTATACTACCGAAAGTCTTGAGTACGGGAAGCAGCTTCAATCTGATTTTGATGCTTTGAAGTCTAAAAACAATTTAGAAGAGCTGATGAGGGTTAAAAGTGATGGAAAGAATGTGAATTTTTACATTAAGCCAGGGAAGTCAGACGACTACGTGAATCAACTTTTGATGTTCATCAATTCTTATGAAGCATCAGATACTCAATCTGTACTTATGCTCATAAACGGTAATATCGATTTAAAAAACATCTCTAAGCTTACAAGCCAGATGAATATTCCAGGGGGAAAGTCTTTGGAAAATCTTAAAGACCAATAGTCATGAAAAAGATATTTTTAATAGCACTTATAGGTATTACGCTGGTGGCTTGTAATTCCAAACCAAGTCTTCAGGAATATCTTGTGGAAAAAGAAAATTCTACTGAATTTATTTCTGCAAGCCTACCAACAAATATTTTATTTCAAAATCTAGATAGCTTATCTTCAAAAGAGAAAAGTAGCTTACAGAAAATTGAAAAAATAAATTTACTAGCTCTTACAAAAAGTAAAGGAGCACCTATTCTAGTAAGAGAACGCGCAAATATTAAGACTATTCTCAATCAGTCAAACTATGAACCGCTACTGAATTTCAGTAGTGGAGGTAGAGAAGCCAGATTGCTTTATGCAGGTAATGATAGTGAAATCGATGAACTTATTTTTTTCGGATTTGATTCTGAAATGGGATTATTGCTATTGAGAATGAGGGGAAATGATGTTGAGGCCAGTGACATATATCAAATTACTCAATCTGCCCAAAAATTAAATATGAATGCTTTACCTGGTGGGTTTGGAAATCTTATTGGTAATCTAGAAAAATAAGAGGTTTTTTACATTAAAATTATGTTAGATTACCTTAATTTTTGAAAATTATTTGGATATTTATAAAAAATAATAAACTATGAGTACACTTATTATAATTTTCAAAATAATAATCGCACTAGGAATTCTAAATGTCTGGTTATTAAGATTTAACAAGAAGACAGAATGGCGTGGAGGAGGAGCAGGAAGTATGAACGAAGAATTTGAAAAATATGGGTTGCCAATATGGTTTGTCCCTGTAATTGGTTTTCTGAAACTTTTATTTGCAATTTTACTTATTGTAAGCATTTTTGAAACCGGTTACGATTTAGCTTTTATTGGCTCTGTTGGGATGGGAATTTTAATGATTGGTGCAATTGCAATGCATATAAAAGTTAATGACGAGTTGAAGCGTTCATTACCAGCGTTTTTAATGCTTCTGATGTCTGCAGTGATAGCATTTGCCTAGCGTTGAGTCTCTAGATTTGTAATATTGATTGGTATTCCAAGGACAGTTTTTTGAGTTGATACAATCATACCAGACTGGGTTTCGACCCAGTCTTTCCATTTTGCCTTCAGACCACCTATGGGGATTATTGAAACCCACATTTTAAAAGAAGTTGGTCTGAAATTTTCATCAACTTTCCATAAATAAGAATCACCAGGAGTCGAACCTCCAGAGGTATAAGTTACCAATAGGCTTTTACTACCATCTTCTTCTTCAACTATTCTTCTTTCAACATTATCTTCCATTAATTTATAAGGAGCTATCAGCCAAAAAGAATCATTATTAAAATTTTTGATTGAAGTTTTAATTAATTCTTCATGATCTGAATTTTTGGATTCAATTACTTCGCTTTTAGAATAGTCATCCAAATTCAATTTCACTTTATACTTATCAGATTTGACTATGACGTAATTTTCAGACTTATGCCATTCATAAGAATGTATTCCTGCAAATGTCCAACTTATCATTTTGGTATTTTGAAAGGCTTGATAATTTAATTCTTTCAGAATATTTTTTGCAAACTCATCAGCTTCAGCTCCCTGTTTGCCTTCAGGAAGTTTTTCTGATATGATAAAACCGGCAATAGTCAAAATCAGGATTAGGCTTAATAAAGCTATTCCGATGATCTTGAGGACTTTCAACAATCGTTTCATGAAATTTATTTCTGTTCGTTAATTTTTGATTTACAAAAAGCTCTTATATCTTCAAAGAAACTTTTAAATTCTGTTTCAAATTCATCTTGATGGGTCAAGTAGATTTCAACCCCTTTGTGAAGCTGAGTTTCGTGTTTGGTTTTGTTATTCATCTGCTTCAAGATTTTTGTTAAATCTTCGATATTAGCATAACTAAGTAACCAATTGTGTTCTATCATGTAGGGTACAACCTTGCTAATTTTTTCGGGAAGCAAATGTTCATTAGTTTTCAAAAGTAAATAGAATTCTTCAGCAAAAATTGGCAGCTTCACATCGCTATACTCACCCCAGTGTTTAGCTAATATGTGATCGTAAATCATATCTATTACTACACCATTATAATGTCTAAGTTTGTCGAAAAAACGGTGAGCTCCTTTAGAAACTAAAGGGTGGTGATCGGTAAAGTCATCTATAGCTCTATGAAGTAAAATTCCTTTCTGTATTTCTTCAGGATATTTCAGGTAAGATTTCCCTTTAATTTCATCTGCCATGAAATTTCCTAACTTTAGAAAGTCATCATTTCCGGAAAGATATATGTGAGCTAAATAATTCATTGCTCTAAAGTATATTATTAAGCAGTTTTAGCAAATATTTTATGAGTTAAATCTTTTGACTTGTATATTTACGACTAAAAAATTTCATCAAAACCAAAATTATGACACTTATTAAATCTATATCTGGAATTCGAGGAACTATAGGAGGAAAGGTAGGAGACAATCTAACCCCACTTGATGTGGTAAAATTTTCTGCTGCATACGGACAGTGGATAAAGACTCAAAGAAATAAAGATAACTATAAAGTCGTAGTTGGAAGAGACGCAAGAATTTCTGGAAAAATGGTACAATCTCTTGTTATGCAAACTTTATCTGGCATGGGGATTCATGTTGTCGATTTAGAGCTTTCTACTACACCAACTGTGGAAGTAGCTGTGAAAATGGAACATGCGGATGGAGGAATTATTCTTACAGCTAGCCATAATCCTGAACAATGGAACGCTTTAAAACTTCTGAATAAAGATGGTGAGTTTTTAAATGCAGAAGAGGGAGAGCAAATTTTAAAATTTGTAGAACTGGAAGATTTTGAATTTTCTGAAGTTGACGATTTAGGTAAAATCACTCATCATAATGCTTATATAGATCTTCATATTGAAGAGATATTAAATTTAGACCTGGTAGAAGTTGACCGTATTAAAGATGCAAATATAAAAGTAGTAGTAGATGCAGTAAATTCCACAGGGGGGATCTCTATTCCACCACTTTTAGAAATGCTGGGGGTAGAAGTTGTGAAGCTTTATTGCGAGCCTAATGGGGATTTTCCTCATAATCCAGAGCCACTAGCCAAGCACCTTACTGAATTGTCTGAAAAAGTAAAAGATCAACACGCAGATTTTGGTATCGCCGTAGATCCTGATGTTGATAGACTAGCTTTTGTTGATGAAAATGGTGAAATGTTTGGAGAAGAATATACCTTGGTAAGTATAGCGGATTATGTTTTAAGTAGAAAAAAAGGCTCAACTGTAAGTAATTTATCTTCTTCACGTGCCTTGAGAGACATTACAGAAAAGTATGGTTGTGAGTATTTTGCAAGTGCTGTTGGTGAAGTAAATGTTGTTGCCAAAATGAAAAAAGTTGATGCAGTAATTGGAGGTGAAGGCAATGGAGGTGTTATATATCCTGAGTTGCACTATGGGAGAGATAGCTTAGTTGGGGTGGCTTTATTTTTGAGTTTGCTTACTGAGAGAAAAATGAAAGTGTCCGAATTAAGACAGACTTACACTTCTTATTTCATGGCAAAAGAAAAAATTGAATTAACACCAGGCCTTAACGTAGATTCATTACTGAATAAGATTCAAGAAAAGTATCAAGATGAAGATATTTCATCAATAGATGGAGTGAAAATTGATTTTGAAACTAATTGGGTTCATTTGAGAAAATCAAATACTGAACCTATTATAAGAATATATACAGAAGCTAAAAGTCAAAAAGAAGCTGATGAATTGGCTCAACGCTTTATTGCTGAACTTGAAGAACAAAGCAAATAGCCAATTAATAACATTAATTTCAAGTAGAAGTTCCCATTACTTAGCTTTGAAGTAAAATAAGGTAAATTTAGATAGAATACCCCAAAGACTTTGTCCTGGGGTATTTTACTAAATTTTTCTATGTTTCCAGCGTTTATGTGTCCAAAGGTAATATTCTGGAGCTTCGTGAATTTGTTTTTCTAATAGTGTAAGAAAACGGTCTGTAATTTCGTAGTCTGGAATTAGTTTAGGCTGGTCGGTGATAAGCTCGAAACAACATTTATAATGACCACGCTTTACTTTAGAAATTTTAGTAAAAACGACTGCATGGTCTAATTTTTTAGCCATCATTTCTGCTCCTGTATACACAGGAACTTTTATTCCCATAAATTCTTTCCAATGAAAAGCTTTATCTCTTTTTGGAGATTGGTCTGATATAAAACCGCTAACAGTTAGTTCTCCTTTTGCATTGACATCGTTTAATACTTTTACTGTTTCTTTAGTAGTGATTAGAAAAGTATCATATTTAGCTCTAATACGTTTTACTAATCTGTCAAAATATTTGTTATTCAATCGCTTATAAATACCGTAACCCTTATGATTTATAAAAGTTTGTAAAATAAAAATCCATTCCCAGTTTCCATAGTGACCTAAAATCAAAATAACACTTTTGTTGTTTTTTTCAAGATCTGAGAAAATAGACAAATTCTCTAATTCAAAACGCTTCTCAAGTTCTTTTTTAGACATTGAAATTGATTTAATCGACTCAAATATCATGTCACATAAATGTTTGTAAAACTTCTTAGCGATAGCCTCATGTTGTGACTTTGAGTATTCAGGGAATGCAAGTCTTAGGTTACTAATAACTACTTTTTTACGATAAGCAAACAAATTGTAAACTAAGATATAAACGGCATCAGATAAGAGATAAATAACTTTAAAAGGCAGTTTTGAGATTACCCATAAAAATGGATACACTAAAACATAAATCAATAATTGCATTAAGGCTAATTTTGTGCAAAGATAGGTATATTTGGCCTTTTGAGATTCGAAAATTATGGGTGGACTAGATTTTATAGTGATTGCGATTATTGCAGCAAATGTTTTGATTTCTTTTAAAGGCTTTAATGATTATGACTTTTTCAATCGCTATAAATTTGAAGTGTCATCCATCAAAGCTGGTGATAAAATCAGAATATTAAGTTCTGCTTTCCTTCATGTAGATACAACCCACCTCTTTGTCAATATGTTGACATTGTATTTTTTCGCTTCCAGTGTTGTAGCTTTTGTAGGAGCTGGTGGTTTTCTTTTGGTGTATTTTGGAAGTTTGGTCCTAGGAAATTTACTCTCACTTCAGTTTCATAAAGATGAGTCCAATTATACAGCAGTAGGGGCCAGTGGGGCAGTAGTAGGTGTTTTGTATGCTGCTATTTTACTCCAGCCTGATATGATGTTAGGCTTGTTCTTTATCATTCCAATTCCAGCTTATGTATTTGGTATAGGCTATTTGTTTTATTCTATTTGGGCGATGAAAGCCCGAAGAGATAATGTTGGCCACGATGCTCATTTTGGAGGAGCTATGGGAGGTTATTTTATTACGCTTTTGCTTTCGCCTTGGGTTTTACAAGAACATTTGCTCATGGTAATCTTGCTAGCCATTCCTATTATTGTACTTTTTGTGCTTCAGAAGCTGGGGAAACTATAATTTTATATATTCACTTACGTTATTTTTTATTCTAGGTTTAGCATAGCTTATATTTGCAAATATTTTTCTTATGAAATTCTTCAAATTTATTTTTAGTAAAGTTTTTTTGCTTCAGTTAATACTAGCAATAGTGCTAATTTTTGTGTTAGTGTTTGGTACGCTAAAATATTTGGATATTATGACCAATCACAATGAAACTATCGTTGTTCCAGATTTATCAAAATTTGAATTGGACATTGTTGATAAAAAACTGGAGGAAATGAATTTGAGACGTGAAGTTTTAGATTCTGCAAATTATAACCCAAATTATCCACCATATTCAGTGTTGGATCAAGTTCCGAAACCAGGAAAGACAGTAAAGGAAAATCGTAAAATTTACTTAACACTCAATCCTTCTGGATATATTGATGTAGAAATTCCTAAAAACCTAATAAGAAAAACAAGAAGACAAGTTGAGCCAACTCTAATAGCTTTAGGTTTTGAGATAGGTGATATCATCAAGAAACCTGATATTGCTAAAGGTGCAATTTTAGAATTGAGACATAAAGGAGAAACCATAAAGGCTGGTGATAAGTTGCCTAAAACGAGTACAATAGACTTAGTAGTGGGAGACGGCAGTTTATAGACTGTTTTTTCTTATAAAGTTCTAAACCACAATCACAATGCAAGCACACGATAATCTAGATGAGAATGATGACCTTTATGAACATCATAGCTTTACAGCAACCAAAGGCCAAGAGCCACTGCGGGTAGACAAGTTTTTGATGAACTTCATTGAAAATGCCACACGTAATAAAGTACAACAGGCGGCTAAAGACGGCAACATCTATGTTAACGGCATTGTTGTTAAACAAAACTATAAAGTGAAAGCGGGTGACGAAGTAAAAGTTCTTTTGGCGTATCCGCCTTATGAAAACTTGCTTACTCCAGAAAATATACCTTTGGATATTGTATATGAGGATGAAGCACTTCTTGTAGTCAATAAACCAACTGGTATGGTAGTCCATCCAGGCCATGGAAATTATTCAGGAACGCTTATAAATGCGTTGATTTATCATTTTGATAATTTGCCAAACAACAGTAGTGATCGCCCAGGGCTAGTCCATCGTATTGATAAAGACACAAGTGGTTTACTGGTGGTTGCCAAAACAGAATCTGCGATGGCTCATCTCACAAATCAATTTTTCCATAAAACAAGTAAGCGAGAGTATGTTGCTCTAGTTTGGGGAAATATGAATGAAGATGAAGGAACTATTGAAGGAAATATTGGTAGAAACCCTAAGAATAGACTTCAAAATATTGTCTATTCTGGAGACGAAGTCGATCAGGGAAAGCATGCAGTTACTCATTACAAAGTCATAGAACGTTTAGGCTATGTCACTTTAATATCCTGCCAACTCGAAACAGGCAGAACTCACCAAATTCGTGTACATCTCAAGCACATTGGTCATACACTTTTCAATGATGAGCGCTATGGAGGAGATAGGATATTGAAAGGAACAACCTTTACAAAATATAAACAATTTGTAGATAATTGTTTTAAAATTCTTCCTCGTCAAGCTCTGCACGCAAAAACTTTAGCCTTTGAACATCCAGTTTCCAAAGAGTGGATGGAATTTGATTCTGAAGTGCCTTCAGATATTTCAGATTGTATAGAACGGTGGAGAAATTATGCTAAAAATAGCAAAGAGAATATTTAGGATAAGAGAAAGTAATAGTTTTATCTTATTTTATTATTTAGATTTATATATCACTTTTTAAAATTATTTTAATTTTAAAATAAAAAAATGAAATTAGTAGTATCTCCCGCAAAATCGCTTAATCAAGAAGATAAACTTCCAACAGATAAATACACAATACCTGTATTTGAGGAATTAGCTGGTAAAGTCAATCGTAAGTTATTAAGAATGACAAAAGATGAGATCGCTGAACTTATGAGCATAAGTGATAAACTTGCCGATCTTAATTATGGTAGATATCAAGAATTTGAAGATAAACATACTAAGGAAAACTCTAGACCTGCTATATATATGTTTGATGGCGATGTCTATACAGGGATAGATGCTTATACGATTCCAGAAGAGAAAATTGACAGATTGCAAGATTCCCTTAGAATTTTATCAGGAATGTATGGAGTCTTAAAACCTTTAGACCTTATGCAGCCTTATAGATTGGAAATGGGTACTAAATTATCCATTGAGTCTAATGAGGATTTATATGAGTTGTGGAAAGATAAAATCACTTCTCAACTCAATTCTGAATTGGAACAAGGGGAACTTTTTATAAATCTGGCCAGTCAAGAATATTTTAAAGCAATTGATTCCAAAAAGCTTGATGCTGAAATTATTAGTCCAGTTTTCAAAGATTTCAAAAATGGCAAGCTTAAAATTATAAGTTTCTATGCTAAAAAGGCTAGAGGACTTATGGTAAGATATATTTTGGATCATGACATCAATACCTTAGAAGGTATCAAGGGATTTGATTATGAAGATTATCATTTTTCTGAAGAACACACAACGAAGACATCGGAGCCTGTCTTTATAAGATAACTGTTAGTGAAGAAATTTAAAAGTGCAAAAGATACTAGTTCAAAAGCGATAATTTTAGGCTTCTCGCTTCTCTTTATGATTTTAATAGGAGAAAGTTTTCTTTTTGTTGATTTTTCTGTGACTTATATAATTGTTTTTGATTCTGTCATGTTGTTTATATGGTTGCTAATTCTTTGGATTTATTTTGATACAAGCTATAAGATAAAGAACAGAAAGTTAATTATAAGAAGCGGTCCATTTTACAGTAAAATCAAAATTAATTGCATCAAAAAAATAATTGTAGGTAAAACATCATCTTCTGGTTCCCAACTTGCTACAGCGAGAAAAGGTCTAGTTATTTATAATAATAAAGATAAAGAAACCTACATCTCTCCAAAAGACAATGCTGAATTTGTGGATTATATCATAGATATAAAGCCTTCAATTGAAATAGAAAAATACGAGCGTCACATATTGAAATAATGCTCTTCTTCTTTTGTGAGGAGTCTAGATTTAACAATAAATCTATAACCCTCTGGAATTTCTAATGAAAAGCTGGATCCTCTGCCTTCGGTTATATCTACAGTAAGATGTGTATGTTTCCAATATTCAAATTGTGCTTCATTCATATAGAATTTAACTCCGCCAATTTCACCCATAAAAATATCTGATTCATCTAGATAAAAATCTTCTTTGGGTAACAACATAGGTGAAGAACCATCACAACAACCACCACTTTGATGAAAAATGACTTTACCATGTTTAGTTTTGAGTTTCTTCAATAGTTTCTCTGCTTTTTCAGTTATATCTACTCGTGTATACGCCATATCTATTTTATAAAATTAAAAGCCAAACATCTCAATCTTTTAAGTTACTAGAATCAAATTCAGTATAAATTTAAAAAATCAAGATGTATGGTAATTATTATTTTAAATAATCCAATCTTCTAAAAGAAGCCAAGTTTGTTCTTATCGTAAGAGATGAGCATATTCTTGGCTTGGCGATAGTGATTGAGCATCATCAAGTGGTTTTCACGACCAAATCCAGATTTTTTATAACCACCAAATGGAGCATGAGCTGGATAATCGTGGTAACAATTGACCCAAACTCTCCCAGCTTTGATTGCTCTTGGAATTTGATAAAGTTGGTGAGCATCTCTTGTCCAAACTCCGGCTCCAAGACCATAAAGAGTGTCATTTGCAATTTCTAATGCTTCGGCTTCATCTTTGAACTTACATACTGCTAACACAGGGCCAAAAATTTCTTCCTGAAACACTCTCATTTTATTATGACCTTCCAAAATGGTTGGCTGAATATAAAAGCCATCGGCATATTCTCCACTGGCTTTGAAGGCTTCTCCGCCACAAAGAACTTTCGCACCTTCTTCCTTACCTATGTCCATGTACGATAAAATCTTCTCGTATTGATCATGAGATGCTTGAGCACCAATCTGGGTGTTTATATCGAAAGGGTCGCCCTGGATGATGGCTTTAGTTCTTTCGACAACGCGTTCCATGAACTTATCGTAAATATCTTCTTGAACCAAAAGGCGAGACGGACAGGTACAAACCTCACCTTGATTAAATGCAAATAGAACAGCACCTTCAATGCATTTGTCTAGGAATTCATCATCATGATCCATAACAGAATTGAAGAAAACATTGGGTGATTTACCACCTAGTTCCATTGTTACAGGGTTTAGGTTTTTGGAAGCATATTGCATGATGAGTTGACCCGTAGTAGTTTCGCCAGTAAAGGCAACTTTATTGACTTTAGAGCTTGATGCTAATGGTTTGCCTGCTTCAGGACCAAAACCATGAATGACATTTAATACTCCAGGGGGTAATAAATGACCTATTTTTTCCATTAGAAAAGTAGCTGAACTTGGTGTTTGTTCGGCAGGTTTTAACACTACACAGTTTCCTGAGGCTAGGGCAGGAGCTACTTTCCAGGCCAGCATCAACATTGGGAAATTCCAGGGAATAATTTGAGCGACTACACCTAAAGGTTCTTTTATGATTAATGACAAAGTGTTTTCATTTAGTTCCGTAGCACTTCCTTCTTCGGCCCTTATGACGGAAGCAAAATATCGAAAGTGATCTACAGCTAATGGAATATCCGCATTTACAGTCTCTCTTATAGCTTTGCCATTGTCATACGTATCAATAGCTGCAAACTCATTGAGATTTTCTTCTATAACATCTGCAATCTTTTGTAAAATAGAAGCTCTATGAGCTGCAGAAGTATTTCCCCAGGCTACTTTTGCTGCATTGGCAGCATCTATAGCCTTTTCTACATCTTCTTTTTGAGACCTTGGATATTTTGCAATTAGCTGATTATTGGTTGGAGATGTATTCTCAAAGTATTGACCACCAATGGGGTCTACAAATTCCCCGTTGATAAAATTGCCATACTTTTCTTTGAATTTTGGTTTTGTGTGATTCATAAAATAATGTATTTAAAAATTAGAATTAGTTAAATTTAGAGTATTACAGTTGATTATAATATAATAATACTACTTTTAAATATCATTATTCTCCTTTGTTTAAGAATGTCTATGAACTCCATTTTACAAACTCATAAAAGTCTAAGGAAGATTGAAACTCTGGTAGAAAACAGAACAATTTATTCTGCTGAATTTGCCGAGATGAATATTTATGAAACACATCAAAAAGCAGAGCAAGTCTATTTAGAATTTGATTTTCCTATTATAGCAACTATGATTTCAGGTAGAAAAGTCATGCATTTGAAAAATAAAGCGACTTTTGATTTTTTACCTGGCGAGTCTGTTGTTTTACCAGCAAAAAATAAAATGATCATTGATTTTCCTGAAGCAACTATAGATTCTCCAACACGATGCATGGCATTAGGAATCGATTCAGAGAAAATTCAAGAAACTATAGATATTTATCAAAATGCTACTGAGATTGAAGAAAGTTTTGCAATGAGCTCTAATTTGAATCTTTCTCCATTACATCTGAATAACAATTATCAAGTTCAACACCTTGTTGATAGACTTTTGCAAACTTTCACGAGTGGTCATAAATACAAAGACGCTCTTTTGGATGTGATGATCAAAGAATTAATTCTTCGTCTTCTTCAAACTAATGCGCGAGCAGCATTACTTGATGAAACTTCCTGTTTGTTTGATAATAACAGAATGGCTTTTGTCTTGAAATACATTCGAGAACATTATAGGGAAGATATTAGTGTTGAAAATTTAGCTGATAAAGCTTGTATGAGTTCCTCACATTTTTATAAGACTTTCAAAAATACTCTTGGAGAAACTCCTATGGAATACCTAAATGGTGAACGCCTGAAACAAGCCAAAAAACTTATCAGGACTTCGTCTTCTAAATTATCTGAAATTGCCTTTTCATGTGGTTTTAATAGCTCTAGTTATTTTAATACACAGTTCAAAAAACAAGAAGGGATGACTCCAAGTCAATTCAGGAAGACAATTTTACATTGATAGTATTCAAAAACTGATATTTATCATATAATACTGATTTTGAGTCTGTTTTGTAACTTTAGTATCTTTCGTTATTCTGCTTTCATCTTAATTTAGCTTCATAATAAAAAAAAGAAATTATGAAAGTTGAACAAATTTATACAGGATGTATTGCTCACGCAGCTTATTATGTTGAAAGTAAAGGCGAAGCTGCTATTTTTGATCCACTAAGAGAAGTGCAACCTTATATTGATAAAGCGAATGATGATCATGCTCAAATCAAATACGTTTTTGAAACACATTTCCATGCTGATTTTGTAAGTGGTCATTTAGATTTAGCCAAAAAGACTGGAGCAGATATAGTTTTTGGCCCAACTGCTAAGCCGAGTTTTGAAGCACTTATAGCTGAAGATAATCAAGAATTTAAAGTTGGAGATTATACTATTAAAGTGATCCACACTCCAGGACATACTTTGGAATCAACAACTTATTTGTTGATTGATGAAAATGGAAAAGAACACGGAATAATAACTGGTGATACCTTATTTATTGGAGATGTAGGTCGTCCAGACTTGGCACAGCATGTCATTGCAGACCTTACTGAAGAAAAACTTGCTGCTCATCTTTATGACTCTCTAAGAAATAAAATTATGCCGTTGTCTGATGATTTAATTGTATATCCTAACCATGGTGCAGGAAGTGCATGTGGTAAAATGATGAGCCAGGAAACTACAGATACTCTCGGAAATCAAAAGAAAACAAACTATGCTTTGCGACCAGATATGACCAAAGAAGAATTTATTAAAGAACTTCTTGATGGACTAGCACCACCTCCAGGTTACTTTCCTAAAAACGTTCTTATGAACATCCAAGGCTATGAAAGCATAGATGATATTATAGATAGAGGAGAACAACCTTTAGAACCAAATGCTTTTGAGGCCGCTGCAAATGAAACTATGGCTTTAATACTAGACACTCGAGAAGCTCAAGATTTTCATAAGGGATTCATTCCAAATAGTGTAAATATTGGATTGGATAATAATTTTGCTCAGTGGGTTGGAGAACTTATACCAGATATTAAGCAACAAATCCTTTTAGTTACAGATCCAGGGAAGGAAGAGGAGAGTATTATCCGATTGGCTAGGGTAGGTTACGACCACGCTATAGGTTATTTGAAAGGTGGTATGGATGCTTGGAAAGAATCTGGAAGGGAAATAGATACAGTAAATAGAATTACTGTAGAAGAATTAGAAAAAAGACTTAAGGATAATTCTGCAAAAGTTTTTGATGTACGAAAGAAAAGTGAATATCAATCTCAACACATAAAAGGAGCAGAAAACACACCATTAAATGAATTAAATAAACATCTGGCAGAATTTCCAGACAGTGAATTTATTATTCACTGCGAAGGGGGCTATAGAAGTATGATTGCTGCCTCTATATTAAAACAACGTGGGATCGATAATGTAGTCGATGTCATAGGTGGTTTTGAAGAGGTTTTGGAAAATGATGAGATTCCAAAATCAGAGTATGTTTGTCCTTCGACACTTCTGTAAGGTTTTGATTTTGTTAAATAAAAAAGCTCCAATTCATTGGAGCTTTTTTTATTATAAGTGTAATCCACACTCAGTTTTTGGATTGTTGTTCCAGCGTCCGCTTCTGTCTTTTCCTGGAACTGTACAATGTTTACACCCTATGGAATGATAGCCTTTACTTACTAAAGGATGAAAAGGTAGATTGTGTTTTTTTATAAAATTGTCTCTTTCTTCTTTACTGAAATCCAGGAGAGGGTAAAATTTTAATATTTCACCTCTTTGTTCAAAAATATCCAGAGAATTTCTGTGGTCACTTTGCCACTCCATTAAACCAGACACCCAAACTGTATATTTATTTTTAATTATTTCTAAAGGTTTTACCTTATTTATTGAACAACAGAAGTCGGGGTTTTTTGACCAAGTTTTATCATAAGTTGTAAACTCATGTTCATGTTTTAAAGCACTTACAGACTTTACATTAAGATTGTAAGTTTCAGTGAGTTTCTTTTTGTAGCTTAAGGTTTCATCAAAATGATAACCAGTATCTATAAAGTAAATAAGCTGATCTGTATTTATTTCAGAAAAAAGCTTTAGTAAGAAAGCAGAAGTGGCAGCAAAAGAACTGGTAACCATTACTTCAGCTTGATCAAAATCATCATATAAAGTTTTGATACGATCTAAGATGCTTAAAGATTTATATTTTTTATTTAATTGTTTTATTTCTTGACTGGAAACGATTCTCTTTTCTGCAATTTCACTCATTCTATCTCTAGATATTTTAACTTCGCGAATATAAGTAACTGATTAGTTTTAGGCTTTACTTTGTATTGATAACTTTGATACAGAATTTCTTAAACTCATTATTCAACAATAAATTTAAATACATAAGATATATGGGGTTTTTTGACCAACTTTTTAATACAAAATCTACTAAAACTACAGACGAGGCCAAAACTTCCAATTTTACCTGGAGAACATTGGAAGACATAACACAACTAGATGCAGTAGAAAAGCTTTCAGAAGAAAAATTGGTTGTTATTTTTAAGCATTCTGTAACCTGTGGTATCAGTAATATGGCTTGGCATCAATTTCAAAATGAAATTGATTTCAATAATGACGATATCGAGATGCTATATTTGGATCTTTTAGCACACAGAGATGTTTCGAATGAAATTACGAGACGTTTTCAAGTCTTACATCAATCTCCACAAATTTTGGTTATAAGAGATGGAGAAGTCCTTCATCACGCTTCTCATTCTGCAATAAGATTATCAAATATTAAGCACTTTTTATCTTAAGATAAGAAGTGCTTAGTTTGTTTAGTTATTTATGACAAGTTTTTTTGTAGTTGTGTAAGACCCGTTTGATAGCTTCACTAGATATATTCCAGTAGAAAGAGAACTTGTATTCAATCTTACTTCTGAATTAGATACGCGATTACTAGTGACCTTCATTCTTTTACCTATCATTGAATAGACTTCAGTCTCAATTTCATTACCTAAGATGGCATCATATTTAATATAAACAGCTCCAGTGCTAGATGGATTTGGGTATAATTGAAAATCGCTTTCAACCTCAATGTTTTCTGTTCCTAATGTTACAGGCTCAAAAGTGATTTCAAACCTATCTGAAGAGCTGGATTCTGAAATGGAGCTGTCCACATTAAAATCAAATTTATTATCTCCATCATCGAGCTTTAAAATATCGCCTGTATAATTGTCTTTTATATAAACCTCATAACCTTCGATTTCAGTTAAGCTAACAAGCATTGTGTAATCCTGACTAGTATAATTTCCAATCCAAAATTTTAATTTTTCACCTACCTCTGGATATTGTCTTTTTTCAATAGCTAAATAATTGGCTTGATTCGACAAAATACTGAATGACTCTTCATTATTCCAAACCTTTGTAGCGTCATTTTGATTCACCTCATTATCATAATTGTCATTGAATTTGAATCTAACTCCATCAACGATTTGACTATCTTTTTTTCTTATTAGAGTTAAATCAATTTTTCCGATTTGTTCAGGAATACTAAAGACTTCATTTGAAATTGAATTATCAGTTTTATGTTTTTCTTTGAAAACCAAAGATGGTTGATTTTGTTCACTAGCAGAAGGTGCAGTTTCAATAAATACAGATTGATTTGGTTGGATATATCTATAATTATCTTGTTTATTTGAATTTAAATTTTTTCCAGATGGTACATATTCAACAGGTTCAGAATCTAAATCTACAGTTATATATCCACCTCTTGTTTGTAGTGCTGGCGTCCAGGCGTAATAAAAATTTCGTTTCAAGTTTGAGGAACTTTCTATCATTGCTCTTTTTAAATCTACCTGAGCTTGATAAGGATTCCCAATAAGTGAAAATCCATTTGGTGTTTTGTTTAATTCATGAGAAAGATCTACATCACCAGTGACTATTTCTCCAGTACTTCGCAGTGTTGTAGAACCTGTATATGCAGAGTTGCTAGAATATATATTAGTACTTCTGTCGCCTCTTATAAGAATACTATAAGCTTTTCCTGCTTCTAATGTATTTTGATCTGTATTAGAAATCGCCAGCCAATTTCCTGAATTTATATTCCAGGTAAATAAAGAGGGATTGCCTGTTAATGAAGCGTCAAATCCTTTGTTTCCTTGTTTACTTCCTGTTATATGAGTTCCGTAACCTGGATTTGGATTTTTATTTGAATTGTAATTATTCTCTGTGTTGTTGACATTTTCTTGCCAGTTATCTCTAATGGATCCAGTAGTATTTACAGATGAGCTTAAATACCTGTATGCTCTATTAGAAGATGGTAAATAACGCTCAATCCTTACAGCGCCAATAATTCTGCTAGATCCTACTACTTCTTTAAGTATGGCAGTACGTGTGGAATCAGATTTAAAAGTGATCAGATTTTCTTCTGGAGTAGTTCCAGAATGATTGGTAATTAAATTTCCATTAAGCAATTCAATATTTTTATAAACATCTATTGAACCATTTTTTAATTCAACGTTGTCACTGTTGTCAATAATAAGAGAACCTACTTCAGCCTTAGAATTAAGATTAATAGTTTGAACTTGTTTACCATTAAACTCTATAATACCTTCTTTTGAATTCAATTTCCCTTCGATCTTTAAATCACCTTGAAGTTTTATAGAGCTTATGTTGTTAACTACAGCACCTTCATTTACAAAAATGTCATAGATAACAAAATCATCATTTATGGTTGGATTGAATCTAGTTTCAGGTATTAAAATACTACTTTTATTTGTTAGCTTACCTGACCAGTTATCAGAATCTTCTGCGACTACGGACTTTGAGCCAAGCCAAACGACAACATTAGAGTCGTTTTTGCACTTATCTTTTGTCACATTTCCATTTAATATCCAATTATTTGGAATTTTGTTAAAACGTTTTACGTAAATACTGCTATTAGAATTTGCTGAAATTTTCCCAGCGTAACCATTAAATTTTTTAATGTCAATAGAATTACAACTAAAATCTGTAAAAATCTCACCTCTTAAGGTAAGGTTTTCAAATTTTGCTTCACCCAAAAATTTAATTTTAGCATCGTTCTCTACTGTTGTGTTTTTAGAAAACTCTAAGCCAGCACTAGCCTTTAATAAGCCATTCCATAAGTTTACGTCTCCATCTATTTCCAAAAAACCATTAGCTATAGTTACTGCATCATTACTATTACTATTGTAACCTTCCTCAAATTTTAGCTCACCAGATAATTTTGCAAGATTATTATTTATTAATTTTTTCTTGAACTCTGATATTCCGGCTAAAGTTAACTCACCTTTATTATCTACATTACCGTTAAACACCACTTCTCCTTGTGAGTTGAAGGTCATGTTTTCACCAATATTTGTATATTCGTTTTGCTTAATTTCTATTATTGAAGTATAATCGTTGAATACATTTCCAGAATTGAAATTACTATATCCAATTACAACTAATTCAGAATTATTAAGGTTTTGAAGTGATCCGCCATTGAAAGTGAAAATAGATTCCATTTCACCATAATTAAATATTGAAGAGTTTTCATCTAATACCAATGATTGTCCAAATTCAAATGTACCGTAATTATAGATTGATTTGGAACCTTCAAAATTTAAACCATTAGATTTAAAGCTTACTTCTTCTCCAACGCAAAGAGTTATGTTGTTTCCTAATTTATTCCAGTTCATCTCATAGTCAAAATCTCCCTGAAAGCAAACCGTCTTATTACGAGATTCTTGATAATTATCATAAGGAAAACTGTCATTTTTATCAGTGATGACTACATCACAATTACAATCTGATTCAATAGTCTGTGAATAAGAATTTGTATAAATAATTCCAACAAAGAGAATCATAGTTAAATACAAAGAGTTTCTCATGATTGAATTTTTTTGCAAAAGTATGGTTTCATGCTACTTTAAGAATATTCAATATTGCCTCTGATATTTTATAATTGCCTTTTTAAAGTTAAATTTTTACAAATGTATTTATTAAGAAGTCAGTGTTTGAAGGTTATACACTACTATATCGTTTGCGTTATAAACCCAATTGACGATGTAACTCTATTTTTTTATTCAAAAAAGCAATATTAGTTAACTATAGTGCTATAGTATACTTTTATGTTCTACAATTTGATTTACTTATAGACATATTTTAATTCAAGATAAAATTTAGTTTAAATGAGCTTTATTTATTTTAATTTAAGCTTAAAAATTTTATTTATGTCCCAACAGAAATTAATAGATGCAGTAAAAAGTCAAAATTTGGAAGAAGTGAAAATAGTTTTAGAGCAACATCCTTCCCAGATTAATATGACAGATGAAAGGGGTTTTACTCCATTACTTTTCGCAACTTATATGGATAATTTGCAAATAGTTGAAAAACTACTTGAATATAACCCTGATGTAGATGCTCAAGATGTCACTGGAAATACTGCCCTTATGGGGGTAAGTTTTAAAGGAAATCTTGATATGGTGAAATTGCTATTAGATAATGATGCTGATATTAACTTAACCAATAAGAATGGAGCTACAGCCCTAATATATGCGGTAAGCTTTAATAGGCTAGATGTCGCCAAATTATTAATTGAGCACAAAGCTGACTTAACTATTAAAGATCAAGATGGACTTACAGCTAAAGATCATGCTAATAAGTTAGGATTTAAAGACATTGAAAAAGCAATTCATTAAAATTTAAACATAAAAAAAGCCGAATCGTGAAGATTCGGCTTAAATATATTAACACATTATTACTTAGAAGACTTAGTTGCTAGAGCAAATATGACAAGACCGAAGCCTATTTTATTTACTGCATCACCAATGTTATAAACAACATCCATAAAAGATGCATCAACACCAAAATCAAATCCAAATAAACCTCCAGGTGTACCCAAGATGTAACCTATTGGATAGATTGCCCATCCTACAAGTACAAACCAACATAGGATATTGTGTGCTTTCAATACTTCTCCTCCAGCTGAGGTTGCTAACTTTTTAGCTTCACCAAACCAAATGATGTAAACAATAATAAAGTAAGCAATACCTGAAGCTAGACCCCATTGCCAAGATAAATCTGGCTGCACAGCTTCTCCAAAGTAACCAGTTACAAGCATAACCACTGACCAGAAAATTAATTTCCACATCAACGATTTTTTAGCGCCAGCTACTCTTAAGATTAAGAAGAATTCAACACACATAAGTGGTACGGTCAATACCCAGTCTACATATCTAAAGAATGTAGGGGATTCTCCAAAAGCATCCCAGTAATCTCTCATGTAGAAATAGTGAACTGCTGCGATAAAAGTAATTAAACCAGATACTAGTACTGACGTTCTCCATTTTTTATCAAACTGGCTCAATGATAAAAAGAAGAAGGCAGAAGCGGCCATCATAGCCATACTACCTACAAAAAAAGTAAAACCAACGTAGTCGTCATTTGCGATCTTTGAGACGTCAGCCATTAAGTACATAAAAGTTCTCATAGTATTAAATTATTTAAGTTTGTTCAACCAAATGTATGTAAAAATTAAACAACTAATTTTGTATTTAAGAAATTTTTTAATTTATTTTCGCATTATATGAAACAGAATAACACTAAATTTTATAATTACATAATAATACTAACTTTTTTAGCTTTATCGGGTTCCTTGATTTTAAAATCTAATATTCAGTATCTTATAGCTTTGTTAGGGATATTTAGTTTTGGAATTTTACATGGTTCTAATGATCTTTTTGTTATAGAAAAATTAAGTAAAAAGCATAAACAAAACCAGTTTCTGAAATCTTTATTTACTTATTTAGGCATCGTCTTAGGATTTGTTGTTCTATTTTATTTCATCCCTTCAATTGCATTAATTGCTTTTATACTTATAAGTGGATACCATTTTGGGGAACAGCATTTTCATCATAAAATTTCGAATAAGGCATCCACTTTAGCAACTTTGTTTTATTTATGTTATGGTTTATTGGTGCTATTTCTGCTTCTTTATTTTAATGTCAAAGAAGTAATTGTAATTATTGAAGATATGACAGGTCATCATTTTCCTGAAGTTGTATTTTTTTATGTATTTATTTTTTCATTGATAATAAGTTTGAGTTTTTTCTTAATTTTATCCAGGACTAATCCCGATTTAAAAGCCTCATCATTTCGGAATATTTTCTATTTGATTATATTTTCTGCCTTATTTTACATAAGTGATGTAGTATGGGGATTTGCCACTTATTTTGTTTTATGGCACAGCTTACCATCCCTAAAAGATCAGATCAATTCGCTATATGGTAAGTTTGAAATCAAAAACTTTATTAAATACTTCAAAAAAGCATTTCCATATTGGTTGGCTTCCTTAATAGGCATGGCAGTTGTTGTTTGGCTGTTTAAGGACACAAAAAATTTCTTGTCCTTACTATTTGCATTTATAGCAGCCATAACGTTTCCTCATGTTTTCATTATGCGGAAACTCTTTAATCGTCATTGATTATCACTTATTTTCATTCTGAATGTTTTAGTGACTTCATCAAATACAATGAAATCTGCCGGGAATAAGCTTCTGAAAGCTCCTCTCTGAATTAATTCTGAAGGAGTTCCAAAACTCACTTTCTGTTCATTAATCAAGATGATTTTATCACACAGCTGAAGTGCTAGATTAATTTCGTGTGAAGCAAATAGAATGCTTTTTTGAGAAGTTTTTACGATAGACTTTAGCAATTGTAGGACGTAAGCTTTATGAAACATATCAAGATGAGTTGTAGGTTCATCCATCAAAATCAGTGGAGTATCCTGAGCCAATGCTCTGGCGATTAATACTTTTTGGAATTGCCCGTCACTCAATGAATCACACAATTTATCTTTCTTCTGAATCAAATCCACTTGGCTTAATGCTTTATTGACTTTTTCAATATCCTGCTCGCTTAAATGCCCCAGCCAATTGGTATAGGGATGTCTGCCTAAAGCAACCAATTCCATAACCGTCAATTGTCTGGAAACGGGTTCGTTGGTTAAAACTAGACTTAGAAATGCACCCAAATTATTATCATGAAGTTCTGATAAGAATTGACTGTCAATTTTTATATCTCCAGACAGGGAAGGGATTTGACCTGATAAAGTTTTTAGTAATGTAGATTTACCTGAGCCGTTGACACCTATTAGAGCTACAAGTTCTCCTGCTTTTATTTCAAAATTAATAGCTTCAGCAATAGATATCACGCCTTTTTTTTCTTTGTAACCAATGTTTAAAGAAGCAGTAGAGAGTAAAATTTTATCGCGATTAAATTCAGAAGACATATTAAAAATTGAGTTTGCGTTTCCTTAATAAAAGCCAAATCACCACTGGAGCACCAAATATTGAGGTGACTGCATTTATAGGTAATGTACTCTCAGTTCCTGGTAATTGGGCAATAATATCACATAATAGCATCAGTATTGCTCCGCCCAAAATAATACTTGGCAATAAAACTCTGTGATCGTTGGTAGGGATAAGTTGTCTTACTAGATGCGGCACAGCCAATCCTACAAAAGCTATAGGACCAGCAAATGCAGTAGCACTTCCAGCTAAAATAGAAGTTGAAATAATAATAAGAATTCGATTTCTTTTCAATTGAACTCCCATACTTCTGGCATAATTCTCACCAAGCAATAAAGCATTGAGATTTTTAAGACAAAAAACGGCAAAGCTTAATCCGATAAACCAGCAAAGAGATAAAATTCCAACTTCCTGCCAGGATAAATTGCCTAAACTTCCGAAAGACCAAAAGATATAAAGCTGAAGATCATCAGAACTGCTAAAATAAGCTAAAACGCTTACTATTGCAGAAGTAAGGCTTGCAACCATTAATCCGATAATAAGTAAAGTCATGGTATCTTTTACTCGCTGGGCGGTAGAAAGCACTGCCAGCATGACAAGTAAACTCCCACTACTAGCCGATAATATAATAGCCCATTTTGAAAATAAAAACTCACCTAAAAATCCTGATAATAAACTTGCTCCCATGATCAAAAAAGCAACACCCAAACTTGCACCGCTACTCAACCCAAGGACATAAGGTCCTGCCAATGGATTTCTAAATAAAGTTTGCATTAAAAGTCCACTGACGGCAAGGCCAGACCCAATAAGAATGGCAGTTATAGTTTTTGGAAGTCGATAATTTACAATGATATATTCCCATGTAGAGTTTTCAATCGATAAACCAGCCAGGCTTTTTAAAATATCTTGAAATGGAATGGAGACTGACCCCAAAGATAAGCTCAAAACGATCCCAACGAATAATACGGTGAATAATAAGATGTGATTTACAAATGATTTACTCAAGGCTTAAGGGCTTAAAAAAAGTGAATTCTTTGTTTTGTAAAAGTTTTGGATGGAAAATTTTGATCAAATCTTTTAGAATTAAATCCGGTCTGTTTGGACCCAATTCGTAAAATAAAACACCACCAGTTTCGCCAGTTGTTCTGGCCATTGTATATATATTTCTCTCTGAAAACGCTTTAAATTCTTGATAATGAATATTGCTTTCTAAAAGTTGTGAGTAGGAAGTAAACTGACCGGGAGAAATCCAGAATTCTGCATTCTTAGCATCTTCCAAAACCCTTTCAAATGAATAAGCTACACTGCCTTTACCTTTAGTGTTCTTGTAGATATAATTGGCATTGGCATCCTCAAAAAATTGACCATTCCAGCTTGTTCCATAGGGTAAATACCAGCGATCCTGATGCATGGCTCCAGAAATCACACTAGGGTTTTCTTCTGCTGATCCAGCTATTTTTTTCAAGGAAATATAATCTTCTTTTACATTATTAAACGCTTGGATAGAAAGTTCTAGTTTACCCAAAAATGCACCAAAAAATTTAATCCATTCTGCTTTTCCTAAGGCATCGTTTTCTAGCCAATCTCCATTATAAATGATTGGTATTCCTGATTTTTGAATTTGTTTTAAAGTTTTATTTTGCCCTTCAATAGCAAAGCTAAAAACTACATCAGGTTTTACAGACAAAAGAATCTCAGTGTTTAAAACTTCGTTTTTCCCAAGTTCTTTTATTTTTCCCTGTTTAATATATTTTCTAGCTTCTTTAGAAGAGATGAAATCGAGATTTGGGAAACCTACAAGTTTATCCAGTTTGTCAAGGGTTATAAGAGAGGGGATATGGGTCGTAGATGTAGTGACCAGGCTTTCAATCGGTAATTGAATTTTAGCATCGTAAGTTACGTTTTGAGGAATTTTACCGTCTTCTTCGACCAATACATAAACCAAATCTTTTTTAGCATTTTGCCAAGGAGAATTCACAATCACCTTTGTGAATCCAGAATATTTATGAATTTCAAATCCACTAGCATATTCAATTTCAACCTCAGTATAGTTTTTATTGTTAGTAGTGGACTCTTCTACTTTTTTACAAGCAAAAAAACATAAAATGACAATAAAAATTAATAGTGGTTTCATTTGAGTTGAAATTTTGACAAAAGTATGATTAATTATTTTGAATGTAATCCATCACTAATTTTCAGAATTTTGAAATTCGAGTTAGAAATGGTATGCTTTCTTTAAGAAATGTATACTTTTGCAATGCATTTTGGTTCTCAAAGGTTGTTTCAACTTTTGATGATTAAAAGGGAATTTCGTGAAAATCGAAAGCTGTTCCCGCAACTGTAAGCTAAGTACGCCTTAAAAGTGTATGATTTGTTCCTCAACTTCATAACCACTGTTCTTCAAAGTAGGATGGGAAGGTTGAACAAAGACGCAAGCCAGGAGACCTGCCTCAATGTGTAAATTTTAAACAAGACTTTCGGGATAAAGGTCAAGTGGTGTATGAGGTATTCAATAATTTTTAGCGTCTTGGCGTGTCTTTTTACAACGTTGGGTTTCGCTCAGTTTGATTCCATCCAGAAATTGGATGAAGTGTTTGTAGTAGATCGTCAAATCAATAGATTTTCTACAGGTCAGCTTATTTTTAATTTTTCCAGTTCAAATCTTCAAGACTCGCCTGGAACGTTAACTGATGTTTTACAACAAAACACTAGTATTTTCTTCAAGCAAAATGGCTTCGGAATGGTGTCTTCACCAACATTTCGTGGAACAACCGCACAGCAAACAGCTGTGGTTTGGAATGGATTCAATATCAATTCTCAGTTTAATGGTCAGACCGATTTCAATACATTACTTGTTGATGGTTTTGATGAGCTTTCTGTTAGACCTGGTGGAGGAAGTGTGATTTATGGAACAGGAGCAATAGGAGGGAGTATTCATCTCAAAAACAAGATGAGATTTAATGGAGAAACCAATCTAACTCTAAGCGCAAGAGCAGGAAGTTTTTCAACTTATCAAAACTTATTAAAAGCTTCAACTTCCAATGATAAATGGAGTTTATCCTTGGCTTTATCCCGACTTTCTTCTGAAAATGACTACGATTGGCCCGGGACCTCACGACAAAACTTAAATGGTCAATTTGAACATTATAATGCTAATTTAAGTATAGCCAGAAAACTGAATCAAAACAACAGAATAACTTACCACGGGATGTATTTCAACGGCGATAGAAATTTCTCGTTATTATTTCCATCAGATCCACCATCGGCCTATTTCAACGAAGACCACAGACATCTTTTGGAATGGGAAAGTCAGTTTTCTAAAGTAACTTCTGTCCTAAAACTTGCTTTTTTTGATGAGTTTTTTGAATATACTTCAGATTCCAGAAATCCAAGACCTACAGGAGCCTCAGCTCAAACTGCTCTTGCCCGTTATAGTATATTTTATCCTTATAAAAACTTTAATTTCAACATTCTCACAGAATATAATTATAGCACTGCAAGTGGAGATAATGTCTTATCTGAGAGCAGAAACATTGCCAGTTTTGCTTTTTTGACCAAACACCATTGGAAAAAATTGACTTCAGAAGTAAGTGTAAGACAGGAATATTCAGATGTTTACGATAGTCCATTTTTATTTAGCGGAGGCTTGAATTATAAGTTCTCAGAAGTGATTTCAGCCAAGGCAAATGTGTCTAAAAACTTTAGAATTCCAACCTTCAATGATTTGTACTGGGAGGGAAGCGGAAGTACAGATTTACTTCCAGAAACTTCTAATCAGGTAGAAGCTTCAGTCATACTTTCAGATGTTAACAATACACAGCAATTATCGTTTACTGGGTATTACAATGACATTACCAATCTTATTCGTTGGATTCCTAATTCAACTAATATTTGGCAACCCGAAAATGTGGATGAAGTCGAAACTTATGGACTCGAAGCCAACTTAAGCAGCAGTTATGAGTTTGGTATGCATACTTTTGACTTGAGATCGCTCTATGCCTATACGATTTCTGAAAATAAACAAACTGGCTTTCAACTTACGTATGTGCCAAAGCATAAAGTCACCAATAGCTTGACTTATAACATTGACCGATTTTCAGTAGATGTTCAAAATTTATACAACGGTGAAGTTTTTACAAGATCCAATAACAGTGCGGGTGATGTTTTGGAGGATTATTGGCTTTGGAATGCTGGGATTTCCTATGCATTTCCAAATCTTCAAAATTTAAAATTATCAGCTCAAGTCAAAAATATTGGAGATATAGCTTACCAAACCGCAGAAAACAGACCCTTGCCGGGCAGGCATTTTTTTATTCAAACGATAATTAATTTTTAAAACAAAAGTAAATGAACAAGTATTCAACCGTATTTCTAGCCTTATTCTCAATAATCATCTTCTCATGTAGCAGCGATGATGACAGTTCAGGTCAAGTTATTCCAGATGGTGATTTTGCAAACGGAACCCTTATTTTAAATGAAGGTACCAGTGCAGGAGGCTCTGTCTCATTTTTGAGCCAAGATTTACAAGAAATCGACAATTCTATATTTGAAGATGTAAATGCAGGAGAAGGATTAGGATTGTTTTTACAGTCTATATTTTTTGATGATGACAAAGCCTTTATTATTTCAAATGGCTCGAACATCATCACAGTTGTGAATAGATATACATTTGAATTGATTGGAACTATAGATTCAGACCTTAGTGTTCCGAGATATGGAACTGTTCATAATGGAAAAGCTTATGTTACCAATCAGGCAGATTTTACAACTACTGAAGATGATTTTGTAGCAATAATCGATCTTGAAACATTTGAAGTAGAGCAAACTGTAATAGTAGGAGCAATTTCTGAAAAGATAGTCAATTACAATGGTAAACTTTTTATACAAAATGCAGCTTTTGGCAGTGGCAATAGAATATCTGAATTCGACACTAGATCCAATACTATAGTTGAGACATTTACTGTTAGCGAAGAATTGAGTTCTATGCAACTGTACGAAGGGAATCTTTTCATTTTAGATATTGAAGGAGTAAAAAAAATAAATTTGGACAATCTTGAAGTTGAGGCGCTCTTTGAAAAACCAGAAAACTTAACATCAATACAAAATTTGAGAGTTGTTGATGACCAGTTTTACTATACCTCAGGAACTGAAGCTTTTTCTTCCGCTTTAGATGCTACAGAATTGTCATCAGTTCCAATTTTTGATTATGGTAGTGATTCAGCATTTGGATCGTTTTATGGTTTTGATGTAAATGATGATCAAATTTATGTGGGTGATGCTGGGGACTTTGCTTCCAATGGAACGGTCTTCGTGTATTCTACATCTGGTCAGCTTCTATCTGAAAAAACCGTAGGAAATACAGCACCGAACAGTTTTTACTTTCAATAGATTTAAAACCTTCATCCTTTTATAAGAATGGCTTTATGCAGACATGTGTAAAGTCATTTTATTTATGAGATTCAATTTTTTCAAAAAAAAGACTTATGTCTTTTAAAATTGTAATTTCGATAATTAAAAGATCCAACTCGAACGTGATAAAACGGCTAAAAACTGTCATCCAGCAATCTACTTTTTTGAAAGTTAGCTCTTTCAACAGTCTATCGGTGGTAGTTAAAATGATAGCTGGCTTAGGCGTTTCTAAACTCACGGCACTTTATCTTGGTCCACAAGGCATTGCTTTACTGGGGAACATGAGAAATGGCCTAGAACTGTTTCAAAAGTTTTCAACAGGTGGATTAGATAACGCAGTTGTAAAATATACCGCAGAATATAAAAAAGATTTAAAAATATTCTTTCCTTTTTTGTCAACCTTAATAGGGGTAGGATTTGCCGTTTGTGTTTTAACAATGGGTTTTATTTTTATTTTTTCTGAATATATCAATGCGCTTATTTTCAGTTCTAAGGATTTTGTTTTTGTAATCAAATTGTTGGCATTTGTATTACCACTTCATGTGATGAATATTTATTTGATGGCCATTTTGAAAGGCTTTAGTGAATTCAATAAAGTGATCAAAATAAATATAGCCTCTCATATTTTGAATCTTACATTATTTGCTATTTTACTTTATATTCAAGGTTTAGAGGGCGCCTTATTAGCTGTCGTTTTAGTGCCTTCTGCAATGCTTTTTTTTACATTATATCACGTAAAAATTTATTCTGAGAAACTAATGGCATTTTCGTTTAGCCAGTTTTCCACACCCATGCTAAGGAATTTGGGTCAGTTTGCATTTATGACTCTTATTTCTAGCGCTACTTTTCCATTTGTTTATCTGGGAATTCGTAATTTTTTGATAGATACTATTGGCGAGGCAGAAGCTGGTTTCTGGGAGTCCACTCAAAGAATATCAAATTATTATTTGCTCTTTGTGTTGTCGCTATTGAATTTATATATTTTACCAAAGCTTGCAGAAGCCCAATCCAAAGAAAAATTTAGAGACATTATTTTTTCATTTTATAAACAAATTTTGCCCATTTTTATTTTGGGTTTGCTTATCGTCTATGTACTAAGAGATTGGATTGTACGTTTAATCTTTTCAGAAGAATTTATACCAGCAACTGACTTATTTTTGTGGCAAATGGTTGGAGATTTTTTCAGAGTTTTAGCCTTGGTCATGGTGTATCAGTTTCACGCCAAAAAAATGATGTGGCATTATATCCTTACGGATTTATTTTTAGCCCTAAGTCTATATTTTTCAGCCTTATACTTTATATCCAAAGTCGGCCTGCTAGGTGTAGTTATAGGTCATGCAATAACATACATTATTTATTTTTTAATTATTTTATTCCTCTTTAGGAAGCCTCTTATTTATAATCAGTAATGAAAACCAACCCAGCATTGGAGATTTTGATTTCTACTATGAACAGAAAAGACCTTTCGTTCTTAGAAGCGATGTTTCCAGTCTTGGACTTAGAGCAATATCAATTACTTATCATCAACCAAACTAAACTTGATAAAGAATTAGTTTCTCATGATAAAAGAATTCGAGTTATCAATTCTAAAGAATTTGGGTTGAGTAAAAGTCGAAATCTAGCCATTGAAAATTCAATAGGAGATATTTTAGTAATTGCAGATGATGATATTGAATATTTACCTGGCTTTGAACAGATTATTCTAAAAGCTTATGAAACCTATCCAGAAGCAAGTTTGATTTCGTTTCAATTTTTGGATGAACATAAAAAGTTCACTAAATTTTATCCTAAAAACGGGGGTTATATAAAATCAACAAAACAGTTTTTAACTTCTTTTGAAATGACTTTTAAGTCAGAAGTCTTTCGAAAATATAAAATTTGTTTTGATGAGCGTTTTGGAATAGGGGCTACTTTCCCCTGTTCTGAAGAGCAAGTTCTAAGACATCAAATTTTAAAAAAGGGTCTTGGAGTTGCCTATGTGGCTGAACCTATTTGCATTCATAATGGCTTAACGTCTGGGTTAAAATTAAGTGCTGCTTCTATTTTAGAAGCCACCACAGCATACAAATTTATACAATACAATAACTTAGTGTATTTATGGTTAGTAAAATATGTTTTTTTTCTATTTAGACATACTCATATATCTTTTTTTGGTCAAATCAGAGCTTATCAAATGGGCGTGAAAGCAATTTCGAAACTTAAACGATTAAGAAATGAAGATTAATCTCAAGCCTTTTCTGTTTTGGATAGTTCCTGTATGGATTAGTTTTCTGTTCGAATTGTTATTTGCTGATTTTAGATGGTATAATTTCCAGAATTTGGTAGAGCATTTTGTGTATTTATCTTGTATATGGCTTGCTTTAAGTATGATTAAAATCCAAAAAGCAAAAGCCATTTTAAATTCACTAGCCTTTATTTTTTTTATCTATGGTTTGTGGTTTGAAACCTCCTTTTTCTATTTGTTCAGTACCTATTTTTCGGCTTCTTCTATTTTTATTTTTTTTGAAACCAATACAGCTGAAATTTCAGAATTCTTAAATCTTTATATTGATGTTAAACTATTAATTTTCAGTGGATTGTTGCTGGTTATTTTGATTTCGTATTTTATAAAAATCAAAAAACCTGCCTTGGTTTTGTCGAAAAATTTTCCCTTTAGTTTAAAAATAGGACTCATTATAATTTTTGTAGTTGGGCTCAAATGGAGTGGTTATATTGTAGCCAACTTTCCCTTTCAAGTACTGAAAGGAACACTAAGTTATGTTTACGAAACTTATAAATTTTCTGATCTAAATTTAGATCAGAGGCTTGGTCATTTTGAAAACGTTACATTCGGAGGAAATTCAGAATCTCACACCTTTGTCCTTTTGATAGGGGAATCAACCACCAGAAGACAATTGGGCATTTATGGATATGAAAGGGAAACTACTCCTTTGCTCTCTAAGATGAAGGAAGAATTATTGATTTATAATGATGTTATAAGTTCAGAGTCTCACACTATAGAATCCTTGGAAGATGCACTTATTTTTAAAGATTTTCAAAATAAAACTGAATCTTCTGTCATTCAACTTATGAATCAAGCTGGGTTTAAAACTTATTGGTTATCCAATCAAATGCCAATAGGAATGTACGAAACCTTCCTTACCAAAGTTTCCAAAGCTTCAGACCATTATATCTACACCAATACTACACGTTGGGGTTCTGTAACACCTTTTGACGAAGTACTACTCCCATACCTAGATAAGGCCCTGGAAGACGAAGCTTCTAAAAAATTTATAGTCATTAATTTTTTAGCAACGCATTCCAATTATAATTTGAGATATCCAGATCAATTCAAGAAATTTCAAGATAACCCCAAGACCCCTTTTCCTTCTAAAGAAAATTTTGAACTTATCAACCACTATAACAATTCTATTGTGTACTTAGACTTTTTGATACATAGCATCATAGAAAAAGTAAAGGCAAAGGATGATAGAAGTTATGTACTATATTTTTCAGACCACGGCGAAGAAGTTTTTTTTGAAAGAGAGTTTGTAGGACATGTTTCATCAGATATTCCTACAAAATCTATGTTTGAAATCCCGTTTTTTCTGTGGACTTCTCCTGAATTTGATTCAGTATATAATTTTGAATTTAAGCCGGACAGGCCATATTCTTTAAGTAGCTTTATCCATTCTTTGAGTGATTTATCTCAAATAGACTTTTCTAAACATGAAACACAAAAAAGCATTTTTTCTGAAGATTTTAAACCGAAGAAGAGAATAATTTCAAACGGTATTGATTTTGACCTTTATTTTGAAAGGCTGAAGGATTCTATGAACTAACTTATCTAAAAGCTGTTAAATAGATATTTTTTTTAATAAGCAGCAATTGAATCTTTTTGAAAAATCTCAAGACATTTGGTGAGAGTTTCATCAAAAACACTTGTTTTTGAGTAAGGTTGATTCGGTCAATGTCATTCACAACCGTTTTCCATAGCTCACTTCCATCCATTTTGCATCTTACAACTAATGCATACCTAAAAACATCTAGGTATTTTTTGAGGGATAGGTTGTCTTTTTCTAGGTCTTCAAATTTTGAAATAAAATACAAGCGATCTTCGTTGTATTTTGATTTGGCTAAGTTGTTTTCACTGTCTTTGTAATATCGCATGCCAACCCTAGGATGATAGGCGACTAAAAATTTTAAAGCGGCCCTGGCAAAAAAATCTAAATCCTGCGCTGTTCTCAATTTTGCATCGAAAGGACCAATCTCTTGAAACTTGTCTTTGCTAAAAGCAGCCGATGAGGTCCAAATAATAGGGTTGACCAAGCTGGATTCAAAATAATCACCTATAAGTTGTGGCTTACTACCTAAGTCAACGTTAAAATCTGCCTTGCGGATGGTTTTGTTCTGCATCATAATTTCATAAGCATCGCAATAGATACCAGCATCTGGAAATAATTCAATAAGTTGTTTTAGAGATTTTAAATGATGGGGGTACCAATAGTCATCAGCATCTAGCAAGGCGATGTATTGACCTTTAGCCTCAAAGATGCCTTTGTTTCTGGCTACCGAAACACCTTGATTTTTTTGAGAGATTACTTTTAATCTTGAATCTTTTACAGACTTTACTTTTTCTAGGCTACTGTCCGAAGAACCATCATTTATTACTATGATTTCAAAATCATTATATTCTTGTTTTAATACACTATCTAAAGTTTTTAGTATATAATTTTCTTTATTAAAAAGAGGGATAACAACAGAGAAGAAGTGACTCATTGTCTGTTGATTTTACAGAAATAGCCTAATTTATAGATATTGAATAAGGTCACAGTGTTTCTATCTGATGTCAATCTATTTCTGATATAATTTTCAAAACAAATGAATGTACGAGCGAAAATTCCTTCAAGTTTAAGAGATTTTATTTTTTCAAAAACATTCAAAATTTGAATTTCATCAGAGGGAATCAATTTTGAATCGTAGATAGTTTTCAAATTTCTTAAAGAAAATTCATTTTTATCAATAAACACAGAATCCTCATCTATGTCTTTGTGAATAACCGGATTGTTTATATGTTCTATATGACTTCGCTTTTTTTTCAATTCATATGCAAATAAAGTGTCTTCATGTCCGTATTTGGTGAGAATTTCATTAAATTTTATTTGCTCAAATAGCTCTTTCTTAATAAGTAGATTGTTTGTTAATGTTGATAAATAAGGCTTTTTTAAGCGTTCTACTACCGTTTTGTCTTCTTTGTAGTAGCCATATTTCCACCTCAATTTATTCTTATGTTCTATAGAATACTCATGCTTTCTTCCGCCATAAATGGCCTCAGTTTTTTTAGTGATTTTTGATAAATAGTTGGTCAAAAACGAATTGGAATTTGGCATTACATCGCAATCTAAAATAAGTAAATATTCAAAATTAGCATGTTCTGCTAATAAATTAATAATTCTGCCTCGACCTAAATTTTGGTCTAAATACCTATAATTTAGATTAAATTCTTGAGCTACTTTTCTATTTTCTTCAACAAAGAAACTTGAATGATCATCAAAAACTATGATTTCTATAGTTTCATTCAAGACCAAAGATTGATGATATAATTCTTTTATCAGTGGAGAAATATCAAAATTGTATGCAGGAATTAATATAGAAAGCATATCAAATTAGGTGTTTTTTTGGAGTACATGAGTGGTTGCATATCTCAGCCAGGTATTTTAAGGAGTATCTATGCAACATTTGAATTCATATTTGGTATATCTGTACAATTCTAGATTTTAACTAACTTTACAAAGTTAACCAAATTCATATGTGTTATTAAAAATCGACAACAAATAGCAAAGCATATTTACAATCATCTTGATAGCAATCGAGAAGAGATTGTACGTCAATTCCAAAATAATACAAATACGATCCCTTATTTCTATTTGGACGAGTTACTTCCTGTTGAATTTGCCAAACAACTTTTTGATGTGTTTCCAAAGAGTTCTGAGATGATGCATAAAAAAAGCATTAGAGAAGATAAGTATGTAGGTTTTAAAATGGATAAGTACAATGCAATGCTCGAGGAGTGCATCTATGCCTTTCAGGATTTAAGAGTTGTAGAATTGATTTCTGAAATATGCGGAATTGAATCAGCACTTCCAGATGAACATCTCTATGCAGGAGGACTCTCTAGCATGGGCAAAAATCAATTTTTGAATCCTCATTTAGACAATTCACATGATAAAGATAGAAAGCTTTGGCGAGTTTTAAATCTCTTATATTACATCACACCATCTTGGGAAAAAGCTTATGGTGGAAACTTAGAGTTATGGCCAAATGGATTAAATAAGGAAGCCATTACTATACATTCTAAATTTAATCGATTTGTAGTCATGGCAACACATCAAGAATCTCTTCATTCGGTTTCACCTGTTACACACGAAGGTTTTCGATGTTGCATATCCAACTATTACTTTTCAGAAAAACCATTTCGCGAGGACGATGAATTTCACGTCACATCATTTCGAGGGCGACCAGAAGAAGCTTTAAAAGATAAAATCTTGAAGCTAGATAGTAGCATTCGAATGGGAATTCGAAAAGTGTTCAAAAAAGGGATCATCAAGAATCCTCATGTTTACAAAAAAGATGAAGATTAATCCTTTGCGTTGGACTTAATTCCCAAGGGCTTACCTCAAAAATTCAAATGAATAGGACTGCATACTTTCAAATGCTTTAGTTTTCTTTTGGAACAGGAAAACCTCTATCTCTCATCAACGCATCAATTTCTGCATCTTTACCTCTAAATAATCTGTAAGCCTCAGCAGGATCAATTGCATTTCTTGGAGCAAAAAGGAATTCAACCAATTTGTTGGATAAGGTTTCATCATAAAATCCGCCTTCAGCTTCCGCGAAGGCTTCAGCTGCATCAGAAGTTAGTACATCTGCCCATAGGTAACCATAATAACCTGTGGCATAACCTTCACCTGAAAAGACATGTCCAAAGTGTGGAGAGCGATGACGCATCACCAATTCTTTTGGCATTCCTAAGTCGTCCAAAGTTTCCTTTTCAAAAGTTTTAGGATCTATTTCACTCGGATCTGTTGTATGATACTTCATGTCCATAATAGCTGAAGCTAAAAACTCAGTAGTGGCAAATCCCTGATTGAATTTTGAAGCTTTCTTTATTTTTGCTATAAGCTCTTTCGGCATCGGTTCGCCTGTTTCATGATGCTTTAGATAACTGTTGATCACTTCATCTGTATAAATCCATCTTTCTAGCAACTGAGATTGAAATTCAGTATAATCTCTTACACCACCATTCAATGTTGGATACTTTACATCTGCACTCAAGAAGTGTAAGGCATGACCGAACTCATGAAAGAAGGTTTCAGCATCATCCCAAGAAACCAAAACGGGTTCACCTTCTCCAGCTTTTACAAAATTTGAATTATTTGACGCCAGAACATTGGTTTCACCATCGAAACTAGTGTAAGAACGGTAAGTAGTTGCCCAAGCTCCGGATCGTTTTCCCTTTCTTGCATATGGATCTAGATAAAACAAGCCTACGTGACTACCGTCTGTAGATTTGGTAACTTCAAATACTTTCACGTTCTCATGAAATACAGGAACACTTCCATCTGTAATTTCAGAAAATTCAAAATCAAAAAGTCTTCCGGCCACATAGAAAATGGCATCTGTAAGATTGTCTAAAACCAGGTAATTCTTGACTTCTTCCGAGTCAAGGTCATATTTTTCTTGTCTTACTTTTTCTGCGTAATAGCGGTAATCCCAGGCTTCTATTTCAATTTCAGCATTTTCGTCGTTGGCTACTTCTTGCATATCCTCAACTTCTTCCTCAACTCTTGCTATTGCAGGAGGCCACACAGCCATCAATAAATTCATGGCATTCTCAGGATTTTTTGCCATTCTATCCTGAAGTCTCCATTGTGCATAATTATCATATCCTAATAACTTTACGCGCTCATCTCTAAGCTTCAATATTTTCTTTATCAACTCATTATTATCGTACTCATCTTCGTTATCACCTCTGGAGTAATAGTTTCTCCAAACTTTCTCACGCAACTCTCTTTCATCGGAATAAGTAAGAAAAGGATCCATAGAAGATCTCGTATTTACAATAGCATATTGGCCTGGTTTTTCTTGCCTTTCGGCTTCTTTTTTTGCAGATTTAATAAAAGAATCAGACAAGCCACTTAGTTGGTCTTCATTTAGAAAAGTGACATAGTTTTCCTCGTCGTGAAGTATATTGTTTGAGAAATCTGTATAATATTTAGATAATTCTTTATTGATTTCAGCATAACGGGCTTTGTCTTCATCATTTAAATTTGCCCCATTCATTTCAAAAGACTTATAAACTAACTCAACAACCCGTTGCTCTTGAGGTTTTAAGTTTTCTTCTAAACTATTATCGTGAACTGTTTTTATTCTTTCGAATAACTTCTCGTTTTGGCGAATTTTAGACTGGTAATCTGATAATTTTGGAGATAATTTTTGTTGAATTTCTCTGAATTTATCAGAAGATAAGTTACTACTCCAGATTCCATAGTATGTATAAACTCTGTCCACTAGTTTTCCAGCTCTTTCCATAGCTTCTATGGTATTTTCAAACGTAGCGGGTTCTGTAGAATTTGCAATATCCTGGATTTCTGAAAGATGTTTTTCTATAGCATAATCCATCGCTGGCTCCAGATCTTCAAGATTCATGGATTCAAAATTTGGAACTCCTTGATAAGGACCATCCCATTCTTTAAGAAGTGAATTTTCTTTCATTGAGTTTTCTTTAGATTTTTGTTTGCATGCTATACTTAATGTAAGCAAGCTCAATACGATTAGCTTCGAATAAATTTTCATAAATTATAGTTTATTGCTGTTGTTGTTTTTGGACGACTTCAAATAGGCGTTGACCATCACATTTTAAAGTTTTTGATGGAAACTTTAATAATAAGGCATAATCATGAGTTGCCATTAAAATTGTATTTCCGTTGGCATTAATTTCTTGAAGAACCTGCATGACTTCTACAGAAGTTTGAGGATCTAGGTTTCCAGTCGGTTCATCTGCAAGAATAAGTTCTGGATCGTTTAGCAAAGCTCTAGCGATAGCTACTCGCTGTTGTTCTCCGCCAGAAAGCTGATAAGGAAATTTAAAACTTTTAGTTTTCATACCTACTTTATCAAGAACTTCATCAATTTTTTGTTGCATCTTGGATTTGTCTTTCCAGCCAGTTGCTTTCAGAACAAAAAATAAGTTTTCATTTATATTTCTATCATTTAGTAGTTTAAAATCTTGAAAAACCACTCCAAGTTTTCGCCTTAAAAATGGGATTTGCTTGTCTTTAAGGTTTTTCAATTCGAACCCGACAATTTGTCCAAAGCCACTCTGTAAGGGTAAATCCGCATAAAGTGTTTTCATAAAACTACTTTTACCAGTTCCTGTTTTACCGATGAGGTAAACAAACTCTCCTTTTTTTATTTCGATATTAACATCGGATAAGATAAGAGTTTCTCTCTGAAATATGCTGGCATTACTAAGTTCAAGAATGGTTTCTGACATGTGAATTAATAGAAAAAAATTGTAGGCTATAAATATAGGATTATTTAGTTGAGCAATAAAAATCAATCTAAGATTTAGTTATAATTAAAAATAACCTTCAACGTTATATGTGTATATATTTTATCTTTGATTGATACTTAAAAAACGATTTACAATGCCTAAAATTTTCTTTGCATTTATTTTTATAGCTTTTACATCAGCTCAAGCACAGCAATCACAGAAATACGCGGATGCGCTTGGTAAATACCAGGAGGCAATTCAGTTCTACGATCAAAATCAATTTGAGATTGCTAGTAAAACTTTCCGTGAAATTTATTCTGAAATAGAAAGCGATCAGCTTAAAGCAAATATTGATTACTACATAGCTAAATGTGCTATCGAATTGGGGAAACCTAAAGCTGATGAGTTGATGGAAAGATTCATCGCCAATAATCCCACAAGCTTAAAAACAAACAAAGCATACTTGGAAGTTGGTAATTATTATTTTCAGAATAAAGATTTTAATAAGGCAAATGAATGGCTAAGTCAAGTAAATACGAGCTCACTTTCAAGAGATGAGCTTAAGACTTATCAGTTTAATTACGGGTATACAAATTTCAGAACCAAAAATTATAGAAAGGCTCAGCAATTATTTGATAATGTGAGAAACGATAAAGAGTACGGCGCTCAAGCCAAATACTATATTGCTTTTATCGCTTATGAAGAAAATGAGTATGAATCAGCTTCAGAACTATTTGATGAGGCCAGGAGTGAAGGGGTAAGAGGTAATAATATTTCTTATTTCCAAAGTGATATGAACTTTAAACTTGGGAATTTTGAAAAAGCTATTGACTTAGGCCTGGAACAATTGCCTAAATCTAATGTTAGAGAACGCTCACAACTTAATAAAATTATAGGTGAAAGTTATTTCAACCTGAAGCAGTATACCAAGGCAATTCAATACTTGAAAGAATATAGAGGGGATAGAGGGAAATGGAATAATACAGATTACTATCAGCTTGGCTATGCTTATTATGAAACCGGAGATTACGAATCTGCTATTGATGAATTTTCTAAAATTTTAGATGGGCAGGATGTTGTTGCTCAGAATGCTTATTATCACTTAGCCAAGGCATATTTAAAAACCGATAAGAAAACTCAAGCTCTTAATGCCTTCAAGAATGTCACTGAAATGAACTTTAATGATAGTTTAAAAAAAGATGCTTATTTAAACTATGCCAAGTTAAGTTACGAAATAGGAAATCCTTATAGATCTGTACCAGAAGTACTTCAGTCTTATATGGAAACATATCCTAGTTCTGAGGATGTAGATGCAGTCGGAGATCTTTTAATTGATTCCTACCTTACCTCTAAAAATTATGAAAAAGCTATCTCAATGTTAGAAGATAGCAAGGATTACAGCAATAAAGTCGCTTATCAAAGAGTAGCATATCATTATGGGATTGAACTTTTCAAGGACAATCAACTTCGAGAAGCAAAAGAGTACTTCAATAAATCTTTATCCGAACGCTTGGATTCTGAATATACAGCTAAAGCAACCTATTGGAAAGCTGAAGTCGATTATTCTCTTGGTAATTATGATGAAGCTCTTGTAGGTTACAAAGAATTTAAAGGGATGTCAAAAGCTGAACAGCTTCCAGAATATTATTCAATAGATTACAACATAGCATATTCTTATTTTAAAACAAAAAATTATAGATCATCTATCTCATTCTTTGAAGATTTTATTGAAGTGGAAAGACCATCACAAAGACTACATGATGCTCATGTAAGGTTAGGCGATGCTCACTTTGCACTTGGAGAATACTGGCCTGCAATGGAATCCTACAATAGTGCAATTGCAATGACAGAATACAAAAGCGATTATGCTTTTTTTCAAAAAGCGTATAGCTATGGATTTGTTGATAGAAATGAACAAAAAATTCAGAATTTGAATGCTTTTGTTGAAAAATACCCTAGCTCTATTTATGTAGATGATGCCTTATTCGAACTTGGAAATACTTATGTCGCCGAGCAGAAAGATGAACAGGCTATTAAGGTTTACCAAAGAATTTTATCTAATTATTCAAAAAGTTTGTATTATCCTCAGGCTCTTTCTAAACAAGCTCTGATTTACTATAATCAAGAAAGTTACAACGAAGCATTATCTAAATTCAAGCAATTAGTTAGAGAATTCCCGAATTCTCAGGAAGCTTTACAGGCCGTACAAACCGTACGTTTGATATATATAGATATTGGAGAGATAGACCAATATGCAAGTTGGGTGAATACTCTAGATTTTGTTGAAGTAGCAGATTCTGATATTGAAGAAGCCACTTATGAATCAGCCGAAAATAAATTTCTAGATAATAACACTCAAAAGGCAATTTCTGGATTCAAAACTTATTTAAAAGAGTTCCCTAATGGAAAAAATAGTTTAAAGTCAAACTTCTACTTAGCTCAATTACTTTATAATGAAGGAGATCTACAAGAGTCACTTCCATATTATAAAGCTGTAGTAAATAGTCGTTCTAGTGAATTCACTGAAGAATCATTAAGAAGGTTGTCGCAAATCTATTTATCAAATGAGAATTATGATGAAGCTATCCAAAACTTGTCAAGACTCGAAACCGAAGCTAGTTTTTCTCAAAACATACTTTTTGCCCAGTCCAATTTGATGAAAGCATATTATGAAACTGAAAATTATGATAAGGCTCTCATCTATGCTGAACTGATTTTGTCTAAAGATGTAAAGGATGAAGAAGTATTAAGTGATGCCAAGATATTTATTGCTAGATCTTCATTGAAAGTTGGTGATGAAAAGCGAGCAGAATCCGCATACGAGGATGTTTTAGATATGGCTACAGGTAAACTTAAAGCCGAAGCTTTATACTACGATGCTTATTTTAAAAACAAATCAGGTGATTATGAAGCATCCACAGCTGTAGTCCAGGATCTTACAAAAAATTATTCTAGATATAGAGAATTTGGAGTAAAAGGATTGTTATTGATGGCGAAAAACTTCAATGCTTTAGGAGATAATTATAATGCTACTTATATTCTTGAAAATATAATAAAGAATTTCGATTCTTTCCCTGAAGCAATTTCAGAAGCTGAGGAATTGCTTAAAAGTATAAAAACAGAAGCTGCAGAGACCAATTCTTCTGTTGAAGTAAATCAAAATTAATAAGAGTATATAACCATAAAAAAAGCCCTCAACGAGGGCTTTTTTTGTATAAGTTATTATTTAAAATCAAAAAAATTATCCTAAGTAAGTTTTGAGGATTGTACTTCTCGATGTATGTTTTAACCTTCTAACACCTTTTTCTTTGATCTGTCTAACACGTTCTCTGGTAAGTCCAAACGTTTCTCCAATTTCCTCAAGAGTCATAGGTTGTTGGTTTCCTAAACCGAAATAGAGTCTTATTACATCAGCTTCTCGAGTTGTCAAAGTTTCTAAAGCTCTTTCAATTTCTGTTTGGAGTGACTCATGCAATAAATCATTTTCTGGATTTGGAGATTCACCAAATTTCAAAACATCATATAAATTGGAGTCTTCACCTTCAATAAGTGGAGCATCCATAGATAGGTGACGACCAGAATTTTTTAATGATTCTTTTACATCATTAACCGTCATTTCCAATTCTTTTGCAATTTCATCTGGACTAGGAGGCCTTTGATGACGTTGTTCCAAAATAGCAAACGTCTTATTAATTTTATTGATCGATCCAATTTTGTTCAGCGGTAATCTCACTACACGAGATTGTTCAGCTAAAGCAGAAAGTATAGATTGTCTAATCCACCAAACAGCATAAGAAATAAATTTGAAACCTCTAGTTTCATCAAAACGTTTAGCTGCCTTTATCAATCCTAAGTTTCCTTCATTAATAAGATCTGGTAGGGTGAGCCCTTGATTTTGGTATTGTTTAGATACCGATACCACAAACCTTAAGTTTGCTTTTGTCAATTTTTCTAGAGCAAGATCGTCCCCAGCTTTGATTCTTTGAGCTAATTCTACCTCTTCTTCAGCTGTAATTAAATCTACTTTTCCAATTTCTTGGAGATACTTGTCTAGGGATGCAGTTTCTCTGTTGGTAACCTGCTTGGTAATTTTAAGTTGTCTCATTTAGATATGTCCTCGATTATCATTTATCTACATATCATTTTACGACTTAAAGAGAAGAAATGTTACAAGCGACTAATAAATATTTTGAATCAAATTCAAATTGAAATGAAAAGAGTCTGCTTATCATTGATAAGCAGACTCTTAGAATTGAAAAATAATTTATAAAAATTATTCTCTTATATGCCCATCACCCCAAACATAATATTTGTTGGTGACCAATTGTTTGAGACCTAAAGGACCTCTGTGGTGAAGTTTATCTGTAGAGATAGCAAGTTCTGCGCCAACTCCCATTTGTCCACCATCAGTAAAACGAGTGGAAGCATTCTGATAAACTGCAGCACAATCTATTTGTTGCATGAAATTCATCGCTTTATCGTTATCCTTAGTAATAATAACAGATGAGTGCCCACCTGAATATTTGTTTATTTTTTCGACTGCTTCATCAAAAGAATCAACAGAGCTTAAAACAATTTTTAAAGCTAAAAATTCTTCTTTCCAAGTATCTTCTGTCGGAAGAGTAGGGTAGTCTATAACATCTTTAACTTTATTATCAACTAGAATTTCAACATCGTATTCCTTGTCTAGAATTTCAGCTAATTCTTTCACTTTAGAATTAAAATCTGGAAGATGAGAATCAATTAGAACTTTGTCTAATGCATTACAACCAGAAATTTTATCAGTTTTAGCATTAATGATTACTTTTTTGGCAACATCCCAATCAGCATCAGGAGCAACATATAGGAAATTGTTACCACGACCGCTTATCAAAACAGCACAGGTTGCTGTTTTCTTGACAAAATCTATCAGTTTTTCACCACCTCTAGGGACAATCAAGTCCATTTTTTCAGGAGGATTACTTAAGAATTCTCTTGTTTCCTCTCTATTGAGGTGAAGCAGTTTAATCCAGTCTTTAGATAATCCATTTTCTTCTAAAGCTTGATGCCAGCATTCTTCAAGAATAATATTACTATGATTAGCTTCTTTACCACCTTTAAGGAATATTTTGTTATTTGCTTTAAAAGCAAGTACAGCAGCTTCGATAGTGACATCTGGTCTGGATTCGTAAATAATCATTATAGTTCCGAAAGGATCCGTTTTATTTACAATTTTTAAGCCGGTGTCTAGAGTTCTTTCAGAAATCGTATTTCCTACAGGATCTTCTTGTTCTTTTACTTCTTTGATAGCTTGAATCATGCTATCAACTTTCTTTTGATCAACAACAAGCCTGTCGTAAAGAGCTTGATCATTTCTATTGAAAGACTCTAGGTCTTTTTTATTTTCTTCAATTATTTCATTTCTTCTTTTATCTATAATAGTCATCATAGATTGAAGAACATTATTTTTGGTTTTAGTATCTAATAATTTCATATTCTTTTTTTTTAAACAGTAAATTTAGTACCAACTTCTTTGCCTTCAAGTATATCAATTATGACATTTTCGTCTTTACCATTAGCAATATAAGTAGGTATGTTTTTACTTGCTGTCATTTTTGCAATTTTGAGTTTAGACTCCATGCCGCCACGGCCTTCGCCTTCTCCTTTTTCGTTTTCTTGAACGTATTTTTCTACATCGTCGTGTACACGAACATGTCTTAATAAATCTGAATCTTCATGGTCTGGATGACCAGTATATAAACCTTCAATATCTGTGAGCATAATTAACATATCCGCTCCAACCAATTCTGAAACTAAACTTGCTAGTTCATCATTATCAGAAAACATTGACATAGATAATGATACTGCATCATCTTCATTTGCTATAGGAATAATACCTTCTGTTAATAAACCTTCATAGCAATTGATCATGTTTTCTCGATATTTACCAGGGGCAAAATCTCTTTTTGTTGCCAAAATTTGTCCACATCGCATACCGAAGTCATGAAACATTGTGTAATAATGTCTCATCATTCTTGGTTGTCCAACAGATGAATATACTTGGCGTCGAGTTGTTTTGTCTTCAGAAGAACAAGAGCCAAGAACTTCTTTACCAGCAATAGCTGAACCTGAAGATACGAGAATTGTTATGATATCTCTTTCATAAAGATAAGCGATTTGTCTGACCAAATTTTTAAGTATCGGTCCAACAATTCTATTATTTGTGTTGGTCATTACATTTGTTCCAACTTTAACTACAATACGTTTTTTATGCATTTTATCAGAGTTTAAGTTATTCATCACCAAGTTCTACTGCTCTATTAAATGCTGCATAAGCGGCATCCTGAATAAGCTGTTTTACATTGTTATCATCCATTGAATCTAGAGCTGCTCTAGTAGTACCTCCTTTAGAAGCTACTCTATCCATCCACTTTTCTGGAGATAAATCAGACTCATTAAATAAGTGAACAGCCCCTTCGAATGTGTTACTTACAAGCACTTTGGAATCGTTATCTGAGAATCCCATTTTTTTAGCTGCTTCCAACATTGAAGCCATGAAATAGAAAATGTAAGCTGGACCACTACCAGAAATACCAGTAGATTTATTAATGAAATCTTCATCTTTCACGCGTATAGATTGTCCAGTCGTATCTAAAAGATTTCTTATCATGAGAAGCTCTACTCTTGAGACTTCTTTAGATTCAGTATAAGATGTAACACCTTTTCCAACTTTTGCCGGAAGATTAGGCATAGTTCTCACAACTTTTTTCGCATTCAAACCATTTTGAATATTTTCAATAGTGACACCAGCCATCAATGAAACAAATATTTGTTGATCATTAATCATCGGTTTCATTTTCTCAAACAATTCTTCACTATGGTAAGGTTTTACTGCTATAAATACGACGTCTGCACCTGGTAAACAATCTTGTAGATTGTCGAAAGTGTCGTAATATGTTACTTCACTTAGTTTATTTAATAGATCTTTTGATATGTCATATATCATCAAATTTTTTCTGTTAAGTAATGGGGATTTAGCCATTCCTTCTGAGTAGGTTAACCCCATATTACCTGCTCCGATAACTAATACTTTCATTTTAATTTTTTAAAGATTTATAAAAAATAATTATAACGTAAAGTGCAATCATCATGCACAATTACTAATTTACTGATATTATCTTTTCATTTTGTATTATTAAACATGTTTTAAGAGAAAATATGTTTTAATGATACTAAGAATAAACAAAACCTATGGTTTATTGATGAAAATTTGTCAGTTGCGCTAGTTTGTCAGTAAAAAAAAACGGTTTAGAATTTTCTAAACCGTTTTTAAATAATAAAAATTGATTAAGACTTATTGTCTTCATCTTCTTTTTTTGGACTTCTTTCAGGTTTTGAAAGAAGTGCTTTTCTGGATACTTTAGGTTTTTTGGTTCTAGGATCTACTCCAAAATATTTCACATCCATTACATCACCAAGTTTTACAACATCAGCAACATTTTCGGTGCGTTCCCAGGCAAGTTCAGATATGTGAAGTAAAACTTCATTTCCTGGGGCATCGTTATATTCTACTACTGCTCCAAAGTCTAAAACTTTTACTACAGTAACTTCATAAACACTTCCTTTTTCTGGTTTGAAAGTAACTGAATCAATTTTGGCAAGAACTTTATCTATACCTTCTTGATTTGTTCCAAGGATTTCAACAATCCCTTCTTCTGTCACAGGATCTTCGTTGATAACGATTTCTGTTCCAGTAGATTTTTGTAATTCTTGTATTACCTTACCACCTGGTCCAATTAACGCGCCAATAAATTCATTCGGTATTCTTCTAGTAATGATTTTTGGAGCATGAGCTTTTACATTCTTATTTGGTTCTGAAATCGTATCAGTCAATTTCTCCAAAATATGTAATCTTCCAGCTTTAGCTTGTTTCAAAGCTTTTACTAGAATTTCATAAGGTAAACCTTTGACTTTAATATCCATTTGGCAAGCAGTAATTCCATCTGCAGTACCTGTGACTTTAAAGTCCATGTCGCCAAGGTGATCTTCATCACCTAGAATATCTGAAAGTACAGCATGACGATCTCCATCAGAAATCAATCCCATAGCAATACCGGATACAGGTTTTGTCATATCTATACCAGCATCCATCATCGCCATAGTGCCAGCACAAACCGTTGCCATAGAAGAAGAACCATTAGATTCCAAAACTTCAGAAACCACTCTTATTGTATAAGGATTACTTTCCGGGATCATTCCTTTAAGAGCACGTTGAGCAAGGTTACCATGACCAATTTCTCTTCTTGAAGTTCCTCTTATCGGGTAAGCCTCTCCAGTACAAAAAGGAGGGAAGTTGTAATGTAGATAGAATGTCTCTTCTCCTTGATGAGTAGGCATATCTATTGTATTGGCTTCTCTTGACGTACCAAGTGTTACAGTAGCAAGCGCTTGAGTTTCACCTCTTGTAAATATTGCAGAACCATGAACAGAAGGTAAATAATCAGTTTCACACCAAATTGGTCTGATTTCATCAGTTTTTCTTCCGTCCAATCGTATGCCTTCAGCAAGTGTAAGTTCTCTTACAGCTTCCTTTTCTACTTTGCTGAAGTATTTCTTGATTAGCTTCTCGTTTTCTTCCAATTCTTCTTCAGAAAATAATGCTAATACTTCTTCTTTAACGGCAGAAAATGCTTCTCCACGATCTCTTTTACTATGTCCGCCTTTAGCGATATCATATATTTTTTGGTAAGCAGCTTCGTGAACTTTTTTCTCGATAGCTTCATCCTCTTTCGCAGGATTATATTCTCTTACGGGTTTTTTACCAAAAGCTTCAGCTAATTTTATTTGAGCTTCAACTTGTTTTTTGATGTGTCCATGAGCAAATTGAATTGCTTCTGCCATTTCTTCTTCTGAAATTTCATCCATTTCACCTTCTACCATCATCACAGAATCTGCAGAGGCACCGATTATCATATCGATGTTTGATTCTTCCAATTGACTGCGGCTTGGGTTGATGATAAATTCTCCATTTACTTTACCAACTCTTGCTTCAGAGATAGCACATTCAAAAGGTATATCAGATAACTGAATCGCTGCTGAAGCAGCAAGTCCAGCTAATGCGTCTGGCATAACTTCTTCATCATGAGACATTAACTGAATCATGACCTGAGTTTCAGTTCTGTAATCTGAAGGGAAAAGCGGTCTTAATACACGGTCAACTATTCTCATTGTAAGAACTTCACCATCGCTAGGTCTTGCTTCTCTTTTAAAGAAACCGCCTGGGTAACGACCTGCAGCTGCAAATTTTTCTCTATAATCAACGGTTAATGGAAAGAAATCCAAAGTACTTTCTTTGTATGAAGATACTACAGTACACAATAACATAGCGTTGCCCATTTGAACAACTACAGAGCCGTGAGCTTGTTTTGCTAATTTTCCCGTCTCGAGCTTGATTTCTCTACCATCTCCGAGATCGATGATTTCACTAAATGTTTTTGGAATCATAAATAATGATTTAAAGGTTATACGTTTTTTCTTTAATATGTGTTGTTGCGTTGTAGTTTAGAAAAAAATGTAAAACCATTTGAAGTCGTTCCAAGGAACGCTTTTAAACTAAAAAAAGGGGCGAATTTGCCCCTTTGATTTATTTTCTTAATCCTAATTCTTTTACAATTGCTCTGTATCTCATAATGTCTTTTTTCATGAGATAGTCAAGAAGATTTCTTCTTTTACCAACCAATTTTACCAAAGATCTTTCAGAATTATAATCTTTTCTATTCGTTTTAAGGTGTTGAGAAATGTGCTCTATTCTCTGCGTCATCAATGCAATTTGACCTTCTGCAGAACCTGAGTCTTTCTCGTTCTTACCGTGTTTAGCAAATAATTTGCCTTTTTCTTCTAATGTTAAGTACATGCCAATATTATTTCAATAATTTTTATGCTAGAATAGGTTTTCTATTCAATCCTGCAAAAGTAATCTTTTAAATTTAATTGCAAAGTAAATCTTCCAAATTTATGCTCTTACAGGCTGATTCATAATAAGATCAATGTATAGATTAATCTTATTTTTTAGTTCCTTTCTGTGAGAAATGAAATCCAAAAAACCGTGTTCTTTTAAAAATTCTGAAGATTGAAAACCTTCTGGTAAATCCTTACCAGTTGTATCTTTTACAACTCTGGGTCCTGCAAAGCCAATAAGTGCACCTGGTTCAGAAATATTTATATCTCCTAGCATGGCAAAAGAAGCTGTTGTACCACCCGTTGTAGGATCTGTACATAAAGAGATATAAGGCAATTTTGCATTTGCAAGTTGAGTAAGCTTGATAGATGTTTTTGCTAATTGCATAAGTGATAATGCTGCTTCCATCATTCTAGCTCCGCCAGATTTTGAAATAATTATGAGTGGACAATTATTCTTAATAGCATGATCTACAGCTCTCGCTATTTTTTCACCTACAACAGATCCCATTGATCCACCAATAAACTTGAAATCCATAGCTGCAATTACAACTTTTTTCCCTTTAGACTTTCCAATACCTGTTCTGATAGCATCATTAAGACCAGTTTTCTCTTCAACCTCTTTTAATCTGTCCTTATATTTTTTGGTGTCCTCAAACTTTAAAGGGTCCTTAGATTTCAATTTAGTATCTAATTCTTCAAATTTCCCGTTATCGAAAAGAATATCGAAATACTCTGTACTGCCTATCCTTACATGATAGTCATCTTCAGGACTTACAAAAAAGTTCTTCGCAAGTTGTTCTGCATCGATTATTTTTCCAGTTGGAGATTTATACCACAAGCCTTTAGGAACATCTTTTTTGTCCTCAGTTGCTGTTTGAATTCCTTTTTTCTTTCTCTTAAACCAAGCTGCCATAGTCTATTGGGCTAAATTATAATGTGTTGATATTATTTAAATCTTTGAAAGCTTTTTCTAATCTAGTTATGAATGTTAATTCACCTTCTCTTAACCACTTTCTAGGGTCGTAATATTTTTTATTTGGAACATCATCACCTTCAGGGTTACCTATTTGAGTAGATACATAATCCGCATTAGTTTTCATGTAATCTCTTATGCCTTCTGCGAAAGCATATTGTAAATCCGTGTCGATATTCATTTTGATGACGCCGTAGCCAATAGCTTCCTTTATTTCTTCAACTGTTGATCCACTTCCTCCGTGGAAGACAAAGTCAATATGATTTTCTTCTACCTTGTAATTTTTGGTAACATATTCCTGAGAATTTTTAAGAATTTTTGGAGTAAGTTTTACGTTACCTGGTTTGTAAACACCATGAACATTTCCAAAAGCAGCTGCTATTGTAAATTGATCTGAAACTTTACTTAATTCTTCATAAGCATAGGCAACTTCTTCTGGTTGAGTATATAACTTTGAAGAATCTATATCTGTATTGTCAACTCCATCTTCCTCGCCACCAGTAACACCTAGTTCTATTTCTAATGTCATCCCCATCTTTTTCATGCGTTCTAGATAGGTTTTACATATTTCTATATTCTCTTCAATTGGTTCTTCTGAAAGGTCAATCATATGAGAACTGTATAATGGTTTACCGTGAACTTTAAAGAATTTCTCTCCTTCGTCTAGTAATCCATCAATCCAGGGTAAAAGTTTTTTTGAACAATGATCTGTGTGGAGTATAACAGTAGCTCCGTAAGCCTCTGCTAAGTCATGAACATGTTTTGCACCAGTAGCGGCTCCTTTTATTGCTGCAAGTTGATCATCATTTGATAAGCCTTTTCCAGCATTGAACTGAGCACCTCCGTTTGAAAATTGGATAATAACGGGAGAATTTAACTTAGCTGCTGTTTCAAGAACTGCATTTATAGTATTAGAACCCACAACATTTACAGCCGGTAGGGCATAATTATTATCTTTAGCGTGTTGAAAGATTGCCTGAACTTCTTTTCCTGTAGCCACGCCTGGCTTTATATTATGACTCATAACTTTCAGTATTTTAATATTATTGAAATGTAAAATTAATAAATATAAATCTACTAGAATGGATAATTGATTCCGAAGTTGAAAACAACATTATTGAAATTGTAATCTTTAAACCATTTTGATCCCTCACTTCCAGGGTTATAAGTTTTAAATCCCAAATCCATTCTTATAACAAAGAACTCGATATCGTAGCGTAAACCAAAGCCAGACGCAATGGACAATTCGCTTAAATCTTTTAAGCCATCGAAGGTAGCTGCAGGATCCTCAACATTATCAAATACATTCCAAATATTACCCGCATCTATAAATAATGCGCTATTCAAACTTCCGAACAGATTAAACCTATACTCAGCATTAAAAGATAATTTGAAGTTAGCTTCATTAAAATCATTAACTGCATTTGTGCTTCCTGGGCCTAGATCATAAGGCCTCCATCCTCTGTTATCATTTGGGCCACCACCAAAAAAACTTCTTGGAAAAGGAATAGAATTAGCGTTTTTATAGGGAATCGCAATTCCTCCGTAAGCACGAGTTGCAATAACTTGTTGATTGCCTAAATCCCAATGTTTGATGAAATTAAGCTCTGTTTTAACATATTGAGAAAACTGAACACCAAAAAGTCTGTAATTTCCTGCTTGTGTTTCCTCAAGTTTTAATTGATCTGCAAACAAAGACAGTAAATTTCCTGCCCATTCTATTTTACCACGGAATTGGGAAAAATCTTCGTCGTAAATATCTCGTCTTGAACTATAATCGTACGTAAAATTTGAGGCTACAATAAGATTATTTTCAGTTAACCTTTCTCTTCGTTCAATAAGTGAATTTGCGACTTGTTGATCTTCATTATTCAAATTGATGTTCTGATCGCGGATGTCTCTAATAAATCCTTGCGTTCCTTCAGGTATTATTAAATCCAATTGGCCTTCAGAGTTTTCAAAAAGAAAATCAGGATTGACATCGTTTATGTTGTTTCTTGAAATCTGATTTAATTCTGAATATGAATTTCTAAATACATTGAAGAAGTTTTCAGCATTCAAATTATTTACAAACTGAATGTTCATTAAATCAAATTGATAAGATGTTCTGTCTTTTGGTTTCCAGCGGTAACCAAAAGTTGCATTTAGGTTTCTTCTATCCAATCCAATATTTTGCTGCGTGCTGAAACCAACGCTGGCAGATGTAAAGGGAGACATGGTATTCTTTATAAGTGAACGAGTAGGAAAAGGAAAAATGATTCTAGGGAAATTCAGCCTCAAATCTGCACCATATTCTAAAATATCTAGAAATTGATCTTCTGAATTACCAAGGTCTCTTGAGGAACCAAAATTTCCTCTTCCAGAAAGCTCAAGTGTTTCTGCTCCTCTAAAAATATTTCTCGACAATACGGAGGTATTAAAACCAACACCAAATTGCTGAATATTACTCTGACTTATATCAATGCTGAAATTTGTTGAAAACCTCTCTTTTGGGGTAAGTAAAACATTTGCAATTAATCCAACGCCTGTAGAATCTCTAGGGTCTTCTTGGTAAAGAATATTCGGGTACTTGAAAATGCGTGTTTCAGATATTCTATTGTTGGTTCTTGCTCTGTCGATATCTCTGTAAATGCTGTCTTTTTTGATAAAAATGAAATCAGATAATACCTTAGGGTTTAGTTTTAAATTACCAAATGAGTATATATTAGAATTTTTATACCTCACAGAGTCTTCAACTTTCGTTGTTGTTCCATCATAATCTGCAAATACATTTACTTCACTGATCCTGTGAACTTTAAAAGGAGTAGAGGCAACAGTATCAGCAACATCTACTAGTCGGTTTTGTATGTTGAGCTCTAGGTTTATTTTTTGATTGTTATTGAGTGTATCAGCATAAAAGGAAATGAATTCTTTTTCAAAATGATAGAGACCATTATTTCTGAAAAAGGTATTAATGAAATCTCTGTCATTATTAAACTCTTCTGTATTGTAGGGTTTTCCGATTTTTATCTTATTTCTATTTTTTATAAGCTGGTACAAAGAATCTGCGGCCGGAGATTCTATATTCTCAGAAATAGTATCTATAACATATAAACTTCCTGGTTCGATTTTGTACTGAATTTCGACAGTCTGTGCCAAAGAGTCTTTCTTAATTTCGTATTCAGCTTCCGCATTAAACCATCCATGATTCCAATACCATGACTCCAGCCTGCGTAAAGACGATTCTGTTTTATTCTCGTCGAATAGAGCAGGAGGTTCACCAGTATTCTTAATAGAGTTATTGATGCTTCCCCATGTCTTTTTTAGTTGGATAACCTGCCTTCTTGATAAAAGGGATACCAATCTATCTTCTCTTTTTTCTCTCTTTGAAACCCAATTGATAAAGCGCATTTCTGGATTGGTTTGGGCTAAATTATAGATTTGTAATTTCAGTGGAAAACCAAGAAGCTTTGTATTTGCTTGTTGGGAAAGCTGTCTGGCAATTTCATTATTACTCACCAAAGTATCAGCACTGGTGATGGTTTGTTTTGTGATTAAAAATTCATCATTCTTTAGTTTTCTGGTGATGTTACAAGAAAAAAATAAGAATAGTATTAAAAGAATTAATGGTAGTTTTGTGAGTCGGTAGTTCAAATGTATGATGTTTTCAAAAAATATAATTTCAAATGCTTAGCAAAAATCAAATTAAACTTATAAAAAGTTTGAACAAAAAAAAGCACCGTTTAGAGCACGGTCTCTTTGTTACTGAAGGCGTAAAAGTAATCAAAGAATTTTTAAAAAGTTCATTCAAGCTAAGAGCATTATATTCAATTGCAGATATATTTCATATTGAAGAAGGAGAAAGTCATATTATTTCTGAAAAAGATTTGGATAAGATCACAAACCTCAAAACCTCGCAAACCGCTTTAGCTGTTTTTGAAATCTCAAAACCTGTAACACCTTCAGATAATTCTCAGCTTACGCTTGCTCTTGATGGAATAAGGGATCCGGGAAATCTTGGAACTATCATAAGAATGTGTGATTGGTTTGGAATTGAACAATTGATCTGTTCACCAGATACTGTAGATTGTTTCAACCCTAAAGTGGTTCAGGCTACTATGGGTTCCCTTACAAGAGTAAATGTTATTTACGCAGATTTAAATCATTTTTTGTCAAATACTTCAGCTCACATTTATGGAGCTTTTATGGATGGTGAAAGTGTTTATGACTCAAAGTTAGTGACTGAAAATACAATTATAGTTTTAGGCAATGAAGCTAATGGGATAAGTTCTACAGTTCAATCACATATTGATAAAAAGGTATCAATACCAAGCTATGGGCAATCTAATGGGGCCGAGAGTCTTAATGTGGCAATGGCTGGTTCAATACTATTGAGTGAATTTAGAAGACGATAAGTTATTGAAAAGTAAAATTGATAAAAATCCCTCTGGTCTTTACAGACTCAATATTAGAAGTATATGGACTATTGGGGTCTTCATCTCTAACTAGTTCATTTCCCATTCCAAAAACACCTCTTAGGGAAGGAGTGAATTTAAAATATTCAAAATAAAAATCGACTCCAAATCCAACCTCATAATAATAATTTTGCGTTTTCATTCTAAATTGTCCCGCAGTGTTGTCTTGAGGGTTGTCTTCATTGCTAGATAAATTTGTAGAAATAGAAGCACCGCCTACCACAAAAGGTTTGAAATTATTGATACGCTTGGCCGAAAACTTTAAAAGCAAGGGTATGTGAATATAAGAGGAGTTAACGTCTCTTACACTGTTGCTTTCAGCTACATCTGGGAATGTAAGGGTTCTATTGGCAAAAACTACTCCTGGTTCTAATCTTAAATCCAGATATTCATTAATTCTCAAATTTCCAATCAGCCCCACATTAAAACTAGGATTTTTACCTACTTCTAGATCATTATTTGTCTGTTCATTGAAAGTGTTATTGTATTTAATTTGAAAATCGTAAGCATTAAATCCTAGGAAATAGCCCCAGGACCAGCGTTTCTTATCGATATTCTCTTTGTTTAGAACTTTCTCTTTGTCAAAAAGTTGAGCATGGGAAAGATTGAAGCCTAAAAAGAAAATAAATATAAAAAATAGCCTCATAATTATTTTTTAGATGCAGAGTAAATTGTAGAAACACCAAATGTTTGTGGGTGATTTTCTACATCTGTAAACCCAATTTTCTTTAAAATATTGTTGAATTTTTCTCCAAAAGGAAAAACTGAAGCACTTTCGCTTAAATATTGATATGCACTTTTATCTTTTGAAAACAGCTTTCCAATCGCAGGGAGAATATAATTAGAGTACAGTTTATATCCTTGTTTGAAAGGAAATTTGGTTGGGACTGAAGTCTCCAGCACTACAAAAATACCCCCAGGTGAAAGCACTCTATAAATTTCGGAAAGTCCTTTTTCTAAATCTTCAAAGTTCCTAACTCCAAAAGCTACAGTTATGGCATCAAAAGTATTATCAGAATAAGGTAAATTTTCTGAATCTGCTTGAACCATTTCTATGCGATCGTCTAAATTTTTAGCATTGATTTTATTTTTTCCAACCTGTAACATTCCAGCTGAAATATCTAAACCCACAATTTTTTTTGCATCAGAATCGGCCATGGCAATTGCAAGATCTCCTGTTCCTGTCGCAACATCAAGGATGTATTCAGGTTTAGTCTTCTTGACCATGTTAATGAGTTTTCTTCTCCATTTCTGGTCAATACCGAAAGAAATCACCCGATTAAGGCCATCATAATTTTCTGAAATATTATCGAACATCTGTTCAACTTGTTTCTTTTTCTCTAGTTCAGAATCCTTGTATGGCTTGACATTCTTGCTCATGTAATTTTTTTTTGCGAAGATACATCTTCTTAGGAATACACTTTGTCAATATAACTTCTCTTAATACTTCTTTTTTAATTTTTTACATTAATTTTGTCACCATGAAAATAATAATAGCTGGTTCTGGAGAAGTAGGATTTCACTTAGCAAAACTTTTTTCTTACGAATCTCACGCCATTACTCTTATTGATCTAAATGAAGAAAGGCTGGAATACGCCAACAAGCATCTGGACATTAAAACTTTATTGGGGGATGCAACTTTGCCTAGTACATTAAAGGAAGCAGATATTACAAATGCAGATATGCTTATCGCTGTAACCTCTAGTCAATCTATCAATATTTCGGTTTGTGTTTTTGCTAAGCAAATGGGAGCAGGAAGAACTGTGGCTCGGGTCTCTGACCAAGAATTATTGGATGCTGGAGATGATATAAATATGACGGCTCTTGGCATTGATGAAATGATTTCTCCTGAAGCCCTGGCTGCAAATGAAGTCAAAATGCTTCTCAATCAATCTGCATTTACCGATACTTTCAAATTTGATGATGGCGCTCTTACTATGATGGGGCTTACATTAAGGTCTAAAGCTCCTTTTATTGGCAATACAGTACAAGAAGCTGCGGACATATTTCCCGGTCTGCATTTTGTACCTATAGCTCTACAGCGCTACGGGACTCAGTACACAATTATTCCTAGAGGCGATACAGAATTTATGAGAGGCGACAGGGTCTATTTTATTACAGATTCTGAAGGTGTTGAAGAATTATACAAATTGACTGGCGCTGAAAAACGTTCAATCAGGAAAGTGATGATTCTTGGAGGTAGTAATATCGGTAGAACATTAGCAAAAGATCTTTGTAAAGGAAATTTTTCTGTGAAGGTTATAGAAAAAGATCATAAAAAGGCTTTGGACTTGGCAAATATTTTACCAAATGCTTTGGTTATAAATGCCGATGGAAGGGATGTTGAAATTCTTAAGGAAGAAAATATTAGTAAAATGGATGCTTTTGTCTCCGTAACAGAAGATTCAGAAACTAATATTATTTCATGCCTTGTCGCCAACTCAAAAGGAGTAAGGAAAACCATAGCTCTAGTAGAAAATATGGATTATTTTCAGCTAAGTCATTCAATAGGTATTCACTCTTTGGTTAATAAAAAATTACTTGCAGCAAATAGCATTTTTAGATATTTGAGAAAAGGTGAGATTGTAGCTATGACAAAGCTGAATAATATGAATGCAGAATTGCTTGAGTTTGTTGTAAAGCCAGATTCTAAAGCAACCAATAGCAAAATCAAGGATATTAATTTCCCAAGGACAGCAGTTGTTGGTGGGGTCATTCGAGATGGTAAAGGAATAATAGCTTTAGGTGACTTTAAAATTCGAGAAGGAGATAGAATTGTAGTGTGTACGCTGCCAAAATCTATCAAGAGCGTAGAAAACTTATTTTGTTAACGTGTCGAATTTAAACCTAAAAATAGTAGCTCATATCATGGGTGTCCTCCTTGTATTTAATGGAGGGTTCATGATAATTCCTTCCGTGTATAGCTGGATAATAGGTGAGGCTGTGGCACTTGATATAGGTGTTTCTGCTTTGATATCTATTTTCGTTGGACTTATGGCAATGTTCACAACTAGACATCATGATAAAGACATAACTCAAAAAGAGGGCTATCTTATAGTAAGTCTTGGTTGGTTGTTTATGGTTTTAAGTGGAATGCTGCCATATGTGATGTCTGGTGAAATTGTTGGCATTGAAAATAGTTTTTTTGAAACTATGTCTGGTTATACCACGACAGGAGCTTCAATTGTAAATGATATTGAGGCATTACCTCAGGGTATATTGTTATGGAGAAGTTTTACACACTGGATTGGTGGCATGGGTATTATTGTTTTGGCAGTTGCAATTTTACCTTTGTTTGGAATAGGAGGGATGCAGTTATTTTCTGCCGAGTCTCCTGGTCCAAGCGCAGATAAAGTAAAGCCTAAAATCGCAGATACTGCAAAGCGACTATGGCTCATATATTTTGGATATACAGTTTCTGAAACTATACTGCTTAAAGTTGCTGGAATGGATTGGTTTGACGCCACAAATCATGCCCTTAGTACACTGTCAACTGGAGGATTTTCAACAAAAAATGCAAGTATAGCCTATTGGAACGATTCTCCGCTAATTCAATATATTATTATACTTTTTATGTTCTTGGCAGGTACAAACTTCGTTGTAAGTTATTATGCGTTTAAAGGGAAAATCAATAATGTATTACATAACGAAGAATTTAAGTGGTTCTTCTTTTTTATTGTAAGTTTTACAGCGATCACTTCGCTTTCTATTTACTTTTTTGCTGATACGAGTTTAGCTAGTATTGATTACCCGATGGTTTTGGGACCGGCAGAAAGTGCATTTCGACACGGTATTTTTCAAGTTTTGGCCATTATTACAACTACAGGTTTTGTGACCGCAGACTATACACTTTGGACTCCGCTACTTACAATTCTATTTTTTGGTCTTTTTTTCTTAGGTGGCTCAGCAGGCTCCACTTCAGGAGGTGTGAAAATCATAAGGCATTTGATTATGATAAAAAATGGATTTCAGGAATTCAGAAGAATACTTCATCCTAATGCGATTTTACCAGTGCGTTATAAGGGGGCGTCTGTAGATCAAAAAATTGTTTACAACATACTTGGGTTTTTTATACTTTATTCCCTGTCCTTCATAATTGGGGCTGTTGTTTTCGCAGGAACAGGATTAGATTTTGAATCTGCTATAGGTGCATCAGCATCCTCTTTAGGAAATGTTGGTCCGGCCTTTGGAGATTTAAGCCCTGTTGACAATTACGCATCGCTGACAGCTTTCGGAAAGTACTGGAGTTCGTTTCTTATGTTGATTGGTCGTTTAGAGATATTTACGGTTCTGATACTTTTCACTCCTTATTTCTGGAAAAATACCTAAAAAAAAATCTGCTAAATTTTAGCAGATTTTTTTTGTGACAATTAGGTTTTATATCAATATCCAACTTTTTCAGTAGTCTTTTTATACTCTCTTTGGAAAAGTTCTTGCTCTTCAATCATTTCTGCAGTCTTCTCTGGTACAGCTTTTTGCCATCCTTCATCACCATTCGAGATTTTTTGTAAAATATCTCTAGAAAAATATCCTAAAATATTTTTATTGTAATTTTCAATATCTACAACTCTGCCGTTATATTTAAAGAACTTGTAAAGTTCCTTCATTCTAGGATGGACCTTTAAATTATCGCTATTGGTGATTTTTCCAGTTTTAGGATCCTTGTATGGATATAAATAAACTCTTAAATCTTTAAAGAAGAGCTTACCAAAAGCTTCAAGAATTCCTCCACTAAGGTGTCTATAGTATTTCTCATCAAATACATCAATCAGATTGTTGACACCCATTGCCAATCCCATCCTTTCTTTAGTGTAATTTGAAAAATATTCAACTAACTTATAATATTCTTGAAAGTTGGAAATCATTACCGTATGACCTAATGCACAAAGCAGTTTAGCCCTGTCCATAAAGTCTTCTTCATTAATCTCTCCTTCAGATCTTAAATTGGAAAGTGTAATTTCAAAAACTGGCTGAATATTACCTTCTTTAACTTTCTTCTCTTTTTTGAATAACTCTAGAGATGTTTCAAAAATGTCCATATTGACTTTAGTCACAGGTCTGAAACTTCCTCTTAAGGCTAAAATATTTTTCTTATAAAGAGCTTTTGCTGGTAGAATGTTATTACCATCTGGAGCAAACATGACAGCTTCAGTCATTCCGTTTTTGACTAGTTGTAGACTCATTAGTCTATTATCGACGTCTTTAAAGACTGGACCAGAAAAATTGATTGTGTCAATTTCAATTTGGTCTTTATGTAGATGATCGTAAAGCTCGTTAAGTATCTGTTTGGGATTGTTATGAGCATAATAAGCAGCATAAACAAGGTTAGTACCTAAAACTCCTAAGGTATTTTGCTGAAGTCTAGCATCGTTTTCTTTGAAACGAATATGCAAAACTATCTTATTATATTCAGATTTTGGTGTCAGTTGATATTTGATTCCAACCCAGCCATGTCCTTTATAACGTTTTGCAAAATCGATAGTTGCTACTGTATTGGCATAAGTAAAAAATAATTTGTTAGGATGCTTGTTTCGATGTATCCTTTCTTCTATGAGGTTAGTCTCATGATCCAGCATTTTTTTAAGTCTGCTTTCAGTAACATAGCGTCTATCTTCTTCTACTCCATAAATAGCATCACTAAAATCTTTATCATAAGCACTCATTGTTTTGGCAATCGTTCCAGATGAACCTCCAGCTCTAAAGAAATTTCTTACTGTTTCCTGTCCTGCACCTATTTCAGCAAATGTTCCATAGATATTTTCATTTAAATTGATTCTGAGGGCTTTATCCTTAATTGAAGGTGCACTTTCAAAATCTTTATCACCCATTATTGTAATAGACATAAGTAGAAGTTTTATGAAGTCTTAAACAGTTTTTAAACTCTAAACAAATGTAATTAATACTCCTAGCTTAAGAAAAAAAAACTATAGTTTTGTATCAAAAATAACGTTTTGAAGGTAACATTCTTAGGTACAGGAACATCTCAAGGTGTTCCAATTATAGGTAGTGAACATCCAGTATGTTTAAGTGAAGATTCAAAAGATAAGAGATTGAGAGTTTCAGCTCTTCTAGAGTGGGATGATTACTCATACGTAATAGATTGTGGACCGGATTTTAGACAACAAATGTTATCTAACAAGGTTAAAAAAATAGATGGTATTTTATACACACACGAACACAATGATCATATGATTGGTCTTGATGATGTGCGACCTTTCTATTTTAGGCAAGGAAATATTTCTATTTACTGCCATAAAAGAGTTTTGAAAAGCATAAAACATAGATTTGAATATGTGTTTGAAACAGAAAATAAATATCCCGGCGCGCCCACACTGGATGTGAACATTATAGATGACTCTCCATTTATAATCGGGAATAAAAAGGTTACACCCATGAACGTATACCATCCGGAACTTCAGGTATATGGCTTTAGAATTGATGATTTTGCATACGTAACCGATGCTAAAGTTATTCCAGATAAAGAGTTGGATAAGCTTAAGGGTGTAAAAACTTTAGTTCTTAACGCTTTAAGGAGAGAAGAACATAGATCTCATCTTAATCTAGAACAAGCTATAGACGTTGTTAACTACCTTAAGCCTGAAAAAGCATATTTTACTCACATAAGCCATCACATGGGCTTTCATGAAGAGGTTCAAAAAGAACTTCCTGAAGGCATGTATTTAGCTTATGATAATCTCCAAATTGAAGTCTAATGACAAAAAATTTATATTTATACCTTTTCGTTCTCAGCGCATTAGTTGCAGTATTTCTATACTTCAACAGCAAGAAGATTATTGATGACCAAGAAAGTACCATTCGTGAGCTCAATGCTAAGATTGAAAAATTAGAAGATAAAAAATAAACTTTTCATAATTAAGCCTTTGTTTTAGATTCATTTTAGAAATTAGTAAAAAATTTTTAAATCATGAATATTAAAACATTTACCCTTTTACTTTTTTGTATTGGTTTTTTAGCCTGCGCTCAAGAAGATAATTCTATAGAAACTTTAGAAAACGACTATTCTCACGAGGTGATTATCGATGACATCGATATTGCTTGGGGAATGGATTTCTTTAAAGATGGAAGCTTTTTGGTAACTTCTAAAGATGGTCAACTTTTATATCATAAAGAAGGTAAAACAACTAAAGTAGCAGATATTCCAAATGTTTATAATAGAGGACAAGGTGGATTATTAGACGTGAAAATTCATCCTGAATATCCCGAGAAACCTTGGATTTATTTAACCCTTGCTTCTACTAAAGGTGAAGAAGAAGGTGGTCATACTGAATTAATTAGAGCAGAATTTCATAAAGGAGAGTTGTCTAATATGGAATCGCTTTATAAGGCTTCTCCTAATACGACAAAAGGTGTTCATTTTGGTAGTCGATTGGAATTTGATAAAGATGGATATCTATTTATGTCAATTGGAGAAAGAGGCGCTCGAGAGGTAAACCCTCAAGACATTACAAGAGATGGTGGAAAGATTTATAGATTTCATGATGATGGTTCTATACCAGAAGACAATCCATTTTACATGCTAGAAAATTCTAAAAAAGCTATTTACTCTTATGGACACAGAAATCCACAAGGAATGGAAATGCATCCAGAATCTGGAGCTATTTGGGTTCATGAACACGGACCAAGAGGTGGAGATGAAATCAATATCATTAAAAAAGGGGCTAATTATGGTTGGCCTATTATAAGTTATGGGATCAACTATGACGGAACAGAATTTACAGACGAAACATCTATGGCAGGAATGGAACAACCTTTTTACTACTGGGTTCCATCGATTGCTCCTAGTGGGATGACTTTTGTAACCTCAGATAAGTATCCAGAGCTTAAAGGAAACATACTGGCAGGATCATTGAAATTTCAATATTTAGAACATTTAGCCATAGACGAAAAAGGTGTTCAAAAAAGACAAAAACTTTTAAACAAAATTGGAAGAGTAAGAAGTGTGAAACAGAGCCATGACGGCTTTATATATGTTGGTGTAGAAGGAGTTGGTGTTGTTAAAATGCTGCCTAAATCATAATTATGAAGTTATATTCTATTTCATTATTCATTCTCTTAGGTTTACTTTTTAATTACAATAAAAATGATTCTTCCTTTGTGTATGAGTCTATTAGTCAGGAAAAAGACCTTAAGCAAAGCATACAAGATGGAGAAGGAGTTTATTCTGAATTTTGTATGCGTTGCCATTTAGCTAAAGGTGAAGGTGTTGAAGGAATTTATCCACCATTGGCAGAATCCAATTGGCTTTCAGAAAAAAGGACTGAAAGCATCAAGTCAGTAAAATACGGCCTGAGAGGTGAAATAGAAGTCAATGGCAAAACTTATAATAATAACATGACTTCGATGGGGCTTACCGATAGAGAAGTTGCTGATGTGATGAATTACATCATGAATAGTTTTGGAAACGAAAACAATGAATTTGATCAAGTCACTTTAAAAGAAGTTTCTAATCTTTCAAAAGATTAATTTTTTAATTATTAATATTTAAAATCAAACAAAATGAAAGCAGCACAAATTAAAGAAGCAGAAGGAGAATTTCATATTGTAGATATAGATAAACCTACCCCAAAAGAGAATGAGGTTTTAATAAAAGTTCAGGCATGTGGTATATGTCATTCAGATGCATTTGTAAAAGATGGTACATTTCCAGGTCTCGAATATCCGAGAGTCCCAGGTCATGAAGTTATTGGAACTGTAGAAGAATTTGGTGAAAATGTTAGGTCTTGGAAAAAAGGTCAGCGTGTAGGAGTTGGATGGCACGGTGGCCATTGCTTTGAGTGTGAACCTTGCCGAAGGGGTGATTTTATTGCTTGTGAAAACGCAAAAGTAAGCGGAATTTCTTACGATGGTGGTTATGCAGAATTTATGTGTGCACCACAAGAAGCTTTGGTTGCAGTACCTGAAGATCTTAAATCTGAAGAAGCAGCTCCACTTCTATGTGCTGGTATAACTGTTTTTAACGCTCTAAGAAATTCAGGTATAAGAGCAGGTGATTTAGTTGCTATACAAGGTATTGGAGGTTTAGGACACTTAGCTATTCAGTATGCTCATAAAATGGGGATGAAAACTGTAGCCATTTCTACTAGCGACGATAAAAAAGAGTTAGCATCAGAATTAGGAGCTCATCATTTTATCAATGCCAAATCTGAAGATGCTGCCGAAAAACTACAGCAATTAGGAGGAGCTAAATTAATTTTAGGAACTGCACCAAGCGGAAAAGCAATGACTTCGGTTATTGGAGGTCTCGGTATTGACGGTAAATTATTAATGGTTGGAGCAACACCAGAACCAGTTGAAGTTAACCCGATGGAGATGTTAATGGGAAGAAAATCTGTAGCTGGCTGGCCAAGTGGTACGCCGACAGACTCTGAAGACACACTGAATTTCAGCGCTTTGTTTGATACAAAACCAATGATTGAGGAATATAGTCTTGATGATGTAAAAGAAGCCTACGATAGAATGATTAATAATAAATCAAGATTTCGCGTGGTTTTAAAACCTTAATTAAATTGATATAAAAAAACTAAAACTCCTCGTCTTAAATGAAGAGGAGTTTTTTATATGATTTAATTTGCTCCTGTTTTATTCACCTTAACTCTGTAGATCGAAGTTCGGGCTGTGATGTATAGTTCATTTAAATCTTCACCCCCAAAACTAACATTAGAAGGCTGCTCTGGAATTTTAACGCTTGATATGAGTTCACCGCTTGGAGCAAAGACATCGATGGCTTTCTTTCCATCTGTTGTCAAATATATATTACCTTCATTATCGATTGTCATTCCATCGCCACTAAGGTCAGTGAACAATGTTTTGTTTGAAAGTAAACCATCTTCTTGAATACTATATTTATAAGTTTTATTAGCTCCAGGATCTGTAATGTATAAAGTTTTACTATCTGGAGTACCTATTAATCCGTTTGGTTTCACAAGATCTTCGGTTACTCGAGTTACTTCAGTATGGTCTGAATTGATGTAGTAAACTTGCATACTTTCTTGCGGAAGTTCGAGGTCATTGCTATATTTTGGATCGGTAAAATAAGCTCCGCCTTTTCCATCTGCCCAAATATCGTTTGGCTGATTGAAGCGTTTTCCGTTGTATTCTGTGGCTATTGACTTATATTCACCTTCTTGGTTTATGGAGGCGATTACCCCTTTTTGTCCCTCGCAAATCAACAGGTTTTTATCTTTATCAAAGTATAATCCATTTGCTCCGCCTGTATTTTCTTTGAAAGTCTTGAGTTGATCATCAGTAGTCCATATGTATATTTTATTTTCAGGGATATCTGTGAAATAAACATTCCCTTCAGCATCAGCAGATGGGCCTTCTGTAAATACAAAATCACCAGCTAATTTTTCAACTTCTTTGAAGTCGACTTTAGATTTACTTTTTTGAACTGATTCAGTCTCATTGGAGACCTTTTCAGTCTTTTCTTCAGAGGTGTTTTTGCAGGAAACTAGTAATGCCAGAATGCTGAAGTAGTATATGATTTTCATAGGTAAATAATTTTATAGTAATAATTAAGAATACCAATTTAAATAAAAGATGTGGTAAGTTTTAATAGAATTCAAAATCTTTACACTGAATTATTCAATAGAAAATAACCAAGGCATAAAATTTTAAAATTCAATTTCTCTTGTAAAGGTTTGTTCCAAGCAGATAAAGGTTTCTGTTCTCGCTACACCATCTATGGTTTGAATTTTATTACTCAAAACCTCGGTAAGATGCTTATTGTCTCGGCATACAACTTTTACTAATAGAGAAAAATTTCCAGTGGTGTAATTGCATTCCACTACTTCACTGATTTCCATCAAAGCTTTGCTCACCGTTCTGTAGATATTCGCTTTGTTGAAGTAAATCCCAATAAAGCTTTGAGTCTGGTAGCCGAGTTGGTACGTATCGATCATACTCTTAGATCCGGTGATGATTTTTTGTTCTTCCAGTTTTTTTAACCGAAGGTGAACCGCCGTAGGGCTCATGTGGCATACGTTTCCAAGGTATTTTAAGGAGGCTTTTGCGTCGGTACTTAAAATATTTAAGATTTTTCTATCCGTTTCATCTATCATCTTTAGGATTTTTAGTAAAAAGCTAATTTAAAACTTATTTTTAATATTTTACACCTATTGCTTGATTCATATTAAGTAATATGCCTTATTTGCTTTATATAATTAAAATAAAACTATCATGTGTGGAATATTTGTAGCCATCGACAGTGCAAAATCTAGTCAATTTTTAATTGATGAATTCATGAAAATCAAACATCGTGGACCAGATGCATCAGACTTTAAAAGTATTAAGCAAAACACCTATTTTGGGTTTCATCGTTTAGCCATTAATGGCTTAACGCCAAAAGGTAATCAGCCCATGTACAAGAATGGTGTCTGGTTGGTAGCAAATGCAGAAATATTCAATTATCTGGAACTCGCCGCTAAATATGATATCACACTAGAAACAGGTTCAGACTGTGAAATCTTAATCGATTTGTATCAATTGATAGGAGAGGAGCAGATGCTGGAAGAAATCGACGGCGAATTCGCCTTTGTCCTTTATGATGAAGCCAAGGATTTATACATCGCTGCCAGAGATCATCTGGGCGTGAGAGGAATGTACATGGGGTTTGAAGATTCAGAAGTTTACTTTGCTTCAGAAAGTAAAGCTATTGCTTTCGCCAGGGATCTCAACCAGTTTCCTCCAGGCCACCACTGGAACTCTTATACCGATAAAATGCTTTCTTATTTTAATCATGACTACGACACCACAGCATTTACAGAAGAAGAATACTGCCAGAAAATTAATGAATTGCTGACGCAGTCGGTTGAAAAGCGTATGATGAGTGAACGACCTCTGGGTTGCTTACTGAGTGGGGGATTAGATAGTAGTCTGGTAGCTGGAATTTTAGCCAGAAAATTGAAGGAAAAAGGGAAACAGCTGGAAACTTTTTCTATAGGACTGGATGGCAGTCCCGACATTTCTGCAGCCCAAAAAGTGGCAGACCATATAGGTAGTAAGCACCATAGCATTACTTGCACGGAACAAGATTTTTTAGATGAGTTAGAACACACGGTTTACATGCTGGGAAGCTATGATGTCACTACGATAAGAGCTTCAGTTGGCCATCAGTTGGTTGCCAAATATGTGAGAGTTCATTCTGATGTGAAAGTCCTATTTTCTGGGGAAACAGCAGACGAATTCGGATCTTATTTGTATTTTCAAAATGCTCCGGATTCAATCAGCTTTCAACAGGAATCCATCAGATTATTGAAAGACATTCAGTTTTTTGATATGAAGAGAGGCGATAGATCTATTTCCAATGCAGGTTTGGAAGCCAGAGTTCCTTTTGCCGACAAGGCTTTCGTGAAATTCTTCATGTCGATTCCTCCAGAACTCAGAATGTTTTCCGATCAAAAAATTGAAAAATACCTGATCAGAAAAGCTTTCGAAGGAGAAGACTTAATTCCAGATGAAGTGTTGTGGAGACGCAAAAATGGTTTTTCGGACAGCGTGAGCAGCAAGCAGAAATCCTGGAGTGAAGTCATTAAAGATCATATAGAAACCTTGGTGTCTGATGAGGAATTTCAAACTGAAAAATTCAGATTTTCACCAGAACCACCATCAAAAGAAGCCTTTTTCTACTTGAAAACCTTTGAAAAGACTTACGGTTCGCATTTCCAACTGACGCCTTATCAGTGGTTGCCTAAATGGTGTGGAGATGTAAAAGATCCTTCTGCCAGAGTACTGGAGATTTATCAGGCGGATTAACACTTTTGTTTTCATGTTTTAAGAAACTGGCTAAAAGCTACTACTTTGTCATTCTGAATTTATTTCAGAATCTTTAATAATTAAAAGTCAAAAGGACCTTGAAACAAGTCCTAAGTGACAAGTTTTGTATTTTTAGCCAGCTTTCTATGTTTTATAAGTTAGTCTTGTTTGTTATTTCATTCATAACAGCTTCAGCGCAGCGTTCACCATCAATAGCAGCAGAAACAATCCCGCCGGCATAACCTGCCCCTTCACCGCAAGGAAATAAACCTTTCAGTTCTGGATGTTCTAAAGTATTTTCATCTCTGGGGATTCTCACTGGAGAAGAGGTTCGGGATTCTGGTGCAAGAATTACAGCGTCCGGATGATCGAAGCCTTTCATTTTTTGAGTGAACTTTTTAAAGCCTTCGCGAAGCCTTTTGGTCATGGCTTTTGGAAAAATCGAATCCATTTCTACGGAAGTGGTGCCCGGCTGATAAGAGTTTTTTGGAATAGATGTCGATTTCCGTTTTGAAATAAAATCCTGGAGTCTTTGCGCAGGAACTCTTTGGGTTTCTCCTGCCAGTTGCCAGCATTTTTTCTCGATATATTCCTGAAATTTTAAACCTTTCAAGGGGCCATATTTTTCAAAATCAGTTAATTCTTCCTCGTCAATAGTGACCACAATACCAGAATTAGCATATGGATTATTTCGTTTGGAAGGTGACCAGCCATTAGTTACTACTTCGCCGGGAGTTGTCGCACAAGGAGCTATAATTCCTCCAGGGCACATACAGAAGGAATACACGCCTTTATTATCGACTTGTTCCACTAAGCTATAAGCCGAAGGCGGTAAATACTCTCCACGCTCTGGTGTTTTATACTGAATTTGATCGATAAGGGACTGCGGATGCTCTACCCGCACCCCCATAGCGAAGGTTTTAAATTCTATTTTAATGTTTCGCTCATGCAAAAGATAAAAAATATCTCGAGCAGAATGTCCAGTAGCAAGGATACAAGCTTCTGCATAAATCTTCTCACTATGGTTCATTTCAATTCCGATCAGCTGATTCTCTTTTAAGATAAAATCGGTGAGTTTGGTTTCAAAATGAATTTCACCGCCAAATTTTAGGATGGTTTCTCTCATTTTTGTAATGATATCTGGCAACTTGTTGGTCCCAATATGCGGGTGTGCATCTACTAGAATATCTTCACTTGCTCCATGTTCAACAAAGGTGTGGAGTATTTTTTTGATAGTTTTTTTGTTTCCGGAACGGGTATAAAGCTTACCATCCGAATAAGTGCCAGCGCCACCTTCACCAAAGCAATAGTTGGATTCTGAATTCACCAGATGTTCTTTATTTATTTTGGCTAAATCTCTACGCCTTGCTCTCACATCTTTACCACGCTCGATGACCACAGGTTTTAAACCTTGTTCAAGGAGTTTAAGCGCTGCAAAAAGTCCGGCAGGACCACTTCCAATTACCAAAATCCTTGGATTATCATCATTAACTTGATGATAATTTTTTTCTTCAGATTTCGGCCATACGACAGACTCATCTTTCAAGAAATAAGCAATTCTCAACTGATATTTAATCTGCCTGGCTCTAGCGTCAATAGAACGTTTCAAAATTTTAAATTCTGAAAGTTCTTTTATTGAAATGCCGATGTGTTTAGCTAAAGCTTTTTTGAGATCATCAGGTTGATGAGCAATTTCAGGATTGACTCTTATATCTATGAAGTGAGGTTGAGCTAGCATAATTTAAAATAAAATGCAAAGATACACTTTACATCAGCTTAATAATTCTGAAGTAATCTTAGAAACAAAAAAAGCCTTCTATAGGAAGGCTTTTGATTTCAAGTGATTTTAAAACAAATTATCTACTTAACTGTTTTACAAGTAAGTCAGCTACTTTTTCTGAGGATGCTGGATTTTGACCTGTAATTAGATTTTCATCTTCAACAGCATAGGGTTGCCAGTCTTCAATTTTAGAATAAACTCCACCGTTTTTGATCAGCATATCTTCCAATAGAAATGGCACCACTTCAGACAATTGAACAGCGTCTTCCTCTTGATTTGTAAAGCCTGTCACCTTTTTACCATTAACTATAGGTTGACAATCGGCTGTTTTAGGATGTTTTAGCACTGCTGGTGCATGGCATACAAACGCCACTGGCTTTTTGTTAGCATTGAACTCCTCAATGAGTTTTATGGAAGTTTTATCCTCCACTAGATCCCAAAGAACGCCGTGCCCGCCTGGGTAGAAAACAGCATCATAATCAGCTTCATTAATATCGCTAAGTTTATGTGTGTTCGCTAGCAAAGTTTGAGCTTCTTTATCTAAATCGAACCGTTCTGTTGCCTTAGTTTTAGCGTCTTCAGTTTCAGAATTGGGATCGATAGGAGGTTGTCCTCCTTTTGGAGATGCTAGTGTAAGTTCAAAGCCTGCATCTTTTAATTTGTAAAATGGAGCAGCAAACTCCTCAATCCAAAATCCTGTTTTATTTCCTGTGTCTCCAAGTTGATCGTTACTTGTGATGACAAAAAGTATTTTTTTCATATCTAATGTTTTATTCAAAATTAAGGAATAAGCCTCCTATAAAAATTGATCTAAGTCAAGATATGTAGTTAATGTATGTTAATCTAAAAACTTGAAACCAGCAGTACCAAATTCAAAAGGAAACTAAATTGTTTTTCTAATTCTGCTTAAGCTTTCTGGCGTCATTCCCAGATAATTAGCAATATGATAATTGGCGATCCTGCCTTGTAAACTCGGATATTGTTTGCAAAATTCTACGTAACGGGTTTTACTGTCTTTCTGAAGTGAGGATAAAATTCGATTTCTTAAGGCTACAAAAGCTTTGGTTACCTTTAGTCTAAAAAACCTCTCGAATTTTGGTATTCTGGTGTATAACTTCTCCAAAGCTACTTTATCAAGGCTCAACAACTCACTGTTTTCCAGACATTCGACAAAAAGCTGCGCGGGTTTTTCATTGAAAAAAGCTTCAAAATCGCTTATCCACCAATCTTCTACAGCAAATTGGATAATGTGCATCTGACCATTTTTATCAAGATAATAAGCTTTAAGACAACCTTTCAGGACATAATGTTCGTGTGTAACCTTGTCTCCTGGTTGGATTAATAAGTCTTTTTTATTAAGCTTTTGGTGTTTCAAAATGCTAATAAATTCTTGGACTTCACTTGGAGTGAAATTGATGTCTTTTAGAAGGTGAGCCTGAAGTTGAGGATACATTTGGACAAATTAAATGGCAAGTTTACATTATTTATTGTAAAAATGGGCCATTGATGTACTTTGCTTATTTACTTTTGAATTTAATTAAGAATCACAACCAAATTCAGTTTACAGATGACCAACAACGATGTTTTGCGACGATTGCGCTATACCTTTGAATACACCGATTCTAAAATGATGTCATTTTTCAAATTGGGCGGCCTTGAAGTTTCCCGAGCAGAAGTAAGCGATTGGTTGAAAAGTGATGACGATGAAGATTTTATAGAACTTGAAGATCATAAGTTAGCTTCATTTCTCAATGGCTTAATCATTGCCCACCGAGGTAAAAAAGAGGGAAAAACGCCTGAAGCTGAATTATTCTTAAACAATAATGACGTTCTCAAAAAACTAAAAATTGCCTATGAACTCAAATCTGAAGACATGATTGAGTTATTTCAGCTGGCAGGGAAAAAAGTGAGTAAACATGAACTGAGTTCTTTTATGAGGCGACCGACCCAACCTCAATATAGAGAATTGATGGATCAATACCTCAGGAATTTCCTTTATGGATTGCAGTTGAAACAGAAATCTAAATAAAGTATTCTGAATTTAATTCAGATCAAAATCAAGCTATAAGTTATGTCTAGTTTTTAAAGCACTCACAGTCACCAATAATTGGCCTATATGTCGCTGGCTGTGTTCTGCTGCGTGGAACAACACGCCAATCTGCGTTGAAGGTAATTCCTTTCTGCCTACTGAACGAAATTCAGTTAAATCGGTGTTTTTTAGTTGTTTAAAATAATTCAGAGCTTCATCAATTTTTAAATTCAGATGTTCTAGTAAAATGGTTAAGCTTATTTCAGAATTAGCTTTTTCTTCAGCTTCTAAATAATCAAATTGAATTTCAGAAAGTTGTTTTTGCTGAGCATAAGTCAGCATTCTGTCGATAACTCCAGCAATGTGCTGTAAATGAAACCCGACGCTGGCTCTGTCAAACGGAGTTTCCCATAAGAGTTTCTCGTTAAAATCTTTGGTATAGCGATGAGCTTCAAGCTGTGTTTGTAACAAAGCATGAGCAGCTGGTTGAAGTAAAGCCGGTATATCTTCAAGAGGTCCTCTCAACCAGTACTCTGGAGTTGTATTATCCATTAATCTCTTTTTGAAACTTAACGTAAAGCTGTTCCACTTTAGTTCTGGCCCAGGGTGTTTTTCTTAAAAACTTTAGGCTAGATTTTATGGATGGATTTTCCTTGAAACAACGAATGCTAATTTGTTCTCCAAGTGTTTTCCACCCATAAAAAGCTTCTAAATCTACTAGAATTTGTTCTAGAGTTATGCCATGTAAAGGATTGTTCTTTTGCGTTTCCACAGCTATTGCTTTTAGCGTCTTGGTTTGCTAGAATTTGTTCTTGTGTTTCTAGATTTGTCTCCAGAAGGTTTCCTAGAACCTTGTGCAGAGCTTGATCTAGAATTACTACGAGGTTTTTTACCTCTTTGTTGTGGATTAAAAGGCTTTGTTGATGCATTTGGATCTGGTTCGAATCCTTCTAAAATATCCATAGGAATTTTAGATCCAATCAATTTTTCAATATCTTTTAGAAATACAGTTTCATCTGCGCTTACTAGTGAAATCGCGAGACCACTTGCACCAGCTCTTCCAGTTCTTCCTATTCTATGGACATAATCTTCAGAAACATTCGGTAATTCATAATTCACTACATATGGTAGTAATGGAATATCTAAACCTCTAGAAGCTATGTCTGTGGCTACAAGGACTTTTACAGTTCCACTTTTGAATCCTTCAAGTGCTTTGGTTCTGGCTCCCTGACTTTTATTCCCATGAATAGCAGCTGCGCCTATTTTTGCTGACTCTAATTTTTTAACCAGCTTGTTGGCGCCATGTTTAGTTCTCGTAAATACAAGCACCTGATCCCAGTGGCCTTCAGAAATAAGTTTGATGAGCAAATCTGGTTTCTTGTCTTTAGCAACACGGTAAACCTGTTGCTCAATAGCTTCTACAGTTGTGTTTTCTGGAGTAGATTCAACAGAAACAGGATTTTTCAAAAATTCACTAGCTAATTTTCGGATATCTTTTGAAAATGTAGCCGAAAATAATAGTGTTTGTCTTTGTTTTGGGATAAGCCCCATTATTTTCTTGATATCTCTCAAGAACCCCATATCCAACATACGGTCAGCTTCATCGAGTACTAAAATTTCAACTTTCTTAAGGGATAATAAGCCTTGATTATTCAAATCGATAAGCCTTCCCGGAGTAGCTATCAGAATATCTATACCATTTCTAATGGTAGATACTTGTGATTTTTGATTAACTCCGCCAAAAATGACAGTAGATCTTAGATCTACAAATTGACTGTAATCTTTAACATTCTGATGAACCTGAGCTGCCAATTCTCTCGTTGGAGTAAGAATTAATGCTCGTATAGGTCTATTACGCTGTGGAGGTGTCTGGGATAAAATATCGAGTAAGGGCAACGTAAAACCTGCTGTTTTACCTGTTCCTGTTTGAGCCGAAGCTAGCACATCCTTTCTTTCCAGTACAGGAGGTATTGCTTTAGACTGAATTGGTGTTGGTGTATCGTAACCTTGTTCGCTTACTGCTTTCACAAGGGATTCTGAGAGTCCTAATGACTTAAATGACATAAAAAGTGTTTATGAAATGACACTAATTATATTCAGGTCATTTCTTTATTATTTTGCAAAGGTACGCTTTATAAGCTGCACAGCATTTTTGAAATCAAAATAGCCTAATGGTGTAGAAAGATCTGTTTAGATTTAATTAAAATTTATTCTGAATCAGATAAAAGTTAGCTTCATATTTTTACCAATCTATAAAGGAAATTCCAATACCTAACGTAGTCTGCTTGTGGTTGTAATCAATTAAAGTTTCACCGTAACCAGTAAATGCTTGAAAATGTAATCTGAGATTAGATTTTACAGAATATAAATAATTAATCTCAAGGCTACCTCTGTTTTTATCAAAATCTAAAGAGTTTTTGCCTATCACATAAATACTGTGTTTATTTTTATTATAGATAGCATTGGCCTCCATTCGTCCAATATATTCACTAATCGCAGGATTGTCATCTTTATCTGAACTTTCAATTCTTATCCAAGGTTTCAGGTACAATTGGAAGTTATCTTTTTCAAAAGCTGCATGAAACATAATTCTATTCCAGCTTCTCGATCTTGGTAAATCTCTTCCATTAGATTGATGGTTAAAAGCTAAACCAGCCATTCTCAAATCAATTCCAAACAAATTCACTTTCATTGGAAAATTGACAATCAATTCGGGTTCATAATTCAATTCTCGGAATGGTCTTGAAACTGGGTCATTATAGACTTGCCAATTAGCTAGTTGTGTAAATCCTAACCAAATATCACCGTGACCAAACAAAAAGGACTGTATTAATTTTGTTTTTAAACTCAATTGAAACTTTGCTTCCACTTGATCGTAATTTTGCACTTCTGTAAAGCTATTTTCTAAACTTTCACTTTGCGGAAGTTCGTTGGGGTTACTCGACCATCTTGCTGGTAAAACAAAAATGGGTTTATAAAATGTAAGTTTAAAAGTTCCATTCTTATCCTCATCGTCCAATTCCCAACGCTGAGACATGGTTTTTTCAATAACTTGATCTTGATCAAATACAGATTGTGAGTATGATATAAAAGTGATAAGGATACATAAGATGGAGTAGTGAAATTTCATGAATGAAGTATAATTCACAAAATTAGAGAGAGTTAACCTCATATAGCTTATTTTACTCTACAATTATTTTATGTTTAAATTAGATTTAAACGCCGAATATCTAACAATTCGATTCTAGAATCAAATATCTTATAATTCGATTTTAGAGTCGAATACCTAATAATATGATATATTAGTCGAATATTTAATATATGTAAGATACAGAAGACATGATAGCAATCATCACAGGAGACATAGTAAATTCAAGAGAAAGTGACAGTTTAGACTGGTTAGATTCTTTGAAGCGTGCCCTAAACAGGTATGGAGATCATTTGAAAGATTGGGAAGTTTATAGAGGGGACAGCTTTCAGCTTAAAACAACAATTGAAAAAAGTTTAGAGGCTTGTTTTTATATAAAAGCCTGTATCAAAGAGCATAACTCTTTAGATGTTAGAATGGCTATAGGAATTGGAAAAACAAATGGTTCAACTGGTAAAATTACGGAAGAGCAGGGTGAGGCTTTTTACAGATCTGGGCAATGTTTTGAAAATTTAAAAGCAACCAACTTAGCAGTAGAAACTGGAAATAAAGGTTACAATACTAGTTTAAATTTAATGCTTCAACTCGGTGCATTAACTTTCGATAAGTGGACAAGCATAGATGCGGTAACTCTAAAAATAGCGTTGGAGCATCCCGATTATACTCAAAAAGAAATTGCTAAGAAGCTTAATAAATCGGCAAGTACCATTAGTTTTACGCTTCAAAAGACAGGATACAAGGAAATCTTAAAATTACTGGCCTACTATAAAGGCTTAATCGTGAAATCATGATAACGGTACTTCTAAAACTATTACTCGCTCATTTTTTAGGTGATTTTGTATTTCAGCCTTATAAATGGGTGGAGAGTAAAGAACAAATAGGAACTAAATCAAAATATTTTTGGTTTCATATTGGGATTCATTTTTTACTCTTGTTTTTAGTTACAAGCTTTAAAGTAAGCTTAATCCCTGTAGTTTTAAGTATTGGTATTAGTCATTTGATTATTGATCTAATAAAAATAAAACTTAAAAATAGATTTTCACAGATTCACCTCTTTTTTGTGGATCAGGCATTGCATTTGCTTGTTATTCTTACTGCTATCGGAGTTTATTTCAATATAGATTGGACTAATTTATTGCAGATTCAGGATAAATGGCTGATCATCATTTTAGCATTTGTGCTTCTGACTTATGTTTCAGGAGTCATTATGAAAGTAGTGTTATCAAAATGGGATCTTAATCATTTTGAAGGTGAAGCATTAGATAAAGCGGGATGGTATATTGGAGTTATAGAACGTCTTTTCATTTTTGGATTTGTGTTTTAAATTACTGGGCTGGAATCGGCTTTTTAATAGCAGCTAAATCTATTTTTCGCTTTAGCGATTTATCAAAATCAAAAGACAGAAAGCTTACAGAATATGTTCTTATCGGTACTTTATTGAGTTACGGCCTTGCCATACTCATAGCATTTTTTAGCCTTCAGCTGTGGCTTTATTTTCAGTAAAATTTCAATTCAAACCAAAAATGCAATATCTTTAGTGTGATTTAAACCTTATTCAAATGAAATCGTTAACCACACTTCTAAGTATATTAATTAGTATTTCAGCATTTTCACAAACCGATCTCGAAGTTTTAGAACAATCCCCAAGACATCACGAATGGGTGGAGTTGGAAAGTAATGGGAAGACTTTACATAATTTTATTGTTTATCCTGAAGTTTCAGATAAGGCTAAAGTCTTTATTGTCATTCATGAAAATAGAGGTCTCAACGACTGGGCGAGACGTTTCGCAGATGAACTTGCAGAAAAAGGATTTATCGCTGTAGCTCCAGATTTACTTTCAAATAGTTCAGAAGGCATTTCAAAAACAAGCGACTTTGAAAATTCTGACGCTGCCAGAAATGCGATTTATAATCTAGATTCACAACAAGTGATGTCCGATTTAGACACAGCTTTTGAGTATGCAAAATCTATTGATGCTGGAACTGGCGAAGTTTCAGTGATTGGTTTTTGTTGGGGTGGTTCGCAAAGTTTTAAATATGCCACTCATAATTCTGACCTTGAAGAAGCGCTTGTTTTTTATGGTACAGCTCCAAAAGACATGGAAGAACTTGCTAAAATTGAAATTCCAGTATACGGGTTTTATGGTGGTAATGATGCGAGAGTCAATTCCACCATTCCAGAAACTGAAGATAAAATGAATAAACTGGGTAAATTTTATTCATATAATATCTATGAAGGTGGTGGTCATGGATTTATGCGAAGTGGTGCTCAGCCAGATGCAAGTGAAGACAATAAAGAAGCCAGGGAAAAGGCCTGGAAAGATTTGCTTAAAGTTTTGAAGTAATAATTTTTTTCAAAAAATGAATCTAATAAAGCATCAAAGAACTTATTATTGTAAGCTATAGAGTAAATAATATCTATGAGTAACTTTATTCTCATCGTTCTTTGTCTTATTGTCGGAGTATTATTGAGTAAACTAAAAACCTTTCCACCAAGAGCACACGAAGGAATCAATGCTTTTATATTTTATGTTTCCCTGCCAGCATTATCCTTGAGGTATATTCCAAATATCGATTATCGCTACGAAATCCTTTTTCCAGCCTTGATGCCATGGATTGTCTTTGGCTTAGCCGCAGTATTATTTCTCGTGTTAGGTAAGATTTTCGACTGGCATAAGCACCTGATTGGTTGTCTAATCCTTTGTTGTGGGCTAGGCAATACTTCATTTGTAGGTTTTCCGCTTCTAAAATTGTTTTATGGAGATGAAGCCATCAAGTATGGAATATTAGCAGACCAGCCAGGATCATTCATGGTCATGGCTACCTTAGGAATTTTTGCAGCAGTTTATTTTCAAGAGGGTAGAGGAAACTTTAAGCCCATCGCTAAGAAAATAATCCATTTTCCGCCCTTCATAGCATTTATTGTGTCTTTATTACTCACTTTTGTTGAAGTCCCAAACACTCTAAACCAAGTTTTCGAAACGCTCGGTTCGACTCTTAGCCCGTTAGCATTATTTTCAATAGGAACCCAGCTCACCTGGAAGACCAAGAACTTTGAGTTTTGGCCATTCGGTGCAGGATTGCTTTATAAGTTATTTTTAGCACCGCTTATTATTTTTTTGGTTTACAATCAGCTTTCCAATTCCAGTGATCTTATCATTAAAGTGTCTATTGTGGAAGCTGCTATGGCACCAATGATCACCGGAGTTTTGCTTGCGATTGAGTATAAACTCAGACCAAATCTCGCTTCCATGTTTGCTGCTATCGGCATTCCATTATCACTTTTGACTACGTATCTATGGTTTTCTTTTTTAGGTTGAATTTATTACTGCTAACTTAAATTTTAACGATATCCAGCTTAAAAGCATTAGTTTGTTTTATTTAATGTCCTGATTTTAGGAATACTAAAGATCTCAATTTCAATTTACTATTTAATTCATCTGAAGCATTCCATTTTTGACTTTAGTTTTATTAAGTATACTTTTTTAATAATCTTAACCTGAAAGTGCTTCTGTATTATCACTTTAATTAAGTTTGAGGCTATAAACTAAACTATGGGTTTTTTTCAAAGTGCTATCAATCAAGTTGGTCGAGATTTAGGAAGAGTGGCAAGTAATACTATCTTCAAAAACAAACACTCTATACCTATTCGTCATGTAAAGAATAATACATCTAATAGGACATCGCCGTCAACCACTAGAAAAATTCAGCATCAAGGAAAATTAACGGATGTAAAATCAGAATTTGAAAAGAGTCTTAACTTTACATTAGGTTACAGGCCGCCAACCTTGATTTCTAAAATTGCCGGAGCCTATGCAATTCTCAAAAATGAAGCTTTAGCTTTTGTAGAAGATGGATATCTGGATGAAGAGGAAAGTGAACTGTTATTTAATATGCTCAGACAATTCAATGCTAAAATTGCAGATATAGACGACGTATTAGGTTTCACTGTTGATGAGGATGATAAAGTTTTTGATCAGTTAAAAAAAATTGTGGAAGCCATGCAATCTACATTTGTAGATGTTCTGAAAATTTCTGAGAAAGCATGTGTTCAGCGTGCTAAAATATATAAAGAAAAGGCTCAGGAAGTTGAGCCTTTAACCTTTGGTAGATATTTTGGCTTGCACCTTATCTGGATGGGCAAATATGCCAGAGGAGGTGAGAAAAATACTGGCCAAGCTGTTCTTGCAAATATCTTAGACATCATAACCTGTACTTTTTTGATTACTCGCTTTGTATTAGCGGTTAAAGCTTTGGTCTCCTTTAAAGATGATGCAAAAAAACGAGAAGACCTAAAAATAGCTTACGAAGAAGCATCAAGTTCAGAATTGGAACGTGCAGAAACTTACGAGATCATTATCAACAAAAACAAATCATCAAATCCAGATTCATGAAAATTACATTTGTAAATATTTTTCTATTTTTTGCTTTTTCTCAAGCCAATGCACAAACAGCAGGAGAAGTGGTCGATTCTTTTTTTGAAGCTCTAAATTCTAAAAATCATGAGTTGCTCAATGAGTTATGTCTTGATGATATGAAAATTCATACTCTTGCAATTGGTGAAGAAATAGAGGTGAGCTCCCAAAGCAAACAAGAGTTTGTAGATGGAATAAAATCAATACCTAATGAAACAAAAATTTTTGAAAAGATCAGATCAGAAGAGTCTATCGTAAATGAACATCTAGCACAATATATGCTGCCGTATTCATTTTATGTCGATGATAAACTTTCACATAGTGGTACCAACGTAATGACTTTACTCAAAACTAAAGAGGGCTGGAAAATCAGCTATATCGCAGATACTCGTAAAAAGTCATAATCGTAAAAATTAAAGTTTTATCACCTTATAGGTGTCATTGTAACCTGATCCTTTTACTTTAAAGAGATAGACCCCAGACGACCATCCTGACATATCGATTTCAGTTTGTCTGCTGTTAATACGATACGACTCCTTCAATTGTCCCTGGATAGTATAGATGTCAAGAGTTTGATTCGTATTTAATCTTCCATTGACCACTGTTGTAAATTGATCTACAGGGTTTGGCGTGATATTTAATTTAGATCTATCTGAAACAGCTTCAGTACTGAGTGAGCTTTCCTGGTACACTCTCACATAATCTATTTCAAATGTACTTTCAGTAAACGTTGGATCTATACTTGGTTGTATAGCTGTATTTAATAAGATATACTGATCTTCAGTAAAAGGCCACGTATCTGCATTTTGTGTGTCTGGCTCATATATATAGTGCACATTTCCATCTACAGCAAATACCATTCTGTCCTCATACCAGTCTAAGGTATACGTATGAAACTCAGAGGAGACTGTTGAAATGTATTGCCCCCCATGATTAATAGTTCCACCATAACTTGACGGAGTGTGCATTGCACTTTGTACAAAATTTTGATTGTACCCCCAATGTTCCATAATGTCTATTTCACCACACTCTGGCCAAGGAGTTGTTCCAAAACCTTGGTTATCCCAGTACCCGCCAGTCTCATCTATGTTTTTACCCAGCATCCATATAGCTGGCCAGGTTCCAGCACCTGTAGGCAATTTTGCCCTTACTTCTACACGTCCATAAGTAAATGTAAACTTGGAGTTTAATCTAGCAGATGTATAATCTTTGGTAACACCTTGGTCTGTAAATGTTTCCTTTTTGGCTACGAGATGCATTATTCCATTTTCAACAAATGTATTTTCAATTCTATCTGTATAATGTTGAATTTCACCATTAAACCAAGATTCACCATTTGGTAATTCAGTCTGGTGAAACCATTTTTCAGAATCTAATGTACCATCAGTATCAAATTCATCAGACCAAACAAGCTCATCATATACTGGGTCGCTTGGATTTTCGGGATCTGTTGGGTTTGAAGGTTCACCACCCGCAAAATAAAAATCGTCTATAAATGCAGTTACGAAATCAGTATTATTCTCACCATTTATTTGTAAAAGAACTCTATTAAAGTCAGTTCTATCTAACGGATCTTGAGATGATGGATCTAAATTTATGTAGTTATCTGTTGCAAAATCAAAAGTTATAGTTTGCCATTGATCCAAAGTAACTGGTTTGATAATTTCAGTTTGGTCCGACCATGGTGACTGTTGATTCTTATTTTGAAGTTTCAAAGAAATCTGATTTTGCTGATTTCCTGTTATACTTGAAGACGGTATATAGATCTTCAAACTAAATGGAGTATTTTGTTCTAAAATAATAGGCTCTGAACTGTCAAAACCAATATTAGCATAAAGCCCGCCATTGTCATTATATCTCAGAACTGTTGATGTGGGGTTTTCTGAATTTGGAAAAGGATTACTGAAATCAGTATGTATTTCCGCATTATCTGGAAACCAAGTTGAGATGGTTGAGTTTCCCTCAAAATCATCTTCCAAAACTTGAGAAAATGAACTTAAACTTGTCATCAAAATTAATAGGGCAAGTAAAAATTTAGTCATAAAATTAAAATTTCTTCAATATACTTACATTTAAAGACTAAAAATTCAAGATGCCTGTTAAAAAAACATAGTGAAAAGCGTTTATGAAAAATTTTACTATTAAATTTAATATATAAACACATTGAAAATTTAAACTTTATCACATGAAAAAATTACTAATTGTATTCTTTACTTTTTTACCATGGCTGGGTTTTAGTCAGATTGATTTAAACTACCAAAAACCACATGAAGACATTCTAGAACTCGCAGATGCTCCTATGCCACCATCAATGAGCATAAACCCAGACGGGAGCAAGGCTTTACTTATTTATAGGAATCAGTATCAAACAATAGAAGATTTAGCAGAAGATGAGCTGAGACTTGCTGGTTTGAGAATTAACCCTAAAACCAATATTTCAAGTAGGACTCGTTTCTATGTTGACTTAAAATTATTTGATCCCGAAGCGAAACAAGAGTTTGAAATCAAAAACCTACCTGGCAATCCTAAAATTTCAAATTTAAATTGGTCTCCAAAGTATAATTATATCGCCTTCACACATACCACAGAAATGGGTAATGAATTATGGATGATTGATTATGATAAAAAAACTGCTAGTAAACTAACCGAAGCTATTGTAAGCGGTAACATGGGCACCACTATGACATGGCTTCCAGATGAGACGGGTGTTTTAGTAAAAACATTACCAGAAAATCGTCCTAGTCTTATTGATGCAGATAACAAAGTCCCGACAGGCCCTACAGTCTCTGTTAATGAGGCTGGAGTTGAAGCACAAAATAGGACTTACCAGGATCTTTTAAAGAATAGTGACGACGAATTCAATTTTGAAGTATTGGCAACTTCAGCGATTCACAAAGTGGATCTACAAGGGAATAAAAGCCTCTGGAAGCCAGCGGCAATGTACGGTAGTATGTCTGTTTCTCCTGATGGAAATTACATTATGATTTCAGAAATCAAAAAGCCATTTTCTTACATTGTAACTTACGGCAGATTTCCGACCAATTATAGTATTTTTTCTAAAGATGGTGAGTTGGTGCATGTAGTTGCTGATGTACCTCTTATGGAAGAAATGCCTAAAGGTTTTATGTCAACGCGAACCGGACCAAGAAATATGTCCTGGAGAAACGATCATCCAGCAACGATGGTATGGGTTGAAGCTTTGGATGAAGGGGATGCCAACAAAGAAGTAGAGTTTAGAGATGAAGTTTACCAGTTGGAAGCTCCGTTCAAAGGAAAAAAGAAGTTTTTAGCTAAAACTCAATTAAGATTTTCTAATATCACCTGGGGAGATAAAAATACTGCAGTTCTTTATGAATACTGGTGGAATACAAGAACTCTTAAGACTAGTATTTTTAATCCTTCAAAACCAAAAGCGGATCCTGTAGTCTTTAATGAACGTAATTATCAAAATCAATATGATAATCCAGGAAGTTTTGTCACTTCAAAAAATAAATTCAACGAATCTGTTCTTGAGATTTTAGATGATGAGTTAACTCTTATGGGAGAAGGTTATTCTCCGGAAGGTAAATTTCCGTTCGTTGATAAATACAATCTGATATCCAAAACTACCAATCGAGTATTTGAGGTTGGAGACTCAGATATGCTGGAATCATTCGTTAATATGATTGATGCTGAAGAGGGAAGAATATTAACAAGACTTGAAAGCAGCAATGAATTTCCTAATTATTACTTCAGAAATTATAAAACCGGCGATCTTGAGCAAATCACAGATTTTAAAAATCCATTCGAGGTTTTAAAAGACGTTCATAAGGAAGTGATTACCTATAAAAGAGAAGATGGCTTGGAATTATCAGCAACACTTTATCTGCCGGTAGGTTATGATATGGATAATAAAGAAAAGAAGCCAATGATTATGTGGGCATACCCACGTGAATACAAAGATAAAAATAGTGCTTCACAGGTAACATCAAGCTCTAAAGAGTTCACTTATCCTTACTATGGATCACCAATTTATTGGGTGAATAGGGGGTATGTTGTTTTGGATGATGCAGCTTTCCCAATCATAGGAGTTGGAGAAGAAGAACCAAACGATAGTTTTAAATCCCAACTGGTAGCCAATGCAAAAGCAGCAATCGATGCCGTAGATGAGATGGGTTATATAGACAGAGATAGAGTAGCAGTTGGAGGCCATAGCTATGGCGCATTTATGACAGCAAACTTACTTTCGCATTCAGATTTGTTTGCAGCTGGTATCGCAAGAAGTGGTGCATACAATAGAACATTGACGCCTTTTGGTTTTCAGTCCGAAGAACGAAACTACTGGGAGGCCCCTGAGGTTTACAATACGATGTCGCCTTTCATGAATGCTCATAAGATGAAGACACCGCTGTTGCTTATCCACGGTCAGGCCGATAACAATTCAGGGACTTATCCTATGCAAAGTGAGCGCTATTTCAATGCTCTCAAAGGACTTGGAGCTCCAGCCAGATTGGTGATGCTGCCAAAAGAAAGTCACGGTTATGCCGCTAGAGAAAGCATTATGCATATGTTGTGGGAGCAGGACCAGTGGCTGGAGAAATATGTTAAAAACAAAGACACTCAGGAGTAAAATTTCTTCTGAATTTGATTTAAGAAAAGACTGGAAGTTTACTTCTGGTCTTTTTTGTTTGAGTTTATCTCTCAACTTCAGTTGGGTGCAGGTCACTTCTGAAGCAAGCGTTCAAGTTTCACCTAAGCATTAAAACTGAATATCGGGATGATATTTTGAACACTTGGCAAATTCAATAGAAAACTAAAAAAATAAGGATTAAGTGACTTGCTTAAGTTGATTTAAAGCCAATTCTCGCATGTCTTTAGGGACTTTTGGATTCATAATAGCAAACCAAAGTGGTGGGATAAATGCAATGAGAATACTTGTGGGGTAGCCATAAGGTAATTCTGGACTAGTGGAGTAATAATCTAATAATTGATAATTTTTATTGGCTCTGTAATGGTGATCACTATGTCTGGTAAGCTCATACAAAAGGATTCTTCCTAGTAAATGGTTGGAATTCCAGGAATGGATTTCCTTGACAGGAAAATACCTGCCACTTTTACGCTGTTTTCTTAGTAAGCCGTAATGTTCAATATAATTTATACTTTCTAAAAGCAAAAAACCTACAACTCCCATACTGATTGCCAGTAATGCAGTTTGCCAGGAAAATAGGATAAACAAAAGGCTTAAATAAACAAGTTGTAAAGCTGTATTGATCAGCATCGAGTTATGTATGGACCAGAACTTTTTATTTTTTGCACGGAGTAATTGCTTTTGGAGTTGCCAGGCATTTAAGTATTGACGTATAGATGAGTTGAACCAAAAGGAATACACGCTTTGGTTCAGTTTGGCTGTTGCAGGATCTTCTGGGGTGGACACTTTTGCATGATGCCCAAAGTTATGCTCTATGGTAAAATGAGTGTAATGGGAGGGAAGCAGAAGGAACTTAGAGGCTAGCTGACTCCATTGGTTTTCTCTATGACCCAATTCATGAGCTACGTTGATGCCATTACTCCCCAGCACGATTCCTACACTAAGCACTACACCTAGTATTTGAGTTGTAGTGAGAACTTGAAACTCTATAGTATAAAGTGAAAGTCCTAATATAAAATAGACAAGAGGTAAATTGAAGTATAATAACCAATTAAAAAACGGATGTGTTGCTTTAGAAGCTTTATCGGTGTCCGATAAGTTTTGAGTGAATTCTGGTGTGAACAATTCCAAGATTGGAACTATCCCAAAAGTCACAATAGGAGTGAGGTAGCTTAATTCTGCTGGATATAAAACTCCGAAAACTGCACAAACGGGAATAATATAAGCTGTTAGGTATTTCAGGTCTGTAATACTCATCTGTATATCAAAAGTATAAGAATTCTAAATTTAATAAATAATTTAAGATATTACAGCCCCAAAAATCTATTTATGAAACATTCATTTTTTCTTGTTATTGTAGTCTTACTTTTTTCCTGTGCTTCCAATACCGTCATAGATTCCAAAACCAACAAACGGGTAAAGGTTTATGAAAACAAAGACTTTCAGTTTTACTATCCACCTAATTGGGAATTTTATGAGTTTAATAAGCAAGACAAATTAGACGGTATTCTTCGTCTTGCCCACAAGAAAACAATTTATGATGCCTTCACTTTCCGAGATAGTCTTTCAGGAGTAACTAATAAGGTGATCGGGAATAAGTCCAATGAAAAATTTTACAAAGCCTATCAAGATCAAATTATTGATTCGACAGAGTCTAAATATTCGTCGTCTTCTGTAAGGATAATTAAGTTTCCAAAAGATTCTGTGAATACTAAAAATAAATCATCCTATTATTATCTCGAAAAAGACTTTGAAGATGGAAATAAAGAAGGAGTTTCTAGAGTAAGTGATCAATTGTACATCATTAAGACAAGAATAAACAGAAGGACACGAGAGAATGATTATAGATATTCAACCCGGGTTAGCAAAAAGTATGTTCATGTTTTAGAGGATTTTTACTATGTAGTTGATTATTCTGCAAGTGAATTTCTTTACACCAAATATCTAAAAGATGCTGAAGTGGTTTTAAAGTCCTTTGAATTGAAATAGAAATCAAGTTGCTTAATGCTTTTCGCCAGGCTTTCTTGTTAGCACAAAATATATCACATATAGCCAGCTAAAAATACCGTGCAGCAAAGCAAGAAGCACAGACTTGTTTCTTTCTCAGGATGTCACTACAGCAAGTACAGATCCAAGTCCGATACCGCTGCTTATGACCGAATTTCTTACCTGAGTTGAGCCTTCATGGCTAAAACATTCCAATGAGAAAAGAAAAATAAAGATGATGCTTAGTTTAAATTTATTCATAAGAATGGTTTTGGAACTAAAGGTATTGAAAGATTTTTGAATTTTATGAGTGCAAAAAGTAGGTATTATTTTTAATAGAAATTAATAATAACTCAAATCCCTTTTTCTTTTTTCAATCTATTGCTTTGCAACAGGTAAAAAATAGGTGAGATCACAGGCATTATAAACATGCTGAGGATCCAAAAGGGTTTATTGGATATTTTGTTCTTTATCATGTCGTTAAAAATGATAATCCATCCAGAAAGTAAAAGCACAAGGCCTGTTGATAAAAGAAAATCTGAAAATCTCCAATGTTGAATTTTCGCTAAAGCACCTAGGATGATGAATAAGAAATCACCAAGAACTAAAAGCCACACGATTTTTGAGCTAATTTTAAAATCTTGATTTTTCATCTTTTTTATTTAAAATGTAATTAAAAAATATACCATTATTAATCCAAAGTATATAAATTGAATGATAAGCTTCCTGAATTGAAATGCTTCGCCTGTAATAAGGTCAAAACCAGCTATTGATAAAGCATAAGCAAAACCTGAAATTAAACCTGTTTTAAATGTTGGCTTTGTACCTTCTGTCATTTTTTACTTCTGAAATAGTTTAAGTAAGTAGCTTGTGATTTTCTTTAACTTGAATGTCACTATTAAATTCTAAAAGTTTCTCAATAAAAAGGTTTTCATCTTTGGGAGTGACAAAAATTTCTTCGTTTGTTTTGTATGTGAGGAGTAAACCAGATTTTGCTGTCGCTGGATGCAAACCGAATATATATTTATTCTCATAAGTAACGCTATGAATTCTACTTATTGGAATAATCTCATTGACGAAATTGCTATGGCATATTAAAAGTGAATTTTTAATATCATAGGAGAGTTTAAAATAATTTTGAAGTATCAGTAAACTTATCGCAATGAAATTAATGACAGGGAGATAAATGGACATCCCGGAATCGGATTCTTTACTTTGATGGATAATTATAGCTATAAACACAGCAAGAATGACAACCATACCGAAGGCTATGGTAGTATAGTACATATCTGTTTTATTCTTGAATTTCATTTCTATGAAATTGATTGGTAATGATCATATTGTTAATTAATCTAAAAGTAACAAGTTTTTTTTAAAAATATAAATTTGACCTGAATATGTTCACCACTTTGAGAATCTACTTTTTTGATCCCTGGGGATAAAACATAAGCTAGAATTCCGGAAACAGCCCCTCTCATTCCAATACCTACGTTCTCGAAAAAAATGTAAATCATAAAAGTGCTTATTATAAAAATGAGAACAAATGAAATTTTAGTAAGAATCTGAATTTTAGTGATTAACACGAACTTAATGATTGATTTTAGATTCAAATATAAAGTTTTTTGAATATATAATGTTCTAATATATCAGGTATACTTCGATGAAACTTAAAGACTCAAAAATTGCAATCAATTTTTGAGTCTTGCTGGAAACTTGTTTTTAGTAAAAAGGCTTAAATGAGCATGAAGTAAAGCTTTCGCTTCAAATAAGATAAACTTTAAGCAGTACTCTCCTGCTTTACATTAACTCAATCAAATTCAGTAGAAAAAAATCCCTAATTAAGTTTGATTTTCTTTTCCAATATATTTTAAATATAAATAACCGCCTATACCAGCTATAATAGAAGCTGTAAGTATTCCTATTTTGGCTTGAGTCTTATAAAGTTCATTTTCGAAAGCTAGTTCTGTTATGAAAATAGACATTGTAAATCCTATAGATGCTAGGATACCGAGGCCAAAAACATGTTTGAAAGTCACTCCTTCTGGAAGCAAACTTATTTTGAAATACACCATGAGTTTTGTCAAAGTCATTATCCCGATTACTTTTCCTAAGATTAATCCTAAAATAACTCCAAGTGTTACTGGATTAAAAAAGTTACTGAAAGCTTCCTGATTTATTGTCACACCAGCATTTGCGAACGCAAAGAGAGGTAAAACTATAAAATTTACAAAAGGATATAAAGCATTTTCAAGTCTATGAAGTGGGGCGGTGGCATCTTCAGAAAGCATGGAAAACTTTCCAATATTTTCTGTGATTTCATTTTCTTCATGACCTTTTTCTTTGAATCCCTTCCTTATTCTATATGATAATTGGCGTGCTTTTCTTAAAAAAAGTTTGGAGCTTATCTTTTCACTTGTAGGAATAGTGAAAGCGGCTAATACGGCCGCAATTGTAGCATGTACCCCCGAAAGTAAAACAGCAAGCCAAAGGCCGCCAATGCCAAATATGGCATAGAAGATAGTAGTTCTGATACCAAACTTATTTGCTAAAAACAGGATTAATAAAAACACGCCTCCCAGTGCCAAGTTGAGCATGGATATGTCTGATGTATAAAAAAAGGCAATAACTAAAACGGCTCCAAGATCATCTACTATGGCAATGGCTGTAAGAAAAATTTTGAGGGATATGGGAACCTTATCCCCTAAAAGGTAGATGACACCAAGCGCAAAAGCTATATCCGTTGCCATGGGGATTCCCCATCCTGTGACAGCGTCTGTATTTTGTGTAAAACTGAAAAATATTAATGCCGGAACAAGCATTCCGCCAATAGCTGCAGAAACAGGTAAAATTGCTTTTTTGAAGCTTGTAAGCTGACCATGCAAAAATTCTTGTTTTAGTTCTAAACCTATTAGAAAAAAGAAAATAGACATCAAACCATCGTTTATCCAATGAAGCAAGTTTTTTTTGATAACGAAATCTTCAAATCCTATATACAAATATTGCTTCCAGAAACTGTGATAAAGGTCTGACAATGGTGAGTTTGCTATGATTAATGCTAAAACTGCTGCAGCGATAAGCAGAAAGCCAACCGAAGTTTTTTTCTCTATAAAGTGCTTGATCGGTAAAACAAGGTGAGTGTCTAAATCAGACTTTTTCATTAAAATTGCTTTTAGAAAAATGAAAACTTAAAAAACTTCAAGTTAATCAGTAAAATTCTAATATTATATGACAAAAATTAGTTTCTGAATCATTAATATTTACAGATTATGTTTATTAATAATCATTTCTATTTGTAGAGAATTTTGTTGATTTTCTGTAAGTATTTGTTTTCTAATTGCCAGCAAATGGAGTTCCAAAAACGCCTACCGCCAGTTCTGCCCAAATCAAAAAGAACAGAAATAGAATCAACCCAATAAAAATAAGACGAGCCTTATTAGACTTGAAAATTTTTAAGGTGAGCTCTATTGAAAGCGCTAACATAATGAGTAAGACTCCCATAACAAGGAAATCAAAAGTACTCCAGTTGACCTCATCGCTTATTTGCATGCCAATGAAAGGAATAAGCAGAAGAAAAGGAACTGATAAGAGTAAAATATGGGAGCGTTTGATAGATGCCATTTTTTATTTTTTTCTTGTAAAAACAGCTACAATTGAGGTTGTTATAATGCCCATAACAAAAGCATAGATAGTGCTTTGTATGACATATGTTTTCAAATTGAAGTTGGACTCTGCTTCCTCTGTGGTCTTATAATATCCAGTTTCAACTGAATGTGTTATAACATTTTCAAAGTAATCTGGGGTGATGACTTCTGATATAATCCACTGAGTCATTGGACTGAAAATAGTTATAATTATGGTTATAATCAAACCAGTTTTAAAACCTTGCTTGTAGGTCATTTTACCTTTATAGTAGTTTTTTCTTTTGTCTCTAAGTGCCAGAACATAAATAGCGATGGCCACAATTGCGTAAAGCATGGTTATGTATTGATGAAGATGGATATATTCATCATGAAGTCCGAACCACTTTTCTAAAAGCATCCAAATCAACATGGAGGCAATAAATATAAAAGCCCATTTTAATTCGGTTTTAAAATTTTTCATTTTATTCTAATTTAGCTAAGCTAAATTAAGGGTTTATTAACTAATAATGAACAATAAATTTAAAACTGAATTCCAAGACTAAAACCGTATGAGCGGTAGACAATACTTGAAGGGTCATCATTAATGCCTTCTAAAATACTTTCATTGAAGATGAAATCATTAAAATCCCCAAATACATTTAGATTCATCACAAAACCGTCTATACTTGTAATGGGAAATTGAAGCCCCAGACGAAGGTTGGCAAAATTGCTGTCAATTTTATCACTTAATGCGATATTTCCAGCGAGCATAAAATTGAGGTTAACGCTTTCGTAATCTACAAAATGATACCTCATGATTGCTCCAGCTTTTAGAGCTGAAATGCTTTGCTGAACCTGGTACTGAAAGCCACCAACAGCACCCATAGTGAATTTTTTAAATATAGGATAGCTGTAACTATATAGAATGCCATAACCAACCTTATTGTCTAATTCTTCCTGACTTCCATAGACAATATCACCATTTTCATCGCGTCTTTTATAATTATATTCAATGGAGTTAGCGATGGCAAAACTAACATCTACATGCGAAAACCAGCGTTTTTCTAGGGGGACTGGATTTGTGTCCTTTGCAATGGCATTTCCTGCATTTATCAGGTCTAGTGGGTTTTGAGATTGTGCTGAAAAGGCTAGGAAAAAGCTAAATAATAAGATCGTTTTTTTCATAAGTTGACTAAATCAATTTTTAAATTTCATCCAGTTTTTTGACAGTAAATTCATTTTCAGTATTACCGGTATTCAGAGTAGATTTTGGCTCAAACATGAGTACTTTTGCTTCACCAACAGCTGAGGGTTTATGTTGAGCTCCCTTGGGAACTATAATAAATTCTCCCGCATTAATTTCATGAATTTCATTCCCCAGTTCCATCTTGATTTTTCCTTCTATGACCAGAAATAGTTCATCTTCATAATCATGCTGATGACTAATGAATTCATCTTTAAATTTTGCAATCTTAACGTGTTGCCCATTGAGTTCTCCAACGATTTTAGGACTCCAGAATTCTGAAAAGGAATCGAATTTTTCTTTTAGATTGACAGGTTTTATTTTCATTTTACTTTTTACTCGTTATTTTTTCTTTCAGTCTTTTAAAAAGCCCTTTTTTATTCTTTTTTCGTTCTACGAAATTGTCATTTCCAATCAATAGTCCAAAGGGTTTTAGTTGTTCATACTCTTTGCAAATAACCTTCAGCATTGCTGCAAAAGGTAGAAATAACACCATACCAGCTACTCCCCAGACGGATGCTCCAATGATTAAACTTAGAATAGCAGCAAAGGCATTCACATTCACACTGCTTCCAACGATTTTTGGGTTTAAAAAATTACCTTCCAGTAGCTGAACAAACCAAAATAACATGGCCACAGCCAAAGGGACCCATAATTGGTCATGAGACATAAAGGCATATAAAACGGGTATTGTCGCACCAAGAGTAGTGCCTATGTAAGGTATAATTGATAGTGAAGCAGCCAAAAAACCAAATAGAAATGGGCTGTCTATTCCAATGATCCAAAGGCCTATGCTATTAAGAGTGCCTAAAATCAATATTAAAATTAACATACCTGATAGGTATTTTTGTCCAACTTGCTGAACTCCTTTAAGCATATTAAAAAATTGATCTTTTTTACCAGCTGGTGAAAACTTCATAAAAGCTCTTACCAGTCCTTTGTTGTAGATGAGGAATAAAAACAAGTAAATAAACATGGTAATCAATCCAGTTAAGAAGTTGGCAGTGCTATTGAAAGTTCCTCCCAAAACAGCTCCTGCAGAATTTTTCAACCATGATGTCAAATCATCTAATAACTCGTCTTCATTGAGTTGGTCTACTATGCTTACGTTTTTATTGGTAAAAATAATTATATCAGTGTAAAGATTAGATAGCTTTGAACCGAAATTACTTATCTCATCTGACAGTGCTATAATTTCTGCAGAGAAAAATGTGACACCACTGCCTATAACGAGTATCAATACTAAAATTGATAGAAATCCAGCAAAAATTTTACCCAATCCCCAACTAGTGAATTTTTTATGAAGAGGATATAAAATAAATGCCAGAATCAATGCTATGCCAAGAGGAACTAATAGTGACTTTGCCACCACAAGAAAGGCTACAAGTATTGCGATGAAAGCCATGGTAAAAAATGCCTTTTGAAATGATAATTTCATGTGTATTTAATTATTTGATAACTTGGTTTAAAAAAAAGAAATTATAAATGTTCTTCAGTTATAATTAACTCAAGGGGGTAAAATTAGTAATTATAAATTTATACTTTATCCATCTTTTGGGCTTTATACTATATCATTGTTAAATATTCTAATGTTAATGAAAAACATGCTCATCTAAATATTTATTGAAATCTATTTCAAAGGTGGTTGATGGGAAGCCTGAGACTTTTTGCTCATATGTATAGTATTTTTGTAGTAATCAATAATCCTTGAGCCTTGGTTTTCTACTTTTTGAATCACACCTTTCTTATCCAGTAAGTAATGCGTCGGGTAGATTTGAGCTTGGAGTGTATTAGTAATCAACTTTTTTTGATTTGGAATTACTTTGTAATTAAACTCTGTCTTTTCAAGAAATCTTTCAAGCTGAGCCTTTGGATCCAAAGCCAAACTGATAAAAAGAATATCTTTATTTTTGTTCTGTTCAACAAATTCATTCAATTCTGGAAATTCTTCAATACATGCTTTACAGTTGATGAACCAGGTTTTGATAAAAACGTCTTTGCCTTTGATGCTGGCATTGGTATATCGATTACCGTCGAGATCCACAAAGTCAAATTCCGGGAAATCCTGACCTTCTTGTGAGAAGTGTTTTAGAATTGTGTAAGCTTGAGATTTTATAGTGTTTTTTATACTCTTATTGGCAGTATCACTTAGTTTGTAGAGTCTGTATAGATTTCCTCCATCTTCCGATTTTAATTTCAAAGGAATATAATGACCTGAAGTCAACTTTTTTAAAGCTTGTTCTTTATTAATAGGATCAGTGTTTTCGTCTATACTTTTGAACTCTGAGGCTAGATCGACCTGATTTAAATGATAAGTCCACCAGGTTCTAAAATTAGCTTCCAGATTTTCTGCTTTAACTTTTGGTTCTAAATTTTCTAAAGAATTCTCATCAACAGGCTTTTCGGAGTTCTCTTTACATGAAAAGATAGCAAAAGCTAGAATTGAGTAAAGGACAAAGAATGTTTTATTCATAATAGATTATATTTCAGTTCATCTAAAGTATCATTAATTATCAATTTTGCAAGTGAGTTCTGGCTAAGACTGGATAGTTTAAATCATGATTTTGTGCTAAGCAATGTAGCGATAAGCAATAATCATAACTGAAACAAATTCAGAATAAATATTTTTGAAATTATAAAATAAAAAAGGACCTGAGTTTTAAGTCAGATCCTTTATTAATTTATTGTTTTTTAAGCATTTTAGCTTTTGGCAAGATCAATAATAACCGTACGGTTATAAGAGCGTTGCTCCGGAAGTTTATTGCCGTAATGGGCTTTGCTGGTATTCTCACCAAAACCCTGTACATCAAATTTCACATCCTTTCTATTCGAATTAAGAAGTGCTTTTTCCAGTATATCTTTTACATTGTTAGCACGGGCGAGAGAAAGTCTTTGATTGTTTTGGGCTTCACCAATACCATCGGTATGACCATGTATGGTAACTTTACTGTTTCTTGGAATTTTTGGAGCAACAATATCTGTTAAATACTTTTCATACATGCTGATAGCAGTTGCGTCATCAAATTCGTAGAGAATACTAAATCTCATACCTTCTTCAAGATCTGAAGTTGACCAAAGGACAACGTTGGTATTGGACTCTTCAATAACTTCTTCTCCATTTTTGGTTGTACCAATCATTTTTACTTTAAAATCTCCTTCAGCCTGATTTCCTAAAATAGTCTTTCCGGGAATGCTAGCTACTTCTTCTGTAAATGGACCATAACTCTTTACCATTCCATTTTCATCTGTAAGCTCTATCCTCCAGCTAGAAAATGCTTCTTCTGCACCGTCTGCTTTAAAAACAACATAACTTTCCTTAGGCGCTTCCTGAACTTTAAACTGTACAGGTTTTAATTGTGCTTCAGGACCACTTTGAAATTCCATAAGCATGGCTGGAGAATTACTTTCAATAGAAACTCTTCTGTCTTCTGCTCTTAAAAGATCTAAGTCTATTGTTTTTCCGGCCTTTTCGGATGGTAATTTTGGCTTATTTCTGCCTTCAACAGCTATTCTAGAGCCACTTATTGCAAAAACGTCTACCAAATAGGTTTTAACTGACTGTGCCATTGCTCTTGCATCGTCATTTCCTTTTTCTGAAGATCCTACAAGCGTGATAGTTGCGTTTGGATTTTTACCCATACGATCACCTATAATATTAAGAACATTGTAATACACAAGCATACCACGTTTTGAACGTCCAGACATGTCTAATGGGGTATTCACTTCAACCTGGTCTTCTTTAAAGTTTTTAACTTCTTCTTTATTCAGTAAGACATAACGCTTAGGAATCTCTGTAGATCCCTTATCGATATACACATAATTACTTAAAGGAAAAGTCTCAGAAACCATACGTTCTGCTTGAACGTTTCTAGGAGACTCTATTGTGAATCCTACAGAAGGAACAATAACTTCAACTATTTCTTCTTCAACTATAGATTTACGTCCTAGACCAAACTTAAGCGCTGCTCCAGCTCTTATGGTTGTGTTATTCCAGTTTTCTGATGAACGTGGATTTTGACCAAAATAAGGTTGAAAAGCTACAAAGGGAGAAAGTATAAACTGAGTTCTTTGCGTGTCTGGTGAAAGTGGGATATCAAATCCTGCGCCTACCTGCATAGAAATAATCGTGTTTTCTATATCGCTGAAATCACCATTTATTGCTGGGCCAGCAACTTGATTTGAAAGAGCAGGATTGGTTCCTATTTCATAAGTAAATGACTTATCGATATTGAAAGCTAATCTTGGGCCACCATAAAGATAAAATCCATTTTTGAAAGGAGCTAATCTTAAACTTGGTTCTATAGTAATATAACTTAGATCTGTAGATAAATCCATCGGACAATTACAAGGTGAAATCACCTGATCCCAGTCACCTTGTCGGTTGTCATATCCAGATTGTAACATGATACCCCAAACTGAATTTGTAAAATGATATTCAACAAGTGGAGCTGCGTAAAGACCAACACCATTGCCGTCTTTAAAAGCTGTAGGAACGGTTAAATTCTCATTTAGGCGTTGTGTTGTTCCTCGGTAAAAATTGAAGTTAGCACCAGCGGCTACCCCAAAATACCAGTTTGGTTTCTCGTATTCAACCTCTTGGGCTGAAGTCTGCATTTGAAAACCTAATGCGACTATGATAAGTAAAAGTGTTTTTTTCATAATTATAATGAATTGAATTTTATAAATCCCCCGCCATTTGGCAGGGGATAATGATTTATTTAATTAGAAGGTTTAACAATTGCGTTACCGTCTAGAGTAACTGCAGACTGTGCTAATAATCTTCCTACAACTGAAGAGCGTGTATCTACGGAGATCAAGGTTTGAGATAAAATATTTCCACTGAAATTAACGTCTGTTCCAAGCACAGCACCTGCACCCGCAACTACCCAGTAGATATTATCGGCTTTTGCACCATTTATCAGAATAATTTCAGTGTTATTTGCTATGGTAAGGTCTCCTGCAATTTGGAAAACAAATTCAGCGCAATCTACACCGCCACCATCTAATGTTATACTATTGGTGACTAAAAGTCCTGTGGACCATTTATAGACACCTGAGGCTAAAGTCTGACCATTGATATTTCCAGCTAAAAGTTCTGTTTGATCTGGAGCTAGTCCATTTGCAGTAGTAAACGCTGTTTCCATATTACTCACAGCTGTGGTTAAATTAGCTGGTGTTGGTACTGCATAATCTGAAGCGTAAACTCTTCCTGTCACTAAACTTGACGTGGAATACGTACCACTGGAATGGAGAGACAAACCAAATCCTGTTATGCTTGTTGAGCTATTAGGACTAATTCCAAGATCATCTGTTATTGAGGTGTTACCTGTAGTTGAAATCCCAGATTTTGCCAATATGGCATAATCACCAGCCAGACCTAAATCTACAGCCGGGTTAGCACAAATTTGACCTGTATTATACTGTGTAAAATTAGCTGTGATTGCTTTATCGGCATCCATAGTAACTGTAAGTGGATTGTTATTTCCGCTAGCATCATCACTCCAGGAAGAGAACTCATAACCATTATCGGGAGTAGCTGATAAAATAACAGATGTTCCATCATTGTATGAAGTTTGGTTTGGATTCACATCCACATCGCCATTAACAGCATTTACAGTAAGTGTAAAAGTATTTAAAGACATGACCTCAAAATTGGCCACCAAAGCCATATTTCCATTGACTTCAAATTCATAAGTTTCATTTGTAGAAACCTCAGTGCCGTCTATAGTCCAGTTTAAAAACTCAAAACCTGCATTAGCTACTGCTTCAACAGTAACAAAAGATTCATTGTTAAATAAACCAGCTCCTGTTACGGTTCCGCTAGCATCAGGAGAAACAGAAAGACTTACCTCCGGGATTGTTGTGAAACTCCATACGAAGTCTTCTTGCAGCGCATTACCAAACGGATCTTTTATTTCTGTTGTAAGTGTTCCTGTATAAACTGTAAAGGGTAAAAGATTTGATTCTGGTGTAAAAAAAGCGGTCTTATCAGCATAGTCAATTCCACCAATAAGAGCAGATTCTCCATTGACCATAAAAGTATCTGTGTTTATTGTTTCGGGGTCTAGTTCTTCATTGAAAGTTGCAGATATCACCTGGTCAAGTGTTACATTTACAGCGCTGTCAATTGGAATAGTGGAAACGACTATAGGACAAATTCCTACAATCTCTTCCGCATCATCCTCGGCACAACCTGAGGTCATGATTGCCAAAGTCGAGGCAATAGCGAGTGATGAGATTAATTTTAATTTTCTGAAAAACATAATATATAATTTTGCTTGTTATTGGCTTTATGCCAAAGTGAAATAATTTTCACTATGCAAATCTCAATCAGGATGAAGTCTATAATGTTATATAAATCACACATTCATAAATAACTCCACTATGCTGCATGAAGTCCTGTTGATATTGAGCTCAGGGCTTAAAAGAAGTGTTGTTTCGATTCCTAAAAAGCAAACAAATCAAAATAATTTTAGGAATTTATGCAGTGATTCGAATTTGAAATAGGGGGGATGGTGGTAAAAGTAAATCTGAAACTCAGGAATATTGATGATTCTCTGACACTCAGACCCAAAATATAATAAACTTAGATGTTTAATATGTTTTCATTTTGATGCATCATTGCTTTGTAACAAGAAGGGGAAAGTCCTGTAATTTTTTTAAACTGACTCGATAAATGAGCCACACTACTATAATGTAAAAGGAAAGATATTTCTGATAAACTGATATCGCTGGTTAAAAAGAATTCTTTAACCCGTTCTATCTTGCTAAGAATAATAAATTGCTGGATGGAAGTAGAGCAGACTTCAGAAAAAACATTTGATAAGTAAGTGTAATCGTAGTGCAAGTTCATGCTAATGTAAGCTGAATAACACATCACAGGAAGACCATCAGTATACCTTATCATTTCTTTTATAGTGGTCTTTATTTTCTCAATCAGGAGGGTTTTTTTTTCATCATGCAACTTCAGGCCGTATGATAACAAACTCTTACTAAGCTTACCACGCAGTAAGTCTCCTAAGTCATGGGGAAGATCTACCATGCCATCATCCACAATGACATAGGATATTTTTAATTTTTTCAATTCTTCTTTTACTTGTGCTTCACCAAGCAAACAAACCATGTCTTTTATATATAACTTCATGGTAATGGATTTTTCTAATTTTACTGTTATTCACAGTATCCCAATCGTTTTTTGCTTTGGTGGTCTGATGCTTAGAGCAACAATGCCCGACAAGAATGGCATTGAATATGTATAAGGTACATCACAAGATTACATTTGATAGCATAATTTTAAGAATTGTCTATGTTTTAACTTTTATTGCCTAATGCAAATAGATTAGAAGAGTTGAAATGAACTTAAATTAATCTATAGTTATATCTACTGTCACTTCTCTTCCCTGAGGTAATTTTGGGATTAACCTGTGGTAGGTAAGGTTAGGAGCAATCAGTGTATTGTTTTGGTTGAAAGTGACTTCCAGTTGATAAGTATTGGTTTCGCAGCCCTCCGTCAAAACATAATCGATAGAATCATTTCCTGTTGTGAGTTGTTCTTTACCGATGAGCAAGTCATAGGTTATAAAATCTATATCTGGTTGACACTCTCCAGTGACGCGACTATTAAAATCAGTCTGATTTGTGATAATGATGAAGTCATCGGTGAGGTCGATATCCATTTCAAACTTGGTGTTCACACAATTGTATTCACTTTCCAAACCAGTGGTTTCTATCACTTGATCAGTACAAATGTTATCATCATCGTCACTGCATGAAAATAGTACAAAAATGGAGATGGCTAGAAGTAAGGCTTTGGTTTTAAAAATGCTCATAAGAATTAAATTCAATTAAAATTGACTTTCATTAAATTTAATGAAATGAACTATTAATTAGTTTAATGACTTGTTAAAAGTAAGCTGTATAGGTAAATCGTCCTGGCTAGACATGAAAACTGAAATAAATTACTGAAGGAGTGAGATTTTTTTTAAAAATTTTATTTTTTAAATTTTCTTTCTGAATATTGTCCAAGCTTGTAGGCTGCTAAAAGTGGTATTAAGGAAAATACTAAATAGTTTTCCGCATCTCCATACTGTAACCATAAAATAAGTAATGTAGCAGTGAGTATAATAAAAAAAATATCAAAAACTTTCTTTTTCATGATGTAGCAAATTAAGACGTTGAAATTGAATTTACAGTAGATCGCTGATCTATAAATTTCGCCTGTGAATGTTCTACAAGTATTCGGATAAGGCGATTGATGTCGTCTTCGTGAATGTCTCTGAGTTTAATTTTTTTATCGGATCTGCTGTGTAACTCTAATTTTATGACGTCTTTTTGAGGAATTATAGTTCTTATATCTTCAAAAGTGATGGTTTTGCTTTTGAAGGAATTCGTTTTTATAACGATTCCTTTTTTGTTCCATTGTACGAAATTTTTGTACCAAAGTATTTTACTAAGTATGATGATTTGGAGTAGAAACCCCGCCGCTGATAACAGACCGTTTTCATAGTCAAAAATCATCCCGTATCCAATAAGAATGAGCAAAGCTGAAACAATCAATAAAACTATTCTGACCCAACTTCCAGATATACTATCAAAGTGTATTCTTTTCATTTTTTCTGATTGATTTTATGAAACTGACCATATATCCTGCAACTATAAGCACCATAATTGCTGTAAGCCAGTAGTTTTCTCTATTATAAAAAATTAAAAAGCCTAGTAAGCCAAACATCATCCACAGAAAGTTCGAGAGTGTTTTACTTTTTAGAAGAGTTTTCATATGTGTTTTTAAGATTATACTTTGTAAGTATGCCTAAAAACCCTCCTATACAAAAGAAATTGAAAAAGAATCTTTGCGGCCTAAAATCTAAACCTTCCATATAATCAAATCCCGACATGACTCCTGCAGAAACAATGCCTCCAGCTAGACTTGCCATAATTGTTTTCTTGGTGATTTGAGTCATTTATTTCTTTTCTGATTTAAAATTACTGATTTATTTTAATAGTTTACCTAAAAACCTTTAGAAAATCATCTCAGCAGACTCGATCCTTCAAACTAACGCCACACTTTAAGCAATGTATCTTCAAGCATAAAATTTACCTGAGGCAAAATCAAAAGAACATAAAAAGAGATGTATTTCATACAGATAGGTGTTTTATTGTGCCTTGACCTCATTCATGAGTGATGTCTGGTTTTCAAAATCATGAATATTCTGGAAAACGGTTTTAGAAATTTCGGTAAGTGCTTCACTGGTCAAAAAGGCCTGATGCGAGGTAATCAAAACATTAGGAAAGCTGATCAATCGAAGGAGAGTATCGTCTTCAATGATTTGCTCTGACTTGTCTTCAAAAAACAGATTCTCTTCCTGCTCATAGACATCTATGCCCAGATAGCCTACTTTTTTGTCTTTCAGATTTTTGATGACGTCTTCAGTTTTAATCAGTCCACCACGGCTTGTATTGATAATCATGACCTGAGTTTTCATCTGATTAATGCTTTCGTTGTTTATCAAATGCTGAGTTGCTTCCAATAAGGGACAATGCAGAGAGATAATGTCTGAATTTTTATAAAGCTCTTCCAGTGTGACATAACTGACTCCCCGATCCTTTAAAGAGCTTTGAGGCGCAATATCATAGGCCAGAACTTTACAGCCCAACCCCAGCATGATTTCACAAAAAGCCTGTCCTATTTTACCGGTGCCAATTACGCCAACAGTTTTGTTATAGACATTGAAGCCAATGAGTTTGTCCAAAGAAAAATTTCCTTCTTTGACGCGGTTATAGGCTTTATGAGTTTTGCGATTCAATGTCAGAATCAGAGCCAAGGCATGTTCTGCTACTGCCTGTGGTGAATAGGCAGGAACGCGTGTGACTTTTATCTGGTACTTTTCTGCCGCTTTTAAATCTACATTATTGAAACCGGCACAGCGCAGAGCAATTAATTTTACACCATTATCCGCAAGTGCTTCAATAACTTCTTCATTAAGATGGTCATTTACAAATACGCATACGACATCGAAGCCTTGCGTCAGATTGGATGTTTGAGTGTTTAAATTGGTGTCAAAAAACGATAAATCGTAATTATACACTTGGTTGTACTCTTCGAAGTAACGTCGATCGTAAGGCTTTGAACTAAAAACAGCAACTCTCATAAATCTGAATTTTAAAGCAAAATACGAAACCTTTGCTTTTGGTTTAATACTGAAGGAAAGTATTATGAGTATCAGTTCAGAAAGTTATCATCTATAAGGTTATAGTCATTTTATTTTGAGGACTATTAACTTGATGTCATCTTCTCACTAGATTTTTATCCATTGAATCCAACAAATGTGAGTTACTATTTTTTCAGAGTTAATTTAAATTCTGTGGTTTTATGAGTATTGAAGTCAAACAAGGAAAAATCAGTATCGGTTTCCATTGTTCCATCATAGGAAATCCAGTATCCACTTTCTATGTCAAATTCGCCTGTGCCTGTATAGGATATTTTCATGTTGACTTTCTTATCTTTTAATTTTGGAAACATAGACTTCATAGTCATCTCAATAGTGCCGGAAACATATTCCTGTACATCATACTCAATCACCGCAATTCTATTTTCATTTTTAATGATGATATCTTTTAGTCTGACAATATTTTTCCTTTGTAGGGTATCGGCATAAAAATTCTGATCTAATGAAATGAGATTAATATTCAGATTCCATTCGTCTCCAACTTCCAGTGGCTTGGTAGGGAGTTCAAAAAGCAGTGAAGTCATGTTCTTATGTTCTCTTTTATAATAAAAACTTAGAAGCTCACCTTCAGGACTTACTTTTCCGCGTAAGAAAGGAACACCAGTCATCTTGATTATTTTAGAAAAAAAGGAGTCAGTTGAATCTGTTTGTACAGCATTGATCAAAATATCTATATTTCCTTCCTCATCAGGAAATAATTTAGATTCATACGTTGAATGAGCCATTTTATTACGCATCTCTCTTAGAGTACTGCCTAAATCTCCCGAAAGTGAATCGCTTTTATTTTCATCAACGCCGTCTTCGCGATAAGTGTCCTTTATGATGGTTTTGTAAGTCAGCGTATCAGAAATATTCCATTTTAAATTAACAGCATTTTGCTGAGCACTAGACGAAAATGAAATGATTAGTATAAGTAATAAAAGGAGCTTTTTCATAGATTAAAATTAGATTGAGAGTTGAGTTTATGGGACGTAGCTAAAGTTTTATGTGAAGTAAAGTTCTTTAAAATAGTTGAGATGATTTCCAGGGTAAAGCATTTTCCAAATGTCTTTGTTCTGTAGTATATTTTTTTCTGCAAGGCGTTTACCGTCTACAAAAGGCCTGTAAATAAATGCATAGACTATTAGAACAATGAAAAATAAAGTGGAGTCAATAGTATCAGACGAACTTAACCAGAGGATAAAGAGAAGGGGAGCTAAAATGGAAATGTAATAGAGGTAAATATTTTTCATGAGTAAATCGAAGATAGATTGCCTATAAACATACAGAATTATTTGAAACGAATCCAGATGTCATTAGTAAGTTGATACAATGTCAGGTCGGGTTATCATCAAGTTTATTTTTAAGCAGATACAGGACTCCAGCTTCTTCTCTGGAAAGGCTTTCAACCGAATTTAGTAATTTGTCAATTTCACTTTTAAAATAACTCAGGGTTTTGCCTTCGATGTATTCATCAATGACTCTGGGGTCGATATAAGAATCTCTCGCGACAGCAGGGGTGTTCCCAAGTTTTTCAGCCACGCGTATCACTGCTTTTCGAATGTTCTCATCAAGCAGTTTTTGATCATCTTTTTGGACGGCTCCAAGTTCGTTTAATGCAATAGCAGCAATCATAGTGCCTGACCAGGTTCTGAAATCCTTTGCAGAGAAGTCTTCTCCCATATGTTCCCTTATGTAAGCATTAAGGTCGTCACTTTTCACATCCACTTTGTTGCCGTCTTCATCGTAATATTTGAAAATTTCATAGCCTGGGATGTCGTCCAGATCCTGAACAATTTTGATAAGTTTTTCATCGACAATTTCTTTTTCCTGCTCTTCTCCAGATTTGCCTTTGTATGAAAAAAACATTTTGTCGTCCTCTACGCTTAAGTGCTTACTGCGCAGTGTGGTGAGACCATAACTATTGTTTTCATTAGTATAGGCTTCGCTTCCAGGACGGAAAAAAGCAGTTTCAAGCAATCTCACCATAGTTGCCATAACTCGATTTCTTGTGGTTTTCCTTTTGCGAAGATGTTGTCCGGTGACTCGCCTCATGTGTTCGAGTTGGTCTGCAAAAGCTACTATTCTATCAAATTTTCTGGCTTCTTTTTGTGCTCTGAAATCCGGGTGATAGATATATTGTTTTCTTCTCTTGGCATCACGACCAGTGGCCAGTAAGTCTGCGTTTTTATTTTCAGCGATTTCTACCTCAGACCATGCTGGAGGAATAACCAGGGACTCAAACCATTCTCGCAATTCCTTGTTTTTAACTGTTTTTCCCTGCTCATCCTGGTAAGTAAACCCTCTGCCTTTCTTATATCTGTAATACATTTTGAAATAATGATAGAATTCTAATGATTTATGGAAACAAATTCAGTTATAAAAATAAGGGTTTTAATTTCTTCTGAAGTTGATTTTTCTATAAAATGGAATGATATAATTATCCAAAAATCTGCTGATTCGACTGGATCGATTTTTAAGCTGGCTCAAAAAGTTAAAGTTTGATGATTCTAAAATCGCTAATTATTGAGAATTAAATGGTTAGAAAATGGAGAAAGTAATTACGAATATCTAGCTTTGATTTGACCTCTGAGACCTGCTAAAAAGCATATTTTTGGCGCACTAAAAAAACAACGATATGAGCGTAAATTGGTTTGAATGTAAGGTGAAATACAGAAAAACACACGACACAGGAGAGCAGAAAATAACTACAGATACGTATCTGCTGGATGCTGTTTCCTATACTGAAGCTGAAGCCAGGATCAATGAAGAGATGAAAGCCTACACCAGTGAAGAATTCAGAATCATGAATATTAAAGTAGCCAATTTTACGGAAGTACATCCATTTGAAAATTGTGATCGCTGGTTCAAATCAAAGGTTTCATTGATTTCTCTTGACGAAGAAAGTGGAAAAGAAAAGAAGAGTAACATTTATTTACTGGTTCAGGCCAATGATGTAAAAGAAGCTTTTGAACATACGAATAAAGCCTTGGAAGATACTACGGGGGATTATACAATTCCATCAATCACAGAGTCACCAATTCTGGATGTATTCCCATATTTTACAGGTGAAGAAGAGCAGCTGGAAAAATTTAATGTTATTGAAAAAGCAGAGACAGAAGTTCAAGAGGATTAATCACTCATAACAGCTCTACTGCCATAAAAAAAGCAACAGAACTCTGTTGCTTTTTTTATAAGGTGAATCTCTTCTTAGGATTTTTTGTAGTGAGTAGCTCCTCCAAAAATTAATTCGGCACTTTCCATAATGGTTTCCGAGAGCGTCGGGTGTGGGTGAATGGTAAGAGATAAGTCACTAGCTGTGCTTCCCATTTCAATAGCTAAAGCTAGTTCAGGAATTAAGCTTCCGGCATTTTTTCCAACTGCAGCTCCTCCTAGAATGACTTCGGTTTCTGGATCAATTAAAAGCTTTGTGAATCCTTCATGTTCTCCAATGGCTGCTGCTCTTCCTGAAGCTGCCCATGGAAACTTTACCACTTTTACCTTCCTGCCTTTTTCTTTTGCTTCAGTTTCGGTTAGTCCACACCAGGCGAGTTCAGGATTAGTGAAAACGATGGCAGGAATTGCTTTTGGATCGTATCCAGATCCTTTTTTGCCAGCAATTACTTCTGCCGCAATTCTTCCTTCATGACTGGCTTTATGGGCCAGCATCGGCTCTCCTGTAAGGTCGCCTATGGCGAAAATATGTTTTAGTTTAGTCTGTCGTTTCTGGTCAACTTGTATAAAACCATTTTCATTAGGGCTAATTCCTATTTTATCCAAGTTGAGGTTTCCTGTATTTGGTTTTCTTCCAACAGCAACCAGAACACAGTCAAATTTTTTTTGATGTTCCTCCTCTTTTACTTCAAGCGTAACCTCAACCTCTTTTTTTGTTAAGTTAGCTTTCACAACCTTAGTTTTAAAAAAAACCTCTTCAAAAGACTTCTTTTTTTCAAAGACTTTAACCAAATCACGATCCGTTCCAGGGAGAAAACCCTCGGACATCTCTGCTACAGAGACTTTGCTTCCTAATGAAGCATACACACTCCCCAGTTCGAGACCAATATAACCGCCGCCAATGACGAGCAGCTTTTTTGGTACGTCCTTAAGTTCCAGAGCATCTGCAGAATCCCATATGTTATCATGGTCAATTTTTACATTTGGTAAAGAGATAGGAGATGATCCTGTGGCAAGGATAGCGTTTTCAAATTTTATCTTGTACTTACCTTCTTCATCAGGGTTTATTTGCAATTCATTTTCACCTGTAAACCTGGCTTTCCCCTGAATGTATTCTATATTTCTGGATTTACTTAACTGACCAAGACCCTCGGTAAGTTGTTCGACGACATTTTCCTTCCATTTAGCGATTTTTTTAAGGTCTATTTTAGGTTCCTCAAACTCCAGTCCCCAATCCACAGCCTTCATAGCTTCTTCTTTTGTTTTTGCTAAATGCAAAAGTGCTTTGGAAGGAATGCAGCCGCGGTAAAGACAAACCCCGCCGGGATTTACTTCAGGATCGATAAGTGTTACTTTGATTCCCAGATCTGCAGCATGGAAAGCTGCGGCATAACCTCCTGGTCCTGCACCAATAATGACCAATTCTTTTTTATCATGTTTTGACATTCTTGTTCAGTTTAGCGATTAACCCAATAAGGCTTCATAGGGGTCTTCAAGGGCTTGTACCATCCAGTTCATAAATGAAGCTCCATCTGCACCGTCTATCAAGCGATGATCATAAGAGAGACTAAGAGGGAGCATAGAGCGTGGCTCAAAATTATCGTTGATATAAACAGGTTTGGTAGTTGCCTGAGAAACGCCAAGAATCGCCACCTGAGGATGATACACTATAGGTGTGAAATTAGTACCGCCAATACCACCCAAATTCGAAATAGAAAAATTACCCCCTTCCATATCTTCCTTAGAAAGCTCCTGATCTCGAGCTTTTTGCGCTATTTCTGAAATTTCAATCGATAAATCTTTGATACTTTTTTGATCTGCATTTTTTATCACAGGTACTAGTAAACCTTCCTCGGTATCCACGGCAATGTTGATGTTTACATATTTTTTCAGAATCATTTCTTCGTTTTCCATATCCACACTGGCATTGAACACAGGAAATTTATGTAAAGCAGTAGCTACTACCTTGGTTAAAATGGCGGTTAGTGTTAATTTACCTCCGGCCTTATCAACTTCCTCTTTATGATCTTCTATATATTTTTCAATCCCTGATATATCCGCTTCTCCAAACTGAAATACATGAGGAATGGATTGCCACGACTGCAGCACATTTTTGGCAGTTGTTGTTTTAATGCTGTTGAGAGGTTTGGTTTCTATCGCTCCCCACTGACTGAAATCCGGTAATTCAAGCTGTTGTATGCTAGATTTTCCTTTGCGGCCTTCTTTATGCTCCCGCACATCCTTCTCTGTAATTCTCCCACTTTCGCCACTGCCTTCTATCTCTTGAATATTTACATCAAGTTCACGGGCTATACGACGTACTCCAGGCGAGGCATGTACTTCTGTTGAAGATTTTTTCTTGCTGGTTGATTCTTCTTCAGATGATTTTTCGGTAGCTTCTCCTTTTGTCTTGGTTTCATCTTTTTCTTGCTCATCAGGCTTTTCTTCGTGATCATCTCCTTTATCCTGAGGTTTTTTCTCTTTTTCTTCTGAAGATTCTTCAGCTTCTTCGCTTTTATTTTTTTTAGAAGACTGCTCCTTATCATCTTTCTTTTCTTCACTTTCTTCTGAATTTTCGTCAGTTTCTTCTAGAATGAGGATTACATCTCCAACACTAACTTCATCACCTTCACTTACCTTAATTTCTTTCACTGTTCCAGCTGAAGTAGCCGGGATTTCAGTGGAAGCCTTGTCTGTTTCTACTGCAATCACTCCCTGATCTTCTTCAATTTGATCTCCTTCGGAAACAAGAATTTCAGAAACACTTGCTGTATCTACACCTTCGGATATTTCTGGTACTTTTAGTTCTATTGCCATGATTAAAGATTTATGTCGTTCTTGGATTGGTTTTTTGAGGGTCTATTTCTAAATTTTCGGCTGCCTTTTTTAAGTCTTCCAGACTAAACTGTTCCTGTTTAGTGAGACCATAAAGTGCAGCGTAAGCGATATGTTTCGCATCAACTTCAAAAAAACCGCGTAGAGCTTTTCTGTTGTCACTTCTGCCAAAACCATCGGTTCCCAAACTTATAAGCGCGTTGGGGAAATAAGCGGCAAGACTCTCTGGAAGAGCTTTTACATAATCTGAGGCCGCTACAAAAACTCCATTTTCATCTTCCAGTTGCTGCTCGATATGGTTTTTTTCCTTGTTAAGCTGAGCTTTTAGGCGATTATTGTGTTCTGTATCTATAGCGTTATCGTATAGTGTTTTATAACTCGTTATGCTCCAGATATCAGCTCCGACATCAAATTCTTCTTCAAGTAATTGAGCTGCTTTTATCACTTCACTCATGATAGCACCACTACCAAAAAGATTGGCTTTTCTCTTTCTTTTGCCTAAAGTGGATTTTTTGAACTGATACAGACCACTTAGAATAGCTTCTTTATCTACATCTGTCGGTAGTTCTGGCATGGGGTAGGTATCATTGCCTACAGTGATATAGTAGAATACGTTTTCCTTTTCTATATACATTTTTTTAATCCCTTCTTCTACAATGACGGCTAGTTCATAAGCAAAAGCCGGATCATAAGCTCTTAAGTTGGGATTCGCCAGAGCGTATAAATGACTTTGACCGTCCTGATGTTGTAATCCCTCGCCAGGGATACTGGTTCTTCCCGCAATACCACCAATTAAAAATCCTTTTGCACCTGCATCTGCAGCCGCCCACATCAGATCTCCTGTGCGCTGGAAGCCAAACATGGAATAGAAAAAATAAAACGGAATAGTATTGATACCATGCGTAAGATAAGTAGTTCCGGCAGCAATAAATTCGGCCATACAGCCAGATTCGGTAATTCCCTCTTCCATGATTGCACCGTTTCTAGCTTCTTTATAGTAAAGCAGGCTGTCTTCATCTACTGGATCGTATTTCTGCCCCTGTGGTGCATAAATCCCCACCTGACGGAAAAGTGATTCCATTCCAAATGTTCTGGATTCATCAGGAATAATAGGGACAATATATTTCCCAATATTTTTATCCTCCAGCAGTTTGCCAAGAATTTGCACCATGACCATGGTTGTAGATACTTCATCTTCGTCAGATCCTTCAAAGAAATTTTTAAATATATCTGAGTCTGGAGCATTTAAATTGGAACTTTTATCCTTACGCTGCGGAATATAACCTCCCAGGTTTTCTCTTTTTTCTTTGAGATACTTCAACTCTTCACTGTCCTCCTCAGGCTTAATAAACGGAACATCTTCCAACTCATCATCTGAAACGGGGACGTTGAAAAAATCTCTGAATTCCTTTAGCTGGTCTTCGTCAAGTTTCTTGGTTTTATGAGAAACGTTACTGGCTTCTCCGGCACTGCCTTGCCCGTAACCTTTGATGGTCTGAGCCAAAATGATAGTGGGTTTATCTTTTGTTTCTAATGCTGCTTTATAGGCATTATATATCTTTTCTGAATCATGCCCCCCGCGTCTCAGGTGTTCCAGATCTTCATCTGAATAATCTTCTACAAGCTTAGCTAAATCGTCATCGCTTTCGAATAGATCTTTGCGGAGAAATTCACCATCGCTAAAGGCGTATTTTTGCAGTTGACCATCGGTGAGCTCATTTAGTTTTTGGCGTAATTTTCCGCTTTTATCCTTTTCTATAAGCTCAACCCATTCTTTGCCCCAGACTAATTTGATGACATTCCAGCCAGCACCTTTAAAGAGTTTTTCTAACTCCTGAATGATATTAAAGTTACCTCTTACAGGTCCGTCAAGACGCTGAAGGTTACAATCGATTACAAAAATCAGATTATTCAGTTTGTCTCTGGTAGCAATATTTATCGCACCTCGGGCTTCAACTTCGTCCATTTCGCCGTCACCCAGAAAAGCCCAGACTTTACTCTTATTTTCATCGATGAGTTCACGATTGTGAAGATATTTATTGAAGCGGGCTCTGTAAATAGCCTGAATGGGTCCCAGACCCATGGAAACTGTTGGGTTATTCCAGAAATCCGGCATTAAGTAAGGATGAGGGTAGGAGCTGAGCCCCTTATCTGATTGAACCTCATGACGAAATTGTTCTAAATGTTCTTCTGTAAGACGTCCTTCCAAATAGGCTCTGGAGTAAATTCCGGGAGAGGCATGACCCTGAAAGTAAATTTGATCTGCTATACCATTATCGTCAATTTTGAAAAAATGATGAAAACCCACTTCCCAAAGCTGAGCTATGGAAGCATAAGTAGAAATATGCCCGCCAATGCCTTCATCGGCTTTATTGGCTTTGACAACCATGGCCATGGCATTCCATCTTATGTAAGCCTGGATTTTTTCTTCCAGTTCCAGATCACCGGGATAATCTTCTTCCTCTTTTTTAGAAATTGTATTGAGATAAGGGGAGGAAAGAGAATCTGGAAGCTGAATCTCGTGCTTTCTGGCCTCCTCTTGTAAAATCTGCAGTAATTCCTTTGCTCTTTTTTTGGACTTATTTTCAATGATCCAGGTCAATGAGTCAATCCATTCCTGATTTTCTTCCTGGTTACTGTTTTTTTTACTGTCAGTCATAAGTCAAAAATGTTTAACGTTCTGCTAGCGATAGCTCTAGCCTGTTGATTGATAAGAGAAATATTCAATTTAAAAAAAAATTAAACTTTATTTTAGAATTGTCTATAATTTAAAATAAATATAACAGTTCAGCCGATGCACGTCAAGTAGTTCTGATCCAGCTCTAGTAAATAAAAAAATATTTGTTTCAGAAATTGAAATGTAAGCTGAGTATGACCTCAGCCTGAAGAATATAGTCAGATGTAGTTGAATACTTTTGCAGAGGTACTTAATTCTAGTGTTTTTAAGCACCCTAAAAACTTAAGTTGCATAAAGAAATTTGATTTCGATTGATTTTTATTTTAGTCTAAGTTATTTTGGTTGAGGTGCTTTAGACATTTATTTTTCATGCCGGTCAGATAGTGAACGGCTATATCATTTTAGGTGTTGTCCTCTTTAACGCCATTATGGGTTTTTTTAGGAATACAAAGCTGAAAAGCTGTAGAATCCATCAAAAACATGGTAAAGCAGAAAACTAAAAGTAGTTCCCCGTGTTAAACTCACTACTTAGATAGGAAGCATTCTCTTCTTTATTCTGAACAGTTATTAATTGAGCACTCATACTAATTAGGACAATGATCAGAGTTTTGTTCTTCATTTTCAGATTAATCTTTGGTCTAAAGTCCATTGTTAAGTTTAAATTTAATTTGAGATTTGATTCGATTTACTGTCTTATTATATTGATTTTACCAGCGATCATATTAATATTCTCCTGTACCAGTTAATTTTCTTTTGATTGTTTTTTCAATATATACAATAATAAAAAGACAAAACCCAGCTGCTAGAATTCTTAGCCAGGAATCAAAAGCTATTGGCGATGAATCAAATAAAGCATTCATAAAAGGCAAGTGAATGAACAAAAGTTGAAGTGTTAACATGGCGGCAACTCCAAAATACACCCATTTGTTCGAAAACCATCCAATCTCTCTGATTGACTTTCTTAAAGACCGGCAATTAAACAGATAAAAACTTTCCAGAACAATAAAAACTGTTGTGGCTACAGTTTGAGCCTCCGCCAGTTGTGCTCCCTGAGATAATTCGTACTGGAATAAAAGAAAAGATGTCACCATAATCAAAGTACCTACCAGAAGCGTCCTCATTATCAAAGGAAAGGTGAGTATAGGTTTGCCGGAAGGGATTGGTGGTCTATCCATGATGCCTGGTTCTTTTGGTTCAAATGTTAGCGTCAGACCTAGGAGAATGGCAGTAGTCATGTTAATCCATAAAATCTGTACTGGAGCGAGGGGAAGCTGTGTGGAAAAAGCTACACTGGCCAATATTATCAGAGCCTCACCAAGGTTGGTGGGAAGTGTCCATATGATAAATTTTGTGAGGTTATCCAGAACCCCTCTTCCTTCTTCTACGGCTGCTTCTATCGATGCAAAATTGTCATCAGTAAGCACCATGTCCGAAGCATCTTTTGCTACTTCAGTCCCTGTAATTCCCATAGCTATGCCAATATTTGCTTGCTTCAGTGCGGGCCCGTCATTTACCCCGTCACCAGTCATGGACACTACCTTGCCGGTAGATTGAAGGGCTTTTACTAATCTCAGCTTCTGATCGGGACTTACCCTTGCAAATACTGAAATTTCTACAGCAGCAATCTGAAGTTCATCTTCTGTTAGCTTTTGGAGTTCCTGCCCTATAAGTGCTTTTAATTTTTCATTTTCAATCTTCCCCTTTATGCCTAATTGAGTGGCTATTGTGGCGGCTGTAATTGCATGATCTCCAGTGATCATTTTTACATGAATCCCAGCCTGTTGGCACAAAGCCACCGCTTTTATAGCTTCCTCCCTCGGGGGATCGATCATACCTTGAAGACCCGTAAAGGTCATACCTTCAGCTACATCTGCGTGATCCAGATTAATTTTGTCTGCATCAAATTCTTTAATGGCAAAAGCCAGCACACGGAGGCCTTCGGCTGCTAGCTTATCGGCATGTTCCTCGATGTAAGCTTTATCAATGGATATCTGTTCACCTGTTTCGTTCATCATGTAATCTGCAGATGCAAGCACCGATTCCAGCGAGCCTTTTAAGAATACAATAGTTGTATCGGTCTTGTGGAGAGTGGCCATATATTGATATTCCGCCTGGAACGGAATCTGATCCAGGAGTGGATAGTAACGGTCGATGTAATGGTCTTGGATACCGGCTTTTTCAGCAGCACTGACCAGTGCTGCTTCTGTAGGATCGCCCACTGCTGTCCATTGTCCTTCACTTTCCACAATTTTACTGGTATTGCATAACACTCCTCCCCGGAGCAGATATTGAAGTGCCTGCTTCTCGTTTAAGACAACCTTTTCCCCTTTATACAATACATTACCTTCCGGTTTATAGCCTATCCCGGTCACTTCAAAAAGCTCACCTCCAGCAAGGATTTTTTGCACGGTCATCTGATTTTTAGTCAGCGTACCGGTTTTGTCAGAGCAGATCACATTTGTGCTTCCAAGGGTTTCAACTGCCTCCAGTTTGCGTATGATTGCGCGCCTTTTAGCCATTTTTGACACCCCTATGGCCAGCATGATTGTTACCGCTGCGGGTAAGCCCTCGGGGATAGCTCCAACCATGAGTGCCACAGCCACCATAAAGGCATCTGACAGGCTTTCCCCTTGGAGATATGCAATACCTAGGATAAGCATGGCAAGGCTGATGATCACCCATAGGAGGGTGTGACTGAATTTTTTAATTTTCAGTGTTAAAGGTGTATCCAGTTCCTCGGCTGTGGAAATAGACGTGTTGATCTTGCCGACTTCGGTCCGGTCACCAGTGGTTACCACAATACCTTTTGCAGTGCCATAAGTAACCATGGTAGTAGCAAAACCCATGTTCAGTTGGTCACCAATCATGGTATCCTTATCTGTAAGGGCGGGATTTTTTTTGGTAGCTACCGACTCGCCAGTAAGGGCAGATTCATCTATCTGCAGCTCCCTGCTATATACCAAGCGAAGATCGGCTGGAACTTTATCTCCTGGATGCAGTACAACTAGGTCCCCTGGAACTAGACTGAGACTATTTATTGTGCTTTGTTTTCCGCTACGGATTACCGTGGCTGTGGTACTCATGCTCTTTGAAAGCGCATCAATAGCTTTTAGCGCTTTAGTCTCCTGGATAAAACCTATGATGGAATTGATAAGCACTACGGCAAAGGTCACTGCGGAATCTGTGTATTCCTTAAGTAACAGGGTAACCAGCGTAGCACCCAGCAAGATGTAAATTAGGGGTTGGTTGAACTGGAGTACAAACCGTACTAGACTACTTTGCTGCTTTTTAGTTGTAATTCGATTTTCTCCGAAGTGCTGCAAACGTTCCTTAACTTCTTCATTGGACAATCCTTTTTGAATATCTGTTCGCAGGTCTGATGCCAACTGCTCAGAGGTACGGGTATGCCATTTAATTTGTCCGTTTTCCATGCCAAATTAGAAATTTCCTATAGAATCTTTCAAAAAAAGGGTTTACTTATATGAACACCATTATTGTATAGTATAACCGCCATCTACCAGCAATTCATGTCCTGTGATAAAGGATGAACGGTCAGAACAGAGGTAAAGAACGGCATCGGCTATTTCTTTGGGTTTAGCAGCCCTGCCAATGGGATGTATAGTGTCCATCTGCTCTTCCATTCCAGGACTGTTCAGCACAATCCGATCGAGCATAGGGGTATCTACTCCTGCGGGACATACTGAATTGACACGGATGCCTTGCTTTGCGTATTCAAGCGCAGCATTTTTAGTGAGGCCGTTTACTCCGTGTTTTGAGGCCACGTAAACTGGTAACCCCGGACTAGCAATCACTCCAGCTATAGACGAGCAGTTTACAATAACACCTTTTTTGTTTTTTAGCATTTCGGGAATCTCATACTTCATGCAGGCCCAGACCCCTTTGAGGTTAATCCCGATGATTCGATCAAAATTTTCTTCGCTGCCATCTGCTGTAAATCCCATTTTACCCTCAATTCCCGCATTGTTATAAGCAATGTCTAGACGGCCAAACTTTTTTACAGATTCCTTAACCATTTTTTGAACATCGGCAGGCTTGCTGATGTCGCAATGCATGTAAATACATTCGTTGCCTTTCTTGCGAATTTCTTCTGCAAGTGTCTCGCCTTCATCATCTTGAACGTCCGAAAGAACCAGCTTGGCTCCTTCATTGCTAAAAGCAAGGGCCGTAGCCTTACCTATACCGGAAGATGCTCCGGTGATGATCACTACTTTGTTTTTAAATTCTGTGTACATGACTCTTAGTTTTATGGATTTAGATTTTAGTTCTGTTTATTTCTGATTGATAACATATTTATAAAAATAGCTATTTATCATTAATATTTCAATTAATTAACCATAACTAATGGTTTAATCATATAAAAAATAGAAATAAGATGGATTAATTATAATGTGGGTTTTCACCACCTTGCTATATCCACAGTAATTTTATTGCCCGATCAATTTTAAAATTATGTTTACTAAGTGTAATGACTTTTGGACTTGACCTTACGGTTAAGAGTCGGTACCAGAGGAAATCTCCTGAGAAGTTAGGCTATATCAACCTAAAGAAGATGCGGTAGAATGATTTGAATATATAGTCTTCTGTATTTTTTAAACCTTAAACGATGTAGAGTTTTTTGATTCCTAACTTACTAGTCCATTTAAGCCTTCACGATGATCCTAAGGTTATGATTGAGAGATAAATCACGCCTATTAAAGAAACCGGCATTTAAAGGATATGAATTTTTAAAAGCAGGATTTAAACTGATATAAGTGAAACTTATGGAGGTTACTAAACGCTTATGCTTAAAGCTTAATTCTTATAATTTGATATTATCTTAAATATATATTAGATACTCATTAGTTGTTAATGACACATCTAAAGTTAATATAAGTTGGGGTTTTAATTTTTTATTATGAAAAATAATACATTTTTAGCAAGATCTGTTAAAAATTCACAATAAATAAAATAGCCTTATATTTTAAATTTTTAAATTCGGTTAAACAATTCATTTGTAGAAGGTTACAGTTAATTTGAAATAATCGAATAATGTTAGGAAAAATTAGAACTATTCAATTAAGAGAAATTTGGAATAACGAGTATAGTGATTTCACATCTTGGCTTTCTGATAATTTAGAAGATATTGGAAGTGCTGTTGGACTTGAACTTGAGTTTGAAGCAAAAGAAATTCCTCTGGGACCATTTTCTGTTAACATTTTAGCTCATGATGAAGAAACAGGTAAACCTGTAGTCATTGTAAATCAATTCGAAAAAACCGACTACGATCATTTAGGTAAATTTATTACTTACGCTTCCGTAATTGATGCTTCTGCAGTAATATGGATTGCATCAACGTTTACAGACGAACATAAAAAAGCATTAGACTGGTTAAATGATCATACGTCAAATGAAATTGGTTTCTACGGTATCAGGATAGAATTATTGCAAATTGATAATTCTCAACCTGCTGTAAGGTTCAATGCAATTTGTCAACCAAACTCAGCGGTTAGACAAGCAAAGCGAGGACAAATTATAGAGTCAAGTAAAAAACTTTTCGCTAAAGATCCAGAAGATAACAAACTTCAGAGGTCTTTGGATAAAGCAAGCGCTACTGTCAAATTTGGCCTTGCTGGCGAAATATTATCGGTAAGTAAACTCTTTTGCGATATGCTGGAGTATGAGCCAGATGAATTGATCAATAAAGACTGTGAAATCCTAGTCCATGACTCTGAAATGCAGCAAACTTTTAAGAAATGCTTGGAAAATTCAAAGCAAGGAGTTTATCAGCAGGGAAAATTCAAAACCAAGACTAAAAGCGGTAAGGATAAATGGATTGAAGCTAGCTTCTTCCCGGTTTTTGATAAACAAGATAACTTGACGTTTATTTTAAAAATTGCGGAGGATATTACAGACGAAGTAAAATATCAAGAAGACTTAGTGACGGCAAAACTGGAAGCAGAAAAAGCTTTGGTGGCCAAGGATAACTTCTTGTGCAATATGAGTCACGAAATCCGTACGCCTTTAAATGCAATTATCGGTTTTTCAGACATCCTGAAAAAAGAAAAGCTAAATGATATTCAGATCGACTACGTAAATACGATCTCAAACGCGGGAGAAAACCTGTTGAGTATTATTAATGATATTCTGGATTTGTCAAAAATTGAATCTGGTAAGTTCTCATTAGAAAATAGCCCGTTTAGCCCAGCCAAAGTACTAAAAGCAGTGCATAAAATGCAGAGCGAAAAAGCTTCAGAAAAAAACATCAAACTTGAAAATGAAATTGATGATTCGGTACCCGAATTGGTTACGGGAGATAAATTTAGGTTGAGTCAAATCATCATCAACTTAGTAAATAACGCTATAAAATTTACATACGATGGTTTTGTAAAAGTTTCTATCTCTGCTGATTTACTGGACGATGACAATTGCACTCTGATAATAAAAGTACAGGACACTGGTATTGGTATTCCAGAGGATAAACAAAAAATGATATTTGAACGCTTTACCCAGGCCGATACGAATACTACTAGGAAATTTGGAGGTACAGGCCTTGGTCTTAACATTGTCAAATTATTAGTTGATAATTTCAATGGCTCTTTGTCTTTGGAGAGTAAAGTAGGCGAGGGCTCAGTCTTTACGGTTTCTATTCCTTTTAAAATTGAGCACGATGTGCAAAAAGAAGAGAAGGATGCAATTATAAAACATGAGTGCATCCGTGGTAAGATTCTGATGTTTGAAGATAACCCGTTAAATCAGAAGTTAGGTCAAAAAATTATTTCTGAGTTAGGTCATGAATTGGTTATTGTTTCAAATGGCGTAGAAGGGGTCGAATGGCTAATAAACAACAACGGAATAGACTTGATTTTAATGGATCTTCAGATGCCAAGGATGGACGGCTTTGAGGCCACTTCCATTATCAGAAAAGAATTAAAATTAGACATCCCTGTAATTGCTATGACCGCCCATTCTTTGAGTCATGAGAAGGCCAAATGTATCGAATATGGTATGAATGATTTCCTGGCGAAGCCATTCAAACTCGATGATCTTAGCAATAAAATTCAGACAGCACTGAAAGGGAAAAAAGGCTTAACGAGTCCATCATGTGGTTGGGTTGAACAAACCACTGATAAGCTATATGATTTGAAAGAATTAGAATTTCTGGCTTCTGGAAGTAAAGAATTTGTAAAAGAAATGTCAGATGTCTTTATAAATGAAACACCTAATGAATTAGATAAAATACAAAACGGCATTCACAATGAAGATTATGAAGCGATCTATCAAGCAAGCCATAAGCTAAGATCTAGTTATGATATCATCGGTTATAAAAATATACTTCTTTTGAGAAAAATGGAAGAAATGTGCAAAAGTGAAAATGCAATGGAAGAAATACAAAGTGTCTTTAAGAAACTGAAATCGGAAACAGCTGAGATTATTGAGAATTTGAATGTAGAAATGAACCTAAATAAATAACTCCTAATTCTATGGACAAAAATACTTTAATTGAAACGGTATTGATTCCTTATCTCATACCAATATTATTAGTCACATTCATAAGTGTAATCGCCCTTTTATTTTTAAACAGATTTACCATTTCAGGTATTAATATTTTAAATAAAAAGTTAGAAAGAAAAATTAATGCCTTTTTGCCTGAAATCCTTTTAGGTGAATTTTCAGAAACTGGATTGAGTGTTGAAATAGAAAAATTTAAAAGTGAAGTTTACTTGAATACCTACCGGTTTAGAGAGTTTTTGATTAAATCACTGATAGAATCAGAAAACAGCCTAAAAGGCGTAGATGAAAAGAAATTTCATAAAGTGTTTGTTGCTTTTAAGCTGCATAAACACAGCTACAGATTTTTAAAAAGCTTCTTTATATATTATAAGAAAAAAGGAATTTATCAAATGCAAATGATGAATTATCGGCCTGCGGCAAAAGAAATCAAGCGCTACATATCTCACAAAAATCTGCAATTAAGTGCAAATGCACTAATAGCTTATATCTTATTAGCGGAAAAAGATATTTCTTTCTTAACTCGAATAAAACACGAACTCTCGTTTGCAAAAGAAATTGAAATACTTGAAATCTGTAAAATAAAAAAACTTAAACGTCCAGAATTACTCAAAGATTTCTTGTTTTCAAAAAACGATTTTATAGTAAAAGTTGGTCTCCGTTTGGCAGTGTATTACAATGCTTCAGACCTGGAGCATATAATTTCAAAATGTATCTATCACAAAAATCCTGCTGTAAGAGAACTGGCTTATAAGGCTCTGGGCGATCTCTTTCTTGTAGATAATGCAGATGAAATGATTTCGCGTTATGATGAAGAAACCAAAACAAATAAAACTCAAATCGTCTTAAGTCTAGGTAAAATAGGGAATAAAAGTCACCTGGATTTTCTTAAACCCCTTCTATTGAGAAGTCATCATAATGAACTCGGAATTGCAAAGGCTATCAAATCCATAGATCCTAAATCCTTATCTCTTATGGAACTCAACGACCGCAGGGTAAATAACTTAACAAAGCATATTAACCAAAATCCAATGATATGATAGAATATTTCTCTGACTTTATGACTTGGTTTGAAAACTTCATAGCAGTATTCATGCTTACTTATGTCTTGTTTTTTTTAATATTAGGCGTTTCTTCTTATTTAGCTATCGTTAAAAATTTTAGGTCAAAATACGATTTGCCTAAAGATTTAATGCTGAAATCCAATCAGGTGCCTGGTGTTTCCGTAGTTGTACCTGCTTACAATGAAGGTGAAGTTATCGTAGATAATCTTAAATCTTTTCTTTCCTTACAATATCCAAAATTTGAAGTTGTGGTTGTTAACGATGGCAGTAATGACGATACTCTGGAAAAACTTATCCTAAATTTTGATTTGAAAAAAGTAGACTTTTACTACGATGAGAAAATCAAAACCAAAAGTGTCCGAGGACACTATAAATCTACAAACCCTGTTTTTGATAAACTTTTAGTTGTAGACAAATTTAACGGGGGTTCCAAAGCAGACGCCTCAAATGCAGGTGTGAATTCATCCCGTTATCCTCTTTTTATTTGTACCGACATGGATTGTATATTGAAGAATGATACCATTTCAAAACTCGTTCTTCCTTTTATGACCGAAAAAAAACGTGTCATTGCTACTGGTGCAGGAATTAGAATTTCCAACAGTTGTAAAGTCAAAGAAGGGACTATAGAAGAAGTGAGATTTCCAAAAGAGATGTTTCCAAGATTTCAGGAATTGGAGTATGTGCGTTCCTTTTTATTTGGCAGAATGGCTTGGAGCCGAATGAATGCTCTTCTTTTGGTTTCTGGAGGTTTAGGCATGTTTGAAAAGGAAGCTTTTTTTGAAGCTGGCGGTTATTACCATCATTCATTTGCAGAAGATTTTGATCTGATCATAAGAATGAGAAAGCTAATGCATGAAAAAAAAGAAGCCTTTTCAATAAGGTATATCGACGAACCACTATGTTGGACACAGGTACCTGACACTCTAGGTTTGTTTATGACTCAACGATCACGATGGGGCAGAGGCTTAATACAAACTATAAAAATTCACAGGAAAATCTTTTTCAATCCAGAATACGGAATCACAGGAATGCTGGCGTTTCCATATTTTGTTTTTTTTGAATTACTAGTGCCAATTATTGAACTTTTGGGGGTGATCGTATTTATTTTGACTTTAGTTTTTTTAGATGTGAACCTCGATTTTATACTGTACCTATTATTAATCGTTTATCTCTTTTATCAAGTAATTACTCTGATTTCTATTCTAATAGATGAATTCATATTCAAGAACTATAACAATTTAAAAGAAATTCTAATTTTAATAACCATGTCTATGATAGAACCTGTCCTGTATCATCCAATAAATACGTTTGCTTTTCTGAGAGGGTATTGGTTGTTTTTAACAAAAAAACAGCCAAAGTGGGGTGATATGAAACGAAAAGGGTTTGAAATGAGATATTTAAATTCATAATAGCGTGAAAAATATATTTAAATTTAAAATTTTATGGTTTGTTTTAATTAGTGGGATAATAGGTCAAACCAATGTTTTTGGACAAGAAATCAATGTCGATTCACTTCTTTATGAAACCATCGATCTGTTGAAAGAAAAAGAATATGAACAGGTGAAAATCAATGCACAGAAAGCTCTAAAAATCGCTCCCGATTATCTTGACTACAATTTGGTTTTAGGAAGAGCTCAGGAAATGACTGGTGAAATCGACAAGGCCCGCTTGAATTACGAGATCGTTATAAATCAAAATAAAGATTATAAAACCGCATTTTACTACTTGTTCAATTTAGAATTTCAGGCAGAAAATTATAAAAGAGCTAAAGAGGTAAGTGAAATGGGGATTGAATATCATCCCGACGAGGACAATTTTTATTACAAAAAGCTTTCCACATTCCAGCCCTTAGGAGACTTGAAAGGGGAATACACATACATTAAGGAAATTCAGCCAAGGTTTCCCGATAATAAAGATTTGGAGGGACGCAGGGTTAATCTTGAACTCCGGTTCAATTTTGATATTGCTGGGGTAAATTACAGTTTTACTACCTTTGACAGAGAAAACTTTGGCCCCTGGCATTTATTGAACTTTCAATATATACACCAAAGAAAATGGGGCTCTCTCATTGGTCGCGTAAATTATGCAAATCGGCTTACAGCAGGGGGGGATGATAGAGATGGTTTGCAATACGAACTGGAGTCTTTTTTCTTTACAGGCAAGAATAGTTACAGTTTCGTCGGTGGCTCCTATAGTAGTGATGAGGTATTTCCAACTTGGCGATTAAGACTTTCGCATTTTATGTATTTTAATAAAGGGTGGGGTGGAGATATCGGTGCACGATATGATCAAACCTTTGATGATCGTGAATTTTATACGGCTGCATTAGGCATTAATAAATACATAGGCTCTTACTGGATTTACTTAAGATCGTTTTTAATGACTGAAGACGAAAATAAATATTATCCGGCTTTTACGCTGATCACACGTTATTATATAGACACAAGATTCGATTACTTGGCTCTCAACCTGAGCTATGGAACAAACCCGGATGAACGTTCTGTTTTAGGTCAATTTCAACGCCGTGTTTCTACGGAATCCTATCGCATCAATTTGGGGTATTTCAGAATGATAAATCAGAAATATTTAGTCGGTATTCAGGCTGGTTTCAATAATCAGGAGTATTTACCAAACCGTTTTCAAAATGAATATGAATTATTTGTAAGCTTTCAATATAAGTTAAACTAAATGCAGAAACGAATATTTATACTATCTCTGATTTTAAATATGAGTCTGACTTTATATTCACAAAATATTTTGATTTTTGAAGCTGACGAATTTCAACTCAGTTTGTTTCATACTGAAGCTACTAAACAAGCGTCAGATGATCTAAATCATTATTTTTCAGAAGTCCTGGGTCAAACTATTGAGGTTTCTGCAGTAGAAAAGAATCACCAAATTCTTTTATCAATCAACTCCAAAACTTTGAATGAGATTACTTTTGAAATTTATTCGGATCAGGATAATATAAGGATAAGTGGCGGAAGTCAGAAAGCCTTACAACGTGGTATAGCTTTTTTTCTGGAAGAAATAGGAATTATTAAAATGACCGAGAACGATTGGTTTTTAAAGTCTGATCAAAAACTCAGCTTTCCTGCTTTTTACCATAAAAAATCTGAACCTGATTTTATTTACCGGTATTTATATTATCCGGGAAATTTCGATGAAAAGTTCAGCAACTGGTATCAGTTAAATCACATAAAAAGTGATTTTAATTTGTGGGGGCACACTTTTGATAAGCTAATGCCGCCAGCTGAATATTTTGAAAAACAGCCTGAGCTTTTCGCCTTATATGAGGGCGAAAGAAATCCAAGTTCCATTTGCTACACCAACCGGAAAACTAAAGCAATCTTTAAAAAAGAACTGAATAAAATCATTAAACAAAATCCAAATGCTGAGTTTTTTTCAGTAAGTCAAAACGATGATACCGTTTATTGTCAATGTCAAAAATGTGAACAACTGAATCTTGAATATGGTGAAGAACGCGGTGCACATTATGTATTCATCAACGATCTGGCTAAAGAATTTCCTGCAAATAACTTGTTGTCTTTAGCCTATTTACACACTTCACAACCTCCCGAAAATCTGCACCTTGTTCACAATCTTTACATGATGTACTGCCCAATCAGTGTAAACCGTGGCAGAAGTTTTGCCGAAGATTCGAGGAGTGCAGGTATGAGAACGACTCTGAAAAACTGGAGTAAGACGACAGAAAACCTATTGTTCTGGGACTATACGGTACAGTTTTCAGATTACTTTTCAGCTTTCCCAAATATTCACACCTTTCAGAAAAACTATGACTATCTGAAATCTGCTGGAGTTAAAGGTGTTTTTAGTCAAGGTTCTGCGGATATTCCTTCTCACTTTTATGAACTGAGACAATATATTCTTGCCAATTTGATGCAGAATACTGAAATAAATCTGGATGTAGAAATCAAAAATTTTATAGACATGTACTATGGAAACGCAGCGGTACATGTCTTGAACTATTTTAATCGGCTCACATCAAATCAAATGAACTCTAATTCATATCTGGATATTTACGACAATCCGGTCAGGCAGATTAAAACCTTTCTGAGTCCGGAAAATATGTCTGAATACAATCAAATTATCCTCAATGCTGAAGCTGCCGTCAGCGAAGATAAGAAGATGAGCAAGCGAATAAAGGACTTACGCCTTTCTCTGGAATACACCTATTTTCAGCAGTCAAAATATTTTGGAAAAGACCAGCACGGTATGTTTGTTAAGGAATCTCCCGAAGAAACATATACGATTCGCCCAAACCTAACTAAAAGAGTCAAAGATTTTAAAAATTACTTGAATGAAAAGGGAGTGTATGAAATTTCTGAAATGGGATTGAGTCCAGATGACTATTATCAACGCTGGACAGAGATAGTTAACTACGCCAATATCAGTCCTAAAGCTTTAAAAGTAGATATTAAATTATTGACTCAGCCTAGTGAAGTGTATGATGGTAAAGGCGCTTATGGTTTAGTTGACGGTGTCCGGGCTTACAAAGATTTTAATATCAATTGGTTAGGCTGGTATGGTAATGATGCAGAAATTCAGATTGATGTGGAAGGCCTTCAGGTAAAATATATCAGATTGAATTTTTTGGAAAATCAAAGACATTGGATCTTTACTCCTCAGAGCATCAGGCTTTCTGGAATAAAAGACGGACAAAAAATTAAAATTGAGACTTTAAATTTTCCAGAACTTACTGAAAACAAAACGATTGAAATTAGTTCTAAAACTTTGAGTGTTCAGGATTCAAATAATTTTAATGATTTAGTACTGGAAATTATTAATAGAAAAGACTTACCTCCTTGGCGAAAACGAAAAAATAAAAAAGCCATGTTTATGATTGACGAAATAGAAATATATTAGATATGAAACCAAAAATTTTAATTATTGATGACAACGATTTAACTTTAAAGCTTATACGTTTCATCCTGGAAAAGAATAATTTTGAAATTGTAATTGCCAAAGATGGGATTGAGGCCATAAAAAAGTTTGATCAGACAAAGCCAGATTTAGTCCTTGTGGATATCTTGTTGCCTTTCAAATCTGGATTAGAAGTTGCTCACCACATCAAATCAGTTTCTTCACAAACCCCGGTAGTGGTTCTGTCTGCTCTGGGAGATGAAGAGTCAACGGTTGAAAAAGCTTTTGAGTTTGAAGTAGATGACTTTATAAGTAAACCATTCTCTCCAAATGAATTGCTTCTAAGAGTCAAACGCCTATTGAAATAAACAGTGAAGTTTATATTCAGTATCTTTTAGGCAGCATTTTTTTCGATACTGTTGATAAGCAGAGCGAAAGCTGACGAATGGCCTGTCCGGCCTTAGCTAATCGGTACAGGCCGTTATATGTTGGTATTAAGCGTTTTAAATTAAGCTGGTTGTTTTGAATCTGACTCGTATTTACATTGAAATTGGCGCTTTAGATTTGATTGATACTTTTCAGTGATGTCTTCGAATTGTAGATAAAACAGACTTGAAATTTTATAATTGGTATGTTGGCTCCACTGTATTGGTATTTATATGACCCGGATAATTGAGTGTGATGCTGCCTTATGAAAGGAAAGTCGTGAAATTATAAAGTGATTTTGATGAAATCAATTTCAGTTTTTTATTTATATTTAAGAACTATATACTGGAACCTTAAATCACTTGTACAGAATTAAATCATTTAGTCAATTGACCTTTAAAAAGCTATTTCACTTGTTTTTAATTCCTGTCATTAGTGCATAAACTAACTAAATTATAAGACCATCGGCAAAGATGTTTAAAGAACTCATCAATAAAACAAATGGAAACCTTTCCACAATAAACCACTGTTGAAACAGGTTTTGATGACAAAAATTTAATTTATAGAAAACTACAGTAAATTATAATTTCAGATATGAAATTTTTTCCAAAAGCCTCATTTCCCTCAAACGAAGCAGATCGTCTTAAAGCGCTCGAGTCCCATAACATCATTAAGCCAGAACAGGAAAAGAACTTAGATGAACTGGTAGAACTTGCCAGCCGTATTTGTAAAACGCCTATTGGTTTAATCACGTTTATTGATGAAGAGTTGCAGTATGACAAATCTTCCGTAGGTATGCCGGATAATTCGCGATCACGAGCGGATAGCTTTTGCCAATATACGATTCTGCAGGATGATATTTTAGAGGTGGAGAATTTATCAGAAAACGAGATCTTCAGGTTTAACCCATTTGTAAAAGAAAGTCCTAATTTCCGGTTTTATGCAGGGACACCATTAAGTACATCAGAAGGACTCAATATTGGCACTTTATGTGTCATTGATACAAAACCGGGCCAGTTGAGTAGTCATCAAAAAGAGGCTTTAAGAATTATAGCCAAGCAGATAATGGCACAACTGGAAATAAATAGGCTAAATATCAATCTGGAAGAAAAGGAGGAAAGCCAGCTTGTGGAAAAAATCCAGGAGACAAAGAAAAAGCTGGATAGTAAAGAGTTGGAAAATGAACAATTGCATAAAGCCTTGAACAAGGCAAAACGAGAAGCAGAAAGAGCTGTCGTGGCCAAGGATAATTTTTTGTCCAACATGAGCCACGAAATCCGAACGCCTTTAAATGCAATCATTGGATTTTCAGATATCCTTAAGAAGGAAAAGCTTAATGATTCTCAGATAGACCTTATTGATACCATTTCAAACGCTGGAGAAAATCTGCTGAGTATCATCAATGATATTCTGGATTTATCTAAAATTGAATCTGGTCAGTTCTTATTAGAAAAAAAACCATTTAGCCCCGCTAAAGCACTAAAGGCTGTGTGTGAAATGCAGAGCGAAAAAGCCACAGAAAAAAACATCAAACTTGAAAAAGAAATAGATGATACTGTGCCTGAACTGGTTTTGGGAGATGTATTTAGATTAAGTCAAATCACCACTAACTTAATAAATAATGCCATAAAATTTACACAGGATGGGTTTGTCAAAGTTTCGGCCTCCGCTGACTTGTTGGATGATGACAATTGTACTTTAACGATAAAAGTGCAGGACAGTGGCATCGGTATTCCAGAAGATAAGCAGCAACTGGTATTCGAACGCTTTACTCAGGCTGATGCTGCCACTTCACATAAATTTGGCGGTACAGGTCTTGGCCTTAATATTGTCAAACTGTTGGTGGATAAGTTCAATGGCTCTTTGTCATTGGAGAGTAAAGTAGGTGAAGGCTCAGTCTTCACGGTTTCTATTCCTTTTAAAATAGAACGTGAATTAGAAGAAGCCAAGCAGAAAGAAATCCCAGAACATAAGTTTATCCCTGCCAGGATCTTATTGTTTGAAGATAATCCCTTAAATCAGAAGTTAGCGCAAAAAGTACTTTCAGATTTAGGTCATGAATTAATTACTGTTTCCAATGGAGTAGAAGGTGTGGAGTGGCTGAGAAATAACAACAATCAGGTAGATTTGATTTTAATGGATTTGCGAATGCCGGAAATGGATGGTTTTCAGGCTACCTCTAAGATCAGAAAAGAGTTAAAATTAGATGCCCCTATAATTGCAATGTCAGCCCATTCTTTAAGTCAGGGTAAAACTAAATGTATTGAATATGGTATGGATGATTTTTTGGCTAAGCCTTTCAAACTTGGTGACCTTAGCAATAAGATTCAGATGGCACTGAGCGGCAAAAACAACTTAACTAATTTGACAAGCGGAGTGGATGAGCAAACCCCTGATAAGTTATATGATTTAAAGCAATTGGAATTGCTAGCCTCTGGTAATAAAGAATTCATAGAAGAGATGTCAGATACCTTTATGACACAAACTCCTGTTGACTTACTGGAAATACAGAAGGGCATTACCAATAAAGATTATAAAACGATCTACCAAACAAGTCATAAACTAAAGTCTAGCTACGGGGTCATAGGCTATAAAAACGTACTTCTACTAAAAAGAATAGGAGAAATGAGCCAAAGTGAAGATGCAATGGAAGAGATACAAAAGATCTTCAGGAAACTGAAATCGGAAACAGCAGTTATAATTAAGGATATGAGCGAAGAATTAAGCTAAAGATCTTATGATTCGCCAGCCTGTGATGGTGAGAGTTTTCAATTTACATATCCGGCTCATTTGTTGATTTGTCGAGTGGATATACTTTGAAATCAAATGGATTCAACTAACTTCACTCTAAAGCTATAGTCACAGTAAATCTAGGTCTATAATGGTCTGTACATACTTCAGGTGATTCAATACCTGAAATATGATGCTCATTTGTAAGTTATCCTGGTTTTATCCAAACTAGATGATATGACTAGTTCCTTATTAATCAGGTCTTGAGAAGTTTAAAAAGTAAGAACATGGGTCCATTTTAGGATATACATGGTCAAAAATGTTGTTGCTGTGCCAACAAAAAGTGCACTTTGCCAGAAGTAAACGCGACCTCCCCCAAGTTTCCACGTCTTTTTACCGAATTCATTTTTATAATAAACATGAAGTGCTTTCCAAAAAAGAAAAGTAGCTCCTATAAAAATCAATAGTGCTAATGCTAAAACCTTTGCCATGTATTTAATTTTTAAAGTTGTCAACTAACTTACATATATTTTATGTTGGGAAAACATGTGAACGGTATTAATTTTATGCAACCCCTTTTTTTACTTCTAAAAGTCAAATTGGAGATGGGGTTTGATCGGTCAGAAAGGATAGGGATTAATTTTTTTGTTCCTTTTAAATAGATTAGAATGATTAACTAATCCTGTTTGAAGCCTCGTTAATTCATTCAGGGCCATCTCCTTGATGTCATATAATCCGGAAACAACGCCTTCCCCCACCACGATACATCAGTAATGAATGCACTTTCAGCAACCTCAGAGGGGATGTTTGGATGCGTTTAATTGAGATTATTCTTTAATACAAAGACTGGCCAATAAAGTCAGTCCTTGTCTTTCAATGTCATAAAAAGCCTTTTAAGCGTCAAAACCAATGAACTTCAGACAAAAAACAAAGCTCAAAAACTCATAACAGGAGATAAGAAGAGATAAAAGACCTTTTCTCTATTTGTCGGTATTTTACAGGTTTATAAAGTCCATTAAGATTATTTTAGCTTTCAAAAGTTAATTAATGAAATTTATTAACAGTTTGAATTTTAATCATTCTTTCATTAAAGATATTGTTAGAATTGATTATTCAGCAGATATGCCTTTACAATGCATAAATGATTATGGTTACAGTTACATCATGTTTCGTTTTGGTGATTTTGAAGCTTATGATTATAAAAATAACCTAATAGAAATACCTAAAATTTTTGTGAAAGGAACTGGTGACTTTTTTAATGTAAAAGCTTATAAAAACAGTAGCTGGATTTCAGTTGAATTACCCAATCATAGCTTGCATAACATCACCAGACTCATCGCAAAAAAAAGTAGAAATAAACTGATTGATTTATACGATTATGTGGATGCTTCCATCTTAGACAGGCTTTACTATGAAATCTACGAAAACAAAACTGTAGAAGCTATCACACAGACACTGGATAAGCATTTATATAAATTTTACAGCGCCTGGAACTGCGATTTGGATTCAACCGTGATGGTTAATTATATCTACAGTCGTAAGGGATTGCTTTCGGTATCGGAATTAAGTGAAAAATTTCCTTATGGAGAACGCAGTATAGAACGTATGTTTAGCAGAGAAGTGGGCTCATCTCCGTATCGCTTTATCCGCCTGGTCAGGTTCAATTTTATTATTCGGGAATTGGAAAAGGGGGAGTACACAAAGTTTGAAGATTTAATTGAAAGATACAATTACTATGACCATTCGCATTTCGAAAAAGATTTCAAAAAATTTCTAGGACAGAGCATCAGCACCTATAAAAATGATTTTAATCCTTTGTTGTCCTTGGCATTAAGCAGAGAATACAATAAAATATAGATTCTTATTTGAAATATCTTCGAAAAGTAAACTGCCTTAATTTTTAAAAAACTCCTAATTCACTTAAATTATTTTTCATGAAAAAACTATTACTCAGTTCTATACTAATATGTTTTGCGCTAATTGGCAACGTAATTGCTCAATCTGTAGCCAACCAAACAGTTTTACCCGCATCTTACAGAATGGCAATGGGTTATGATAGTGAGGTGTATGAAAATGAGCAATATATCGTTTTGGAGGACGGCTCTATCGGTGTTTATGGTGCTCTTTATAAAAATGATGGAGTCGATATTACAGAGATAACATTACCGGGATCATTAAGAATGGCTCAAGATCACGACATGGAAGTTTATGGAAGTGAATTGTATACTGTTTTAGAAGATGGTTTTAGTGGTATAAGAGGTGCACTTCATAAATATGATGGAACTACTTTTACACAAATAAACCTGCCTGGATCTCTGACAATGGCTCGAGATTACGACATGGAAGTGTACAACAACGATCTTTATTTAGTCTTGGAAGATGGTTCTAGTGGAATATATGGGGCATTATATAAGTATGATGGTACATCTTTCACTCAAATAGTATTACCAGGCTCTTTGAGAATGGCTGAAAGTTATAACATGATCATGTATGATAATGATTTATATGTAGTCCTGGAGGATGGTTTTAGTGGTATAAGGGGTGCACTTCATAAATATGATGGAACTACTTTTACACAAATTAACCTGCCTGGATCTCTTGAAATGGCCCGAGATTACGAACAAGAAGTGTACAACAACGATCTTTATTTGGTCTTAGAAGATGGTTTTAGTGGTATAAGAGGCGCTCTTCATAAATATGATGGAACTACTTTTACACAAATAAACCTGCCTGGATCTCTGACAATGGCTCGAGATTACGACCTAGAAGTGTACAACAATAATCTTAATTTAGTCTTAGAAGATGGTTCTAGTGGTATAAGGGGTGCTCTTCATAAATATGATGGAACTTCTTTAACACAAATAAACCTGCCTGGGTCTTTGGAAATGGCTAGAGATTATGACATGGAAGTTTTTAATTGCAAACTTTATTTTGTCCTAGAAGATGGTTCAAGTGGGGTATATGGAGCGCTTTATGAGTTAGATAATGTTTTACCAAGCGTTATAACTCAAAACATTACAGTGGAACTTGATGCTAACGGCGAAGCATCTGCTACTGCTGTTGAGGTCGATAATGGGTCTACAGACAACTGTGGTGTAGATACACTAGCTTTAGATGTCACTTCATTCGATTGTTCAAATATTGGAGAAAATACGGTAACCTTAACGGTAACTGATGCTTCAGGAAACCAAGCTTCTGCTACGGCTGTAGTCACTGTAGTTGATATTTTATCACCTGCTGTAGTCACTCAGGATATCACAGTTGAATTGGATACCAACGGAGAAACAAGCATTACAGCAGATCAAATTGATAATGGCACTTCAGATAATTGTAGCAGTATTTCTGGTTACTGTATTGAGGGGATGACCTACGGAAATGCCGAGATATTAATTGAAGGCGCCGGAATGGGTCGTGTAGACTTTAGTGCCGGTTTAGTGAGTGCCTCATCCGGAGGGGTTCCAATGGAATTAGTTCCTATTACTACCATTGACTCTAAAGTGCGTAGTGGTGACCTGGTGCATGCCAGATCTACATTAAGTACTGGAAGTCGACCATCCGGTGAATCCATTTTTTTCAGAACCTCTGATGGTCGCATTACCTGGGGAGGACATTCTCCTTCGGGACCTTTTGCAAATCGAACACGATTAATTATTGAACAAGAAAATGTTGCTGCTGGAGAATTGATTGACTTCAGTAAGCCATACAACTTAAGATTTCAATTAAATGGCAGGTACCTAAGTCAGGCAGGTAGTTTTTTTAGCTCAACAAGCACACCTGCAGAGGTTTCAGCTATACTAGTTTCAGGTGATTTAGGGGCAACCAATAATTGCTTGTTAACAACCAGCCTTGATGCTACAACTTTTGACTGTTCTAACTTAGGTGAAAAAACAGTAACCTTAACAGTAACTGATGGAAGTGGTAACTCTTCTTCAGCAACAGCAATAGTGACCGTAATAGATAATATAGCTCCAACAATAGTCTTACAGGATGTTTCTGTGGAGCTTGATGCAGAAGGCACGGTTAGTATAGAGGCTTCAGCTTTTGATAATGGAAGTTTTGATAACTGTGGAGAGGTCACTTTTAGCACAAATTTAGTTGAGATCTTGAGCTGTGGTGCTTTAGGACTAAACGAGGTTACCGTTACTGTTACCGATGCTTCAGGCAATCAATCTCAAAACACAGCGATCTTGACTGTTTTAGATAATTTATCTCCTGCTATGGTCACTCAGGACTTAACTGTTGAGCTAAATGCCAACGGTGAAGCTACCATCACTGCTGCTCAGGTCGATAATGGGTCTGCAGACAACTGTGGTGTGGATACGCTAGCTTTAGATATAACTACTTTCGATTGTTCTAATCTTGGGGAAAACACAGTAACCTTAACTGCGACTGATGCCTCAGGCAATCAGGCTACAGCCACGGCAACAGTAACTGTTGTAGATAATAGTCTGCCTACAGCGGTAGCTCAAAACCTTACAGTAGACCTAGATGAGTTTGGTGCTGCCAGCATTACTGCTGCACAAGTGGACAACGGATCCTCAGACAAGTGTGGTATTGATAATTTAAGCCTGGATGTCAACAGTTTTGACTGTTCTGCTTTAGGTGAAAACACCGTAACCTTAACTGCGACCGATGGCTCAGGCAATCAGGCAACAGCCACAGCGGTCATCACCGTAATCGATGCTATGGCACCTGCTCTGGTCACTGCGGATATTACAGTAAGCTTAGATGATAATGCTACAGTAAGCATAGAACCAGGTGATCTTGTCGATACGCTTGAAGACAACTGTTCGTTAGCAGGAGAGATAACACTTGCTTTGGATCAGGACACCTTTACGGCAACAGGTGTTTATGTGGTAAATATAACCGCAACAGATGCTTCAGGGAATACAACTACAGAATCTGCTGAGGTGACGGTGGATTCAACACTAAGCATAGATCAGGTCGATTCAGACATACAGGTTAAACTTTATCCAAATCCAACGACAGATCACTTATTCTTCGAAGTTTCCAATACAGAACTCATGCACATCACTATTTACGATATGAATGGTAAGCTTGTTAAAACAAGTCAGGAAAGTCATTCTGTTGATGTGACTAACTTATCCAGTGGAGTGTACTTCGCAAAAGTTGATGCTAAGGGCGGAAACACATTGAAGATCCTAAGATTTATAAAGAAATAAATTTCATCCTCTTATTTTTTTCTAAAGCCTCCTGTTCGGGAGGCTTTTTTATATGTATCCCTGAACAGCTAAGCCTATTCCACTCCAGCCGACTGTAAAGTCACCGACATCCAGCCTGTGAAAATTTAATGACACACGACCTTAACCACAACATCAGGTTTAGGATTGATTCCCAGGCTTAGCTGAGGTGTGGGGAGGAGTGAGGTTTGATTTCGATACAAGAAGTTGGTTTGCCAGTATATATAGGGTTTCAAGAGATGGAATTATAAAATGACAAAATACCTTGACGAAAAAAACATTACAATATTCAAGGAGCTGAGAGTGAAAAATAGTAATTCACTCAAAATCATCACTCAGTTTTCACCCTAAAAGAAGAATAGATGTAATGCTTCAACCTGAAACTTTGACAACCTGATGAGTTCATCTTAGCTCTCAGGTTTTAAACAGCAACCGTGAATGGTCACACAGGAGGAATTAGGGACAATTTTCTATCAGTCTATATCTGGTTTTGCGAGACATAAACACTTAAAACTCCTGAAACTTCCTTGCAATATGCTATATAGTGTACAAGTCACTCTTTATGACAGTTTATTAATTTCTTTCTCAATCTCTTGCATACAAAAGGGTTTGCGGAAATATCCTTGAATTAACCCTGACTTTATTGCATTTTCGATTTCATCATTTACTTCAAATCCTGTTAAAATATAAAACTTCTTTTCAGGATACTTTTTTTTCGCTTCCATAATAAATTCTATTCCGCTCATTTCAGGCATACTCAAATCACTAATTATGGCTTTTGTGTCAGCATGTTTTTCTAGTAGGTTCAGCCCTTCATATCCACTATACCCTGTATAGACCTCATAATTAACGGAAAAATTAATTTGAAAAAGCATGACATTTATTTTTTCGTCATCAATATATATGATCTTGATTTTCTCACTCATGGCCTATTTATTTTCGGTAATACTATTCTTACTGTTGTTCCTTTTCCTACTTCTGATTTAAATTCAAGTTTCCCTTTGTGCTCTTTTATGATGTTGTAGGTAATCGATAATCCCAGGCCTGTGCCTTTCCCGGGGGATTTGGTCGAAAAGAACGGGTCCGTAAGCCTTTTTAGATTCTCTTTTGGAATACCTGTACCAGTATCTTCAATTGTTATGACTACCTCAGATTCTTTTTCTCTTGTTTTTACTATAATTGTCCCGACTGATTCAATGGCCTGAACAGCATTACTTAATATATTTATAAATACCTGATGTAAACTCCCTACATTTCCTTTAATGACCATATCAGAATTGCTGTAATCTTTTTCAATAGAAATTTGACATTTTATCTGACTACTCATCATAATGAGTGAATTTTCAACTATCTCATGCAAATTACAATCTTCGTCATAAGAATCGCTTTTACGACTGAACTGGCTTAAACCCTTAACAATAGAAGAGGAACGGTCAACACCAATCTTCATAGCTTCAATTAATTTTCCAACTTGCTCAGGGTGATCTGAAAGTGAATTTTCTTCATAATGACGGTGTAAACCAACATAAGAGCCCATGATGTAATTCAATGGATTATTAATTTCATGAGCAACACCTGCTGTTAAAATACCAAGTGATGCCATTTTTTCTGTTTGAACTAGATGAGCTTGAGTATCTTTAAGACGTTTGATATTCAATTCTAATTCCTTTGTACGTTCCTTAACTGTCTCCTCAAGATGATTTTGATGTTCTTGTAATGCTATTTCTAAACTCCGATGTTTGTTAAGTTGCCTTCTGATGAAAAAGAATAAGAGAATTGCAGTAATAATCACATAAAACCACCCTTTGTAGGTTTGAAAATCACTCAGTTTGGCCTTGTTATTAACCAGTAAATGTAGAATTTTATCAGAGAAAAGTATCCAAAGACCACCTATTAGTGTGTAGAGAATAGTTATTCTATATTCAAACTTAAGGGACTTCATATAAAATAATTTTGTTAAGACATCATTAATAGTTCAAAAAAACATTTACCAAATACATTAATAATACCATAACACTGTTTCACTTGCTGCCACTGGTTATTAAATATTGAATCTAAACATTTATATCAGGCATTCATAAAATAAATTTATTTTAATAACATTTTTTTAACAAAAACTCCTTCAGCCACTTATCAGTGATGAGATTAGAGTTATTGACCCTCACCTTTAACATACTTTTTATTAGAAACCTAAAACTGTTTAATCAATTTTCATATCTATGTGAAATGATATAAGTTGGATAGCTGCTTTTAACAAAAAGCTGATCCTCAATGGACTTATAAAAGTCCATATGTTTGATAATTTAAATAAGCAAAGCTTTTCATAATCTTTAAGCCTATAATTTAACCTCCTTTCATCTAACCTAATCGCATAAGAAGCAAATATGAAGCAGTGGAGTTTTTTGAGTCTTAAATTTCTTTGAATAATTGAAAAAATGCAAAATTCTTTTGATCATACTAGTAGTCACCTAAGTTCAATTCTAGATTTAGACATATTGATCTACACTATATTTTCTACATTACTTTTTTATGAGCTTTTCTTTATTACGACTCATTATTCTTTCGTTCTATTTACAAATGTATTGTTCTCATAAAATGCGATATTCCTGATAAATTAAGCATTATATATTCTAAAGTTGTAAAAGGAAAAATGAGCTGTGGATAAACCGATATTCACCTGTGAAAAACTCATGTCCACTTGTAGTTGATTTAATTTAATGTACATTATTTGATACTATCCTCAAGTACTTTTTCTAATGACCTCTATAGAAAATAAGGCGATTCTCATGTGCATTTATAAATGAGAGCTTAAGAATGGGTTTATAAGCTATATCATCTTAAGCCAAAGGCTTTCTGGATTTGAAGGCCAACAGGATCCATTCCTCTCCAGCTGTTTTTAAAAAATTCAATGACACACGAGCTCAACCACAACATTAGGTTTAGGATTGATTCCCAGGCTTAGCTGAAGCATAGGGAGGAGTAAGATTTGATTTCGATACAAGAAGTTGGTTTGCCAGTATATATAGGGTTTCGGGATATGGAGGTACAAAAAGGTACAAGTTTTTGCCACTTTCCGTGAAGAAATTAACATTCCAGCAATGACGGGGCCTGCGAGCGCACAAAAATTAGCATTTGGCTAAAATCACCCCTCATTTTTCACTCCATTTGATTTGCACCTTTTGTAATAATCTGTAAATCAATTAAATAAAAATATTTAAATTTCAAATCCGTCATTTTTTTGATTTTCTTGTACCTTTTGAGGTACAAACCTGATTAAAAATAGAGTTTTTTACGTAAAGATGGGGGTGTTCAACTTGATTTTTTTTTATCGATACCTTCCAGATCATATCTCACCACTCCACCAATTTTATGAGCTTTTAGTTTTACAGATTTATTCCAGTTATTTAAAGTCATTAAGGAAACGTCAAGAAGTTCTGCAGCTTTTTTTCTAGACACACATCGTGTCAGTTCGTTGTATTTTAAATCTTTTAGTAGTGCTCTTAGTTCTCTGGTAAAATCTTATTTAAATTTTTTTCTGATTTCTTTTACAAGCTCGTGTTTTAGCTCTTCTAAAGTTACATCGATAAGCCTTTTGTAAGTTGACTCCATAATCTTTGGGGTTTAATATTTAATTTAATATTAATTCAAAAATATCGTCCGCCAATTTTTCATTAAGTCTCGATTCACTAACTACATTTACAAAACCTAGTTTACAAAAATGAGGTTCATCATTATTAAGCGGTAAAGCAAATGAACCTGGATTTGAGGTTTTATTGCTTTTACTAGGGTAGAGGAGCATGCTTTTTCTTGAGCTCCAGTGATGGTTGTAGGCAAACATCTGCTTTAAGTCAGCATCACTTGGTTTATTGTTGTCAATTAGTTTCCACTTGGTATCAATAATATAAGTTTCGCCATTAACTTCAAGGACAATGTCTGGTCGAATGGTTTTTGTATTCCAAAACCTTTTTGATTCCTGACCATGAATCTGCCAGTTACCTTGATTCGCTTTTTTCAAAATGCGTAATATATATTCCTCCCATAAAATATTCATATCAAACATAATGGCGAGTAGATCTCTACGTCCTGCTTTTATGTCTGGTCTGTAATTTAATAATATCAACTTAGCAATGTCTAATGCTTTACCATAAGGATTATGTTTTCTTGAATTAGGTATACGATCGAACACTGAAGGATTAATGCTCACTCTCGAAACCTTTGGAAACTGAGCAAGCATTCTACCTAACTTGTCTTTTATTATAGAGTTATTGGATATGCTAGAGATGATCAATAGAGCTTCATGTAAAATCTGATGTAATAAATGATTTTTAGAATAGACCGTGTAAGAAACGTAGAACCTTTCCTTATGAACACTATTTTTTGCTATATGCTTGTTGAAGGCCAAGGCTCCTTTGAGTGAGTTTTGTTGTCCTTCTTGCTTTTTATACTTCTTTATTAAACCTTGACGTAATAACAGTTCTAATTCATTTAAAAATAGCTCAAAATACAATTCAAGTACCGAATTAGCTCTTAACTTCAAATTAGCTGTTCCACTTTCTTTAGCTTGTAGAAGCTTACAAGTTTTGAGCATTTGGATCAAAACATGCTGCCATGCTTCAGGATTATCTTCTTTGCCTGCTTTAGGCAGAATTTCAATGGTAGTTTTACCTACTTGAATAGCTCCAACATAATTTTTAAACCTGACTCCATTATGAATCAATTCAAAGAATGGCGTATTGGGGTTGTGATCATGAAATTTTAAAAAGGCTTCATAAATTCCCTCTGTAAACCCTGACTTATAATGACGTTTCTCTTTCTTGTAAGTAATGGATTGATACTCAAAAACCGATATGTAGTTTGGTTGACTAGACATCTGTATTGTTCATCAACTTTTTGATGGCTTGTACAAAATCAACTTGCTTACTGATTTCATAGTTGACGGCATCATTATAATCTGACTCATAATCCCCTTCATTTGCAGCAAATTTGACATTAGAATATCTCTCCTTGTCCATAAATCCTTCCCCAATGACCATTGCGATCTTTACATAATCGTTGAAGAAGTATTCTTGTAATAACGGAATAATATTTTTCATAAACAGCGCTTCAAGATCCTTAGCAAGTTCCGCGGAATCTTTAAGCTTTAAAAAATATGAATGACCAATTTGATGATCTCGATCGATCAATACTGTAATGCGTTCATTTATGGTTCTAAGTATCTGAGAAAGTGGATAGCTTTCAAAGGTTTTATTCTCTAAGATAGTATCTATGAGTTCATAATCTGGTAACATTTCTTTAAATTCGAAACGTCTTCTTAATGCAGAATCTAAAGCCTCAATAGACCGATCAGCCGTATTCATGGTACCTATGATGTATAAGTTTTGAGGAACACTAAACTCTTTTTTACTATATGGTAAAGTAACTTTTAAGGCTTCCTCTTTGCCTTCTCGTTTATCTTCTTCAATTAACGTAATCAGCTCTCCGAATATTTGAGAAACATTACCTCGATTAATTTCATCTATAATTATGACATAATTATTATTTTCAGGTACTTGTTTCTTCGCCTTCCCAAAGAATTTAGTTTTTAACTTTTTTGTATATAGTTCGTAAATTGACTGCTGCGAAAAGTTTTTTTCATACACTTTCTTTACAGGTATTTTAGCATCTAATATTTTCCACTCAACTTTACGAAAATGATTATACCCAGTAAGAGGAGTTTTATCGGATGATTTATATTCATAATCTCCTGTAATTACTCCAACGGCTTTCAATGTCTTATTACCGTGAGACACAAAAACGAGGTCTCCTTTTCGCATCCACACTGCCAACCTTTCAATAGCACTAATATTAAAGTCCGTAGGTTTAACATTCATGCCTGATTTGACTAACCGATCCTGAATCTCTTTTCGATTTTTCACTCCAGAGAAATCTAAATCACCTCCCCAACCGATAGCTATGTAATTATTCTCTTTACAGAAATCGTATACCAATTCGCCTGTATCTTCTAATGTATTGCCCAAAGAAACTTTAAATATCTTTCTATCCTTGAATAAATCAGACTGAAGGTGATATTGATCTTCATCTGTTTCCTCAAACTCTTTTAAAACCTTTGCATTTTCACAGGCCTCTTTAAAAATTCCATTTACGATCTTGTAACTTACCTGTTCTCTTTCCTGATCTTCTTCTTTGTCTTCTTCACTATCAATAACAGGTTTAATCCCTTCAATAAAGTCTTCATAACTCATGGATTGATGAAAGGTGGTGAAAATAATTCTACCTTCCTCAACATAATGATCAAACTCCTTTTTGATTTGATGCCCTTCTAATCCATCAGGATTTATTCCAATAATTTTGAGCGCCTCATTTTTTGTTTGATAGGTTTTACCTGTTCCAGGAGGACCGTACAGTATTTTGTTTAATGAATTCATATTAGTCTTATATTTAAAATCAAATGGTTCATTAAGTGTATTTGCCTCATTATTAATTACAGCTGGATTGTAACCACTAAATAATAAATTATACGCTTCTTTAGTAAAAATGCACATATACATTTGTACAACTTTCAACTCTTTGGTGAATGGTCCGTACTTCTTAGGGAGAAGATCTTCTTTTCCTTCCATAACATCTTGAACTGAAGTAACTGGAATTGGTGTTTCCAATTCTTGATAGTTCACTTTTACTACAAGGTCAATTTCACCATTGGACTCATAAGGACGCGACTTAAATTCGAACTCTTTTGTGACTTTGGAAACTGCTCGAATAGCAGAATTAGCATAGTGAATAATTATATCCTCTTCGTATAAATCCCTCAATCTTTTGTGGTGATGTACGGAATGGTCTGGTGCAGAAACAATACCATGTTCTAATTCTACTTTGTAATTATTTCCTTGGTTTACCCAAAAGTAGTTCGGTTCATGATCCAATACTCTTTTATTCATAAATAACATGAAATCTTGTACCAACCAAACCAAATCTACATCCTCAATATTTGAAGCTTCTGGAAAAATAAGCTGAATCAATTCAATCAAATCACTCTCGTATTCTTCTAAGGCTACTTGAGAGATTTCATTTAAACATGTTGTGGCAAGATTAAAACTTCTTAAACCTGATTTTGGTTTATCATCTAAGTCAAATAAGTAGAAAAGTGGTTTTATAAGATCTTCATTCGCATACACTTTATACTTCTTCGGCAATAAGGTAGCCACCCAAATACTGAACTTAGGAAAAGATAAAGAGCTTTCTTTTAGATCTGAGTCATCAAGCAATTCATCTTTCTGCATTTTTCGGATATTCTCTATATCAATAAGTTCAATAAAATGATCATTAAACCTTTTGTTTATCACTATAAAGTTTATCCCCTTTGTTCCCTCGTCATATTCTTGCTCCTGAGATTTTCTGCACAGTTCAAGGACCTCTTCATTCGATTGATTATCAATATCAATATTGTCGTTTACCCAACGTGCAAATTTAAATTTATATGCTTCTCGGTATTTCAGCCACTGACTCCGTTTACAATAAGATATATATTCTTCAAAATGTTTTCGAAATCTGAATAAATCTAATTCCTTCTCAATCTTTTTATTCATGTACTTTAAATGAACATTCTTTTTTGTCACTGGCTCTTTGAGTTCTTTGGTATGAGACTTAGGTTCTATAGAAAATCCTTTTTCTCGTAAAAAAACAAAACAGGCACTATCCTCTCCTCCTTTAAAACGATTATGTGGTATGTAAAAAGCTGATGCAAAATAGGACGCTAATGAAGCCACATACTTTGGAGGAAAAGCAAAACCTTTATATACCAAATCATAAGTAGAGGATTTGCGTTTAGGGTTATATCCTTCTTCAAGTATTCGATTGAGCGCTTTTACTATATGTTTCTTCTCGATACTTTCGAAATAGTCTTTTTCAGTCATGTAATTTTAGGTTATCTCTTGTTTTAAAGCGATAGTAAATTTTTTATACAACTCTTGCTAATATATTAAGCACTCCAATCACTAAATTGCCCTTCAGCTTGCTGCATGATTTCTTCTAAGATTTCATTAAGCTTGGATAAACTCACTTTCTTGCGTAATTCTTTTTTAACAGCTAAGCGTATAGCTGCTTTGGCGTTTTCTTTCTTGGTCCAATCTAATTGTAAATTAGACTTTACCGCTTTTACTACAGCTTGTACAATGTCTTGAATAGGTCCTTCTTCTTTAATGATCTCTTGTTTAGCCGATAATATATCGTAAAAAGCCAATTCTTCTTCGCTTAGGCCTAATTCTTCTTTGCGTTGGTCTTCTTCTTGTAACTCTTTGGCACGATCAACTAATTCGGCAATAGTGGCATAACTATCTATCGCGTTGTTATGGTACCTGTCAATTACCTTTTCTAATTCTTCTTTGAGCGATGTGTATTTTTTAATGTTTTTAGGTAGCCGCAATTTGATTTGATCTTTCAGGATGTTTTTAATGATTTCAATCTTTAGCGCATGACCGTCTTTGTTTTTCTTTGCCCCAAGAAGAAAGGTCTCGTCGAGAATGGAAATGTCTGGTTTTTCTATGCCAGCCATAGCATATACATCCACGATGGCTTCTGAATCTATACTTTGTGAAATCAAATCACGGACTTCTTCTCGTCTATCGGTTTTATTGCTTTTAGTTGATTTGGCATTTCTTACCGCTTTGGAGACATGTTGAATAAAAATAGTATCCACGGCATAGTCTTGAATGGCTGGCTGACTTTTCACGATAGATAACAAACCCGAAAGCTTTTTCTCAGCTAACATGAATTCTTCTGCGGTGTCATTATCCTTTAAAAGATGGTTTAAAGCCTGATGAACTAAAAGGATTTTATCGGCTTCACGTAATTGTTTCCAATCACTGTAATCTATAGCTTCAGGAATCATGACTTTACAAATTTCCACCTGATTGAAAAACAATTCTAAAGCTTGTTCCATGTCTATGGCAGGTTTGCCTTCACCGCCGCTTTGGGTGTATTTATTGGTGGCTGTTTTTAAATTATCTCCAATGCCAATATAATCCACAATTACCCCGTTTTCTTTGTCTTTAAATACGCGATTGGTTCGGGTGATGGCTTGCATCAGGCTATGGCCTTTCATAATTTTATCCACATACATGGTATGTACGCAAGGCGCATCAAAGCCAGTGAGCCACATGTCTCTAACAATCACAATTTTTAAAGGATCATCTACCTGTCTAAAGCGTTTTTTTAAGCTTTCGTGGGCGTCTTTGGTTCGGATATGTTTATTCCAAGATTCCGGGTCTTTGGAAATATTTCCTGTCATTACCACAGCCACTTCTGGACAATCTCCTTGAGCGGTTAAGGCATCGTACATTTTTACACAATTTCTTCGACTCATACACACCACCATGGCTTTGCCTTCTAAGGTGTCTGTTCGGTTTTTGTAGTGATTTAAAATGTCTTTTGCTATTCTATTAACGCGGTCTTCACTTCCTGCAGCATCTTCGATGGCTGCCCATTTTAAATTTCCTGTATCTTCTTCATCTCCTGTAATTTTATCAACTTCTTGGTCAATATCTTCATTCCATAAATGCAGTTTAGCTAGGCGTGGCTCATAATAAATATTTACCGTTGCGTTATCTTTAACCGCTTGTTTGATATCATAGGTATGAATTACATTTCCAAACACTTCTTCGGTATCGGCATCTTTAGAATCTACAGGAGTTCCAGTAAAACCAATAAATGAAGCTTTTGGCAAGGCTTTTCTAAGGTTAGAAGCAAAACCTTCGAGCAAACCATACTGGGTACGGTGAGCTTCATCGGCCATCACGATAATGTTTTCTCGTTCTGACAATACGGGATGTTCTAACTCACCCAAACTTTCTTCCGTTGAGGTTCTCAGTCGAAATTTTTCTATGGTGGTAAAGATAACACCACCGGCACCCGCTGAAAGCAGTTTTCGCAAATCCTGAGTGCTATCGGCATGATGCACATCACCTACCAAATCTTTCGCTAGGACAAAGTTTTCATAAAGCTGCATATCTAAATCGCTACGGTCTACTTGAACCACAATGGTTGGATTACGCAAAGCTGGTAAGCTGCGTAAAATACCCGTATACATAGCCATGGAAATACTTTTGCCTGAACCCTGTGTATGCCAGATCACGCCAATACGGCCATCACCAAAAGGGCGAACTGATTTTAAGGCAGCTTCTACAGCAAAATTGACCCCAAAGAATTGATGATATTTCGCCCCTTTTTTAATGAGTGTGCCATTGTGGTCTTCGTGAAAAATGAAGTTTTTGATGTAATTGAGCAAACGTGCTTTAGGGAATAAACCGTGTAACAAGGTATGCATCTGAAAATCATCTTCATCTACTGTATGTCTGCCGTTGATGCTTTTCCACGGGGCAAACCACTCCAAACCACTACTAAACATACCGTGTTGTGCTTCATTACCATCACTAATTACAGTAAGTGCGTTGTACTCGAACAAAAGCGGAATGTCTTTTTTGTAATGCTGAATCTGATTATGGGCTTCTTTAATGGTGGTGTTTTCGTTATACCAATTTTTCAGTTCAAAGACTACAAGCGGTAAACCATTGATGTAAATGATGATATCTGGACGACGTCTGTTTTTACCCGTAATGCTAAACTGATTAACCGCCCAAAAGTTATTGTTTTCTGGGTTTTCGAAATCGATAGGATAGAGGTGAACCGCTTTTTCGTTGCCTTGGGCATCTTCAAAATCCAAGTCGATGCCTTTGGTGAGTTTACGATGAAAGCTGCGGTTACGGTGCGCAAGATCGGCACCTACATTATTGGTAAACTCAGCCACTGCCAAATCCTGCATATCATTAGGCAATTGCGAATAAGCTTTTTGTATAAAGGCTTTGAGCTCGGGTTTCAGCACCACTTCGTTAGGACGATGCTCGATAACTGTTCCGTCTTTATGCGTGTAACCTAAATCTTCTAACCAATCTATGGCGGCTTGTTCTATGCTTGCTTCTGTTGTCATATTCATACTGTCATTGCGAGGCGCTAGCCGAAGCAATCTGTTACTTTTTCTGTTAAATCATCCCACTCGGGATTTATGCTTTCAACTAATGCTATTTTTTTGGCTCTACTTCCTGCTTTTATTTGTTTTTCTCTTGCTATTGCATCACCAATCATTTGAAAGGCTTCTAAATATACTAACTTATTAAGGTTGTATCTTGCTGTAAACGACTTCTTGTTCATTTTATCTTGATGTTGTTTGATGCGTTGCAACAAATTAGCTGTTACTCCTGTATATAAGGTGGTGTTATTTTTATTGGTTAATATGTATATAAATCCAGGTTTCATTCTATTTTGTCATTGTAATGCCCTTTTTGTACGTCATTGCGAGGCTTTAGCCGAAGCAATCTTTTTATACTTAGTTCTATCTTTATTCATGAGATAGCTTCGTTCTTTCATTATTCATAAGATTACTTAGTTCTATCTTTATTCATGAGATTGCTTCGTTCGTTCCTCTCTCGCAATATTCCTTAAGACGTACTTCACCACTGATGAGTTTTGGTAAAAGTGTATCGCGAAGTTTGGTGAGGTTTTGGTTTTCAGTTAAATTATGAATTATCTGATTATGTAAATTAACTAATTCATTAATTAAATCTTGAATATCTTCTATATTATTCGGTAAACTAATTTCTATATTCTCTATTCCAGATGCACTTATATTTGGTTGTGCACTGCCATAGGCTAAACCTTGTATAACTTCATAATATTCTTTTGATTGCAATATTTTACCAACTAAAATGGATGAGTTTAGAAACAGTTTATCTTCAAGTTTTCCAACCCGTTGATTTAACCACAAAGGTTGTTGGTAATCTGGAACCACTCCAACTTTACCAACTTCTGCTCCTGTCATTGCAACTAAAAAGTCACCTGGTTCTATTTTGAACTTATCATTAATTTCTAACGCTTTTTCAGCCGTAATACAATTACAATTATTAATATCGACAACGTTATTTGATATATTTTTAATCTTTACAACCTTCTCTCCAAAATCTTGAAACCATTTTGACTTAAAAGCATATCCACTGATAACTTCTATTAAATCTTCTAGCCTTTTCACTTCCCACCCCTCAGGAATTGGCCCCAATTCACTATCCACAAACTCACCATCTTGAAAAGGTCCGAAGTCTACAAACCAATGCTTGTAGAGTGCCATGGCCATATCTTCTAGGGTTTTATTGATGGCGAGGTTGTTTTCTATTTTGTCGTCAATGGCGGAGAGAATATTGGCGATGGCTTTTTGTTCGGGTAGTGGGGGTAATTGGATTTCCCATAGCTTTAAACTATTCCAGTCTGCACGAGGCATTTTTGTGCCAGTGCTAGTTTCAGTTGCCTTATCTGTAAATTCCTGTGTTTTTATAAATTGATGTAAATAACTTTGAGTAACTAAGCTTTCATCTTGAGTATTAAATATTAACATGTCTGTTGAACAAATGCCTGAAAATTTTGGGCGATACACCTTTTTAAAATACGGTCTTATTTTGCCATATAAGATATCGCCTTCCCAAAATTTTGATTTATTGCTCGTAACATCACTTGCATCTCCTATGCTATCTAACAAGAAATTCCCTTGACCTATATGTTCTAACCCAATGTACTTTTCACTGTTAAATTCAGAAGGTTTTATCCCTTCCTTTCTTAATTTAGCAATATCTCCAAGTTTATATGTTTTCCATTTTTTGGACATTATTTGGTGTTATTTCATCTCTTTGTTAAAGATTTTCTTTGCTTAACTTTTCCTTTCACTTTATGATTTTTTAAAAGCTTATTTAGTTCTTCTATCCAATCTAATTTCCTTTCTATTTCTAAATTATTATAAATAATAGCTAGTCTAGTTTTTAAGGGCTTTATTACTTTTAACAGTTGGGCTATGAGTTCAACTTTCTCATGACCCTTTTTTTCTGTTTCAAGAAAGGAATAATCTCCTCCAAATTTACTTAACTTAAAATCCTTTTGTAAATTAAACTCACTTATTATTTCATTTAGTGTCTCATCTTTATTTGCTAATTTAACTAGAGCCTTCCACATTAATTCTGGATCCATAACATCTTCTATAGCTATTTGTTCACCATGTGTATTATCTGTATAATCTATTATTTCAACATTACCATTTTTAAAAATATATCTTTTGAAATGTAAAATTTCAGATGTTGTTGTCAAAGATGACTTATACTCTCGATCATTATCTGATAAGAAAATAATTTTATTATTTGTGTAATTTTTCTCGTTTTTATTTCGAAGTGGGACAGATAAAAAGTCAACTAAACTAATAAGTCTATCAATACCACCTATAGATAAAAATTTTACTTTTTCAGTATCAAAATATGATTGTAAATAGATTTTATCTGAATGTCCTTCGACAATTATCCAATCCTTATTTCCATTTCTTAAAGAAGCCAGTATAGAAGAAGCTAAGTCATATATACTTTTAAAAAATATATCTTCAACTTTATGGGCTTCGTGATTATCAAATAAATTAGAAGAGTCAAAATTTGATATCCTAGGTACTGATTTTTCTTCTTCCAAAGTATGACTAATTATCGCATCATTAATTATAGGCAAAGCGCCATACCAATGTGTAGTTACGAATGTTTGAATATTTCTTTTTGAGATTTTTTCAATTTTTTCAAACTGTTCAAAGCAATTTGTGACATCCAATGATGATTCAGGCTCATCTATCCCTAAAATAATATTACTTTCAGTATCACTGTTATCAATTAGTAAAGAATATATAATATCAATTAAAGCTTTTTTACGTTGTCCTGAACTCATAGAAGAAATTTTAGTGTCATTTTTCCTAAGTGTTCTATTCCTAAAATACTCTTCAATTACTTTACCTCTTAAGTCCTTTGAAGTAACTTTCTTTTTTACGTTTGGATCAGTCTTGAAAGAATAATTAGAATCGATTTTTTGGACTCTGTCTTCTACCGTAGAAACAAAGTCCCTAAGGTTTCCATTTATAATATCAATAATTTTTTTTTCAACTCTATCAAATGTCACTTTAGTATCAAAAATATCATCAATCTTCTTTTTTATATCTTGTCCAATGAGATATTGTAAGCTGTTATTTTCAAGCCTTAAATAGTCATTCAAATTTGTTTCAACTGGAATGAAAATGTATTCATACGAATTTTTTAAAGCTGAAGAAAAGCTGCTAATTTTTTTAGATTCAAATTTTTCAAGTAAAACACTATGTAATTCTTCAAATGGTCCAAATTTTAAGTTTTTTTCATAATCAATTCCATCTATTAAAAGATAATGAGTATCTCTGGACATTTTTGGATCAATATGCTTTTTTGAATTTTGAAATAATAGTTGAGGCTTACTATTATTTGGCGCTTTTAAACTCCATAAATAATCACTTATAATTTCTAATATTTCTTCTAACTCTTTTTTAGTTCCTGAATAATTAGAATATATTTTTTCAAAAAACTTTTTTTCAACACAAAATATTGGGGCTATATATGCATCTAAACGCTTTTCATTATGAGAAAATTGAAATTCAGACTTATTAAAATAAACATCAAATATTTCCAATATAGAAGTTTTTCCAGATCCATTTTTTCCAATAATCAAATCTAGATTAGAGCTATTATAATTAGTAGTAAAAGATATATAATGTAAATTCCTATAGCATTTATAGTGTCTCAAAAAAACTCCAAATATCATATCGTAAACTTTTCAAAATTATCCAAAATCTGTTGTTGCAATACATTGCCTTTTTCAAACTGTTCAGCCAATTGAGCTTTTAGGCTTTCCATTTTGTCTTCAAAAGGAATCCCATCGTCTTCAATGGCTTCGGTACCCACATAAATGCCGGGGGTGAGTTTGTAGTCTTGTTTGGCGATTTCTGCTGTTGTGGCGTTGTAGCAGAAGCCGTCAATGTTTTCGTAAGCTTGAGATTCATCGCTATCGCTCAGAATGACATTTCTCCATTTATGATATGTATCGGTGGCTTTTTTCAGGTCTTTATTGTCAAAGACACGAAGTTTTCGGCTTTCCATTCGACCTTGTTTAGATAAATCTATAAATAAGACTTCATCTAAACGTTTGCGGTGTTTGCCGTCTTTGCCATCTCTGTTTTTACTTAAAATAAAAATACAGGCGGGAATGCCTGTGGTTAAAAAGAGCTTATCCGGTAAGCGTACAATACAGTCTACCATATTGTGATCTACCATATGTTGTCTTACGTTTTTTTCACCTTTATTATTAGAAGTCATCGCACCGTTGGCCATCACTACCGCAGCAGTTCCGGTGTCGCTGAGGTGATTCCAGAAGGTTTGCATCCACATAAAGTTGGCATTGCCATCGGTGGTAAATTCGTCTTTAGGTCCAAATAATCGTGGATCGTTTTCAGGTAAATCTTCAGGATGCCACTGACTCACATTAAAGGGTGGATTCACTAAGATATAATCGGCTTTAAGGTCCGGAAATTTGTCCTGCAATAAGGAGTCGCCCAGACGTACATCAAAAGACAAATCACGTAAAGCCAGATTCATTTTGCATAAACGTAAAGTACCGTCATAGCGTTCCTGTCCGTAGATCGAAATATTGCGCTTACTGCCGCCATGGGCTTGTAAGAATTTAAGCGATTGTACAAACATACCACCAGACCCACAGGCATTGTCAAAGATTTTTCCCTGATAGGGTTCTATCATTTCAACCATTAAGCGGACAATACTGCTTGGCGTAAAAAATTGTCCAGCACCAGAGCCTTCCGCGATGGCAAACTTACCAATGTAATATTCATAAACCCGTCCAAGGACGTCGGAGCCGGGGTTTTCCTTTTCTGAAAGTTTCGGGTGAGATAACAAATTGATAAGTCCAGCTACATTTTTTGGCGTGAGTTGGCTTTTTACAAAAATCCGAGGTAAAATTCCCTTTAAGTCAGGCCGGTATTTTGCTAAAGTCTCATCGAGTAAATCGAAAGCATCGTCAACAATTACTTTTATATTGTCTTGTTCTGCATTGTCCTGAAGGTATTCCCAAGTGGCTTCTTTGGGTAAGATGTACGTATTTTTAGACAGGTATTCATCAGGATCTTCTAACACATAATTGATTTCTTCATCATCTGTGGTATAGTAATCTGAAGTTTTATCATGTAAGGCTTCATTTAGTTCTTCTTTCCTGACTTCATAGCGCTCAGATAGGTGTTTTAAAAATATGAGTGGTAATACGTAATCTTTATATTGGTTTTCAGCAACTGCGCCACGTAGTTCATTAGCGGCTTTCCATAATTCCTGCTCAAAATCGATGTCGGCTTTTGTTTTTTGCATTCCTTCTATTAGTGAATTGGTCTATTTTTTAAAAACCTAAATCTAAACAAACCCTTAACAGTATGCAATGAAAATGTGTATTTGTGTCATATGATGTCTGAATAATATTTGCAATTTGGTTATCAGAAAAGTAATTAATGGAATCTGTTGCAGGAGCCGTTGGTAATTTTGCAACGGTAAATGAAACAGCCGTTGCTAAAACCGTTGAATCAAGTTTTAAGCTAGGATTGGTCTTAGTCCATTTTATATTAAGTTAATGTTATATGAAATCGCATCTTAGCAATTATGCAATACTATAAGCAAAACATATTTATATTTGAAGCCTAATTAAAAAGAATAAACTTCAATGAAAAACTTTACACCTTTCTGGAAAGGTTTGATGCTTTGCGTATTAACCTTTTCCTTTTTTACAAGCAACGCTCAAATACCAACAGACTATTATTCGCCAGCTCAGGGAAAGACTGGGGAAGAACTTAAAACGACACTTTATACGATTATCAAAGATCATGTTGAATACCCGTATTCAAGTAGCTCAACAGACGTTTGGGACATTCTCAAAGAAACAGACCGCGATCCGAATAATCCCAATAATGTCATTGGTATTTATTCTAATTTTTCGATGACTGCTTCTCTGGAATATAATAGTGGCGACGGATGGAACAGGGAGCATGTCTGGGCAAAGTCCAAAGGGGATTTTGGAACTACGCTTGGTGCAGGAACAGATGTGCATCATCTTCGTGCTGCTGATATTTCAACCAATTCAGCACGGAATAACAGGACCTTTGCAGAAGCGACCGATCCGTATGTGGATGGAAGCGGCACCTATCAGGGAGCAACAGGATCTTATACCAGTAGTACTGAGTTTGTATGGGAACCTAGAGCCGAAGTCAAAGGAGATATTGCCCGGATGATTTTTTATATGGCTACTCGCTATGAAGGTTTTAATGGGGAACCAGATTTGGAACTTGTGGATTATGTAGTTGATGCCTCAGATAAATCGCCTCTTCATGGAAAACTTTCTGATTTGCTGGCATGGCATGCAGCTGATCCCGTAGATGATTTCGAAAGGCAGAGAAATGATATGATTTACAGCTATCAGCAAAACCGAAATCCTTATATCGACCATCCTGAGTATGTTGAATATATTTGGGGTACTACTACAGTCACCCCTTTAGCTTTGACATCAACACCCGTAACCGATGCAACAGTGAATGAGCAGTACACCTATGATATTACTACCACTGGTGGAGAACCTTCAGTTTCTTTGTCTGCAAGTCAGAAACCATCCTGGTTAACCTTTACAGATAATAATGATGGGACAGCTATTTTAGCTGGAACACCTACTGAAAATAATACAGGGTCGTTTAACATTAATATTAATGCTGCTGATGGAATAACAAATACATCACAGGCATTCACATTAACGGTCTCAATATTACCTTCTGGTAATGGGAAGGCGACAGATTTATTTATTTCAGAATATATAGAAGGATCTTCCTATAATAAAGCTATCGAAATAGCGAATTTCACCGGTTCCGATGTTGATCTCTCAACGTATTCCATTCACAAGCAGACCAACGGATCAGGTAGCTGGAGTGGAGGATTAAATCTAACAGGCATTTTACCACAAGGAGACGTATTTGTGGTTGCTCATTCCTCTGCATCGTCCGAAATTATTTCACAAGCTGATATAACGACAGCTGCTTCAGAAATGACCTTTAATGGTAATGATGCTGTATCTCTATTTAAATCTGGAAATGTATTGGATGTCGTAGGTACGTTTAACGACGCTGCTTATTTTGCTAAAGATGTAACATTGGTGAGAAAATCAAGTATTACAACACCCGTGACGACTTATAACGTCAATGAATGGGATAATTTCTCAACAAATACGTTTGTTAATTTAGGAACTCATGCCTCAGAGTATTCAGTGCCAAATGAAGCACCTACAGTTTCAATAACGTCACCTGCTAATAATTCTACTTTTATGGAAGGAGATGTAATTAGTATCGGTGCATCAGCAAATGATAATGACGGATTTGTATCAAAAGTAGTATTTTACCAAGGGACCACGTTTATTGGTGAAGATAATTCGGCGCCCTTTTCTGTCAATTGGTCAAATGTTGCATCAGGTGATTACGTTATCACTGCTTTAGCCATTGATGATGAAAACTCATCAACCCTTTCGGCCCCAATAAATATTACTGTAGAAGCTTCTGCAGCTGCCACTGATTTATTTATTTCAGAATATATAGAAGGGTCTTCCTATAATAAAGCTATCGAAATAGCGAATTTTTCTGGTTCTGATGTTGATCTTTCCGCTTATTCTCTTCACAAGCAGACCAACGGTTCAGGAAGCTGGAGTGGGGGATTAAATCTAACAGGTATTTTACCACATGGAGACGTATTTGTGGTTGCTCATTCCTCTGCATCGTCCGAAATCATTGCACAAGCTGATATATCAACGGCTTCTTCAGAAATGACTTTTAATGGTAATGACGCTGTATCCTTGTTTAAATCTGGTAATGTACTGGATATCGTAGGTGCGTTTAACGACGCTGCTTACTTTGCTAAAGATGTAACATTAGTGAGAAAGTCAAGTATTACAAGCCCAGCAACTCTCTATGATCTCAATGAATGGGACAGTTATTCAAAAAATACATTTGGCTATTTAGGGGCGCATGGTTTTTTAGGTAAATCCAGCTCTATTGGAAACTCAAAACTTTCCAAAGAAACAGTGGATAATAAACCGTCAGAAGAAAAACTGCTGTTTTATCCCAATCCTTTTCAGAACTCTGCTTTTCTTAGATTTAATGCACTGGTAGATTCAGAAATAGTGATAAACCTTTACAACATGTCTGGAGTGAAAATTGAAGAATATGTTTACTCAGGTAAAATAAAAAGAAATGAATTTACATTTGGAAGTAAGTTAAGTAGAGGGATTTATATTCTGGAAGTTGTTATTGAAGGTATTCCTGAGAGAATGAAAATCATCAAAAACTAGAGTAGTTTTATGGCTTATATAAGTAAAACGCGAAGGCCAGTCTTTCGCGTTTTTTAGTATCAGTATTTCAAAGCAATCAAAAGGAAGAAGATGTTAAGTGGAGGATATCCAGGGAAATACATAATCAAAACAGCTGGAAACGTGAGTAGTGCAATGCCGTTGGTGTTTTTGCAACGGCTATCGAGGAGAGCCGTTGCTTGAACCGTTGCTAATTTTGCAAAGGGAAATGAAACAGCCGTTGATGGAACCATTGGCCATAGCCTTAAAACACCTTAATTAAACTTTTGAAATAAAGTGAATAGTGCTTTAAACCGCTAGTTGTATGAGAAGCTCACAGATGTGTTCAACTTTATAAGGCATAGCAACATAGAATTACAAAAGGTATCACAAAGCTTTCCTAAGAAAACTAAAAAACGATTTTACGTTTAAGGGAATACTCTTATATTAAGGGTTATAACAAATTTTAAAACGATTGATTATGGAATTTAACGATAAGATTAAAGAAGAATTAGAAGGAAGAATTAAAGGACTGGAAGATCTCATTGCAAAAAAGGGGATAGGCTCAAAACAACTGAATAAAGCTAAAAAAGTACAGCGTGATGGTAATATAGCTTTATTTGTAGGGGGCTTAATCACCGCTGCAGGAATTGCTTTTTGGGCCATGAACCGAAACAATGACGATTAATTTAGGATAACATCTAATCCGGTTGCAAACGCATTGTAGCTTTTGAAATGTTTTTTATAAAAGTCCATTAGTTCACTAGTGGACTTTTAATTCTTTGCTTTTAAACTATAACTCATGTGCGCTCATATGTCTCAAATCCAAAAGGTAGAACAATTCGAAGAACAGTATAAGGTTAAACCCAGCTATGTAAGTAAACGCGGACTTTTTGATGTACAAATCTCTGGCTGGATTAGGTTTGGTTCACCTTATTGAAATGACGTTTTTTATAAGTTCAGTTTTACGCACTGGTTAGCCCATACCTCAACCGACCTGATTGATTGTTCAAAATTTCTTAACCTAAAAACTAACTAACGCATATATCTTGTTTATGACTTCAAAAGATAAAGATTTTAAAGCAGAAATTGTCTCCTTAGAAAAAGCTTATGAAGATTCCCTGAAACTCGCTGAAAAAATTGCCGCTTCTTCCGATCGCTTTGATGCCATAGTTGGCATAGCACGTGGCGGTTTTCCACCTGCGCGTTTTCTTTGTGATTTTCTCAATATTGAAGAGCTACACTCCATACAAGTTAAACATTATGGCAGTGGTGCTGAGGAGAAGGAAGATGCTGAAGTGCTCAACAAAGATTTTAAGGAGCTTAGCGATAAAAATGTATTGCTAGTTGACGATGTAAACGATTCCGGAAAGACGTTAAAAGCAGCATCTAAGTTCCTGGAGGCAGCGGCTTTGCTAAAAACGGCGGTCATTCACGAAAAAGATACCACCAATTTTAAAGCCGATTTCGTTGGAGAACCCGTAAAGGAATGGAGATGGCTCATTTACCAATGGGCAGCAGCGGAAGACGTTTTGGGATTCCTTAAAGAAGGAGATATGCTAGAAGCGGATGCGACTGAAGCACAGCAATTTCTTGAGGATGCCTATAGCCTGGAAGTGGAAATGTCTTTATTAACAAAGATACTTGCCACGAAACCCGCTTATAAGTAAACCAACTGCATACTACAGTTTATTTTTGTTCAAATAGCTTCCGCCTGATGTAGATTAGCCTTTATTCCAGAACTCGATGACCTGCGTTAAATCCTTGATTAGCTTAAGTTTAAGGTTTAGGTTGTCACTTTACTGAAAGATCGTGTATTTACCCGTTGACAAGCCTTGAAATTTTATAACTTCAAGTCAAATTTTAAAAATCCATGTGCGCCCATACGTCTCAAATCCAAAAGGTAGAACAACTCGAAGAGCAGTATCAAGTCAAACTCAGTGATGAGAGTAAACGGGAACTGTTTGACGAACCCAACTATCACATCATCGGCTTCACCCATGCGCAGATGCTGATCATCCCGCAGGAAAAGCCCAGTGTTTTAGCGGCGGCTACCTGGGGCATAGCACCCGAAAACAAGTCGGTAGACGAATTGAAGGACTATTACAAAGAAGCCAGAAAGTTTGGTGGGGGCATCAATGCAAGATCAGAAAAGGCCTTTGATCATTTTCTGTACAAACAATCTATTTATACCAAACGCTGTATCATATCCGTTTCCGCTTTTTTTGAACCTCACGATCATGAGGGTAATAAATATCCATTTGTATTCAAACCTAAAGGCAAAGATTTTTTGTCTCTGGCAGGCATTTATACGCGTATTGACAACAAAGTCACCTTCGCCATTCTCACCAAAGAAGCCTCACCCTTATTTGCCAAAATCCATAACAAAAAGAATCGGCAGCCGGTGATGCTTTCTGCAGAGCAGGAAAAGGACTGGCTGAAGGACGGCCTGGATCAGGAGGAAATAGAAGGCATTATAACCACAGACTACGATGAAGATCAGCTGGAGTATTATCCTGTCAGTAAAGATCTGTTTCATCCTCAGGAAAACTCTAATGTGGAAAGCATTTTAGACAAAGTAGAGTATGAGGGGCTGGGATAATGAACTATTGCTATTCTAGACCTTCAATACAATTGATTTTATAGTTGATTATTTTCTTTAACCCTAAAAAGCTTAGCTTATTGGGGAGGTAGTTGTCCAGCCTTGATGTCCTTTCCTTTGCCTAAATAAGGCCAGGCTTCGTTATTTGTGCGTTGTTCCATGGTCATTGAATGGTATATATCTTGCATACGTATTGTTTCATCTTTCCATGTTATTAGTGTATTATTCGCATCCATATACGCCTTATGCTTTTTAGCTAAACGATTGTATTCTGGTATTTCCTTTTCAGCAAAAGGCTTTCCCTTTGTTTCTTCAATTAACATATCCAATACGTTTTGTAGACTTTTATCCGATTGAAACTGATCTGTTTCAATATTAACAATGCTTTTTTCATTGTATTTGAATCCCAAATTTACATTAGCATTCGGATAATCTTTTAACTGGTCAATCATTTGATCTACAGTGTACTCTTTGCTATCAATGAGAAATTTTTTATTATCATCTATTTTATCATCAACAAATATAACGATTTGCTGAGGTAAGTTAAAGTTTGATGTTGCTTTAAGCTTAACTTCTTGCTTTCCACAACTCATGATGAGTAAAGTGATAATAGGGATGATGGCAAGACCTCTGATGAGTCCGCTGGTTGTTGAAGTGCTTGTTTTCATAATGTTGAACCTTTTTTTAATGATTGGGAAATGAAATGTATTGGCCATAGCTTGAGGATATCTGTTCGATGCCAGACTCAATATTAATTTTTGGTACTGTGTGGTCGAAAAACCTTGCTTTAAAACAGTTTGATCAGCCATAAACTCATGATTTAATTTGACGCTGTACCTGATCAAATAAACTATTGGATTGAACCAGAAGAGTACTAGTATTAACTCTACTATCAAAATATCGATACTGTGTTTCTGATCCAGGTGTGCCTTTTCATGCTCTAGAACAGCTTCAGGGATAAGCCCTTTCTTATAATCATATGCATTGACGTAGATACTGTTTAAAAAGGAATGAGGAACTTTTATTTCCTGGCGTAGAACTAATCGATAGCTACTATATCGACTGATTTTATCATTATCCTTTATTCTGAAAGCATATATATTTTTTACAAATCTCCAAAGCATCATGCAAACACCAGTTAAATAAACTGCTATTAAGACGTGAGACCAATCGATTTTAGAATCTTGCTTTTCAATAGTTGCTTCGGCAGGACTAATGTTAGCAAAGTCTGTTAAGGAATGATCTTGTAAAGGAATACTAAGGGTTTCTACGATTATAAAAGGGATGATGAATGAGATTCCAAGTGACCCAATCAGGTAAAAACGCTTGCAATGATGAAAGGAAGTATTTTCTAAGGCAAGCTTATAGAAAACCCAAAGCACAACTAAACAAACCGATGAGTTGATCAGGAAATGTTCCATAGTTATTTGTCTTTAATTTGCTGGTCTATGATTTTTCTGAGTTCTTTCAATTCAGTCTTGGTAAGCTCTGTCTCTTTGGTAAAGAAGGAAGCAAACTGTGAGGCGCTATCATTAAAGAAATTCTTTATTATTCCATTGACGTGCTTAGAAAAATAAGCAGATTTTTCTACTAGCGGGAAGTACTGACGGCTTTTCCCGAAAAGAGTATAACTTACAAAACCTTTGTCAGTCATTCGTTTTAGAAGAGTTGCAATAGTCGTCGTTGCTGGTTTTGGCTCTGGATAGTCATTGAGAAGATCTTTCATAAAGGCCTTTTCTCGTTTCCATAAATGGCTCATCAATTCTTCTTCAGATTTTGATAATTTCATATTCTACAGTATTAGAATTACATCTACAAATGTAGAATAATATTTTACATCTACAAACGTAGAGCTAAATTAACTACTTATAGTTATTTCGATCATCATAAGATTTTCTAATGAAAAGGGATGGCTTCATGATAATTTAGACCAGGATGGGATCGACTGAATTACAAATAAAGACTGCGATGAACATCAGCTGGAGTATCATCCTGTCAGTAAAGATCTGTTTCATCCTCAGGAAAACTCTAATGTGGAAAGCATTTTAGACAAAGTAGAGTATGAGGAACTGGAAGTAAGCTACTAAGTTGAAAGGCAACGGCTGTGCAACTGAAATAGAAAAGCTGCTGACTCCTGCAATAGTTTGGAATACTGCCTGTCCTAAAATACAACAGGACAATAGGGCATATTTTAAACAAAAGCATAAATCCTTTTGAAAGGGATTAACTTAATTCACTTTTTCAGCATGTTTTTGCTCCTGATGCTTATAGTGATCCTGGTGGATTCTTTCAATTGTCCCGGGAATCAGGAGTGGTTAGTTCTGAAATACTTACTACTGGAAATTCCCTTGCGATGACATAGGCTAGAGTACCTAATGCATAGGCAGGAATGTCCCAATAGTCTGCCGTAAACCGATCACTGATGAGCGGAAAGAGGACTTCGCCGATCAGCACCACCAGTAAAAAGTAGCCCAATATTTCGGTGTAGGACAGCACGAAGTGTCTATCGCACAAAAGAATCCGGCGTTCCCAAAGCACTGCATATAATAGTAACGGCATAAGAACTATAGGATCTAAATAATTATCCAGAAAAGCGATGTGTAGTTGAACTCCCAGTTGAAGATACTGATGTATTAAAAACAGCACTGCAGACAGACTTACCAGGATGAGGACCGGACTTTCCTGTTTCATAATCCAATAACAAGCGTGATGAACATCACGATAAAAATGACGGGGGATAAGGTTAGGAATAAGATCAAAACCGGTAATTTTAAGATAAACAGAAGAATCTGGAGGACAAGGGGATGTTTGGGTGACGGTTTCATCCAGTCCTTAGCAAAGTAATAGATCAAAGAGAATAAATTCTCTGTAGTTTTTTCTTCTTTATGAAGTAGTTTATCAAGTTTAGGCTTCTTCATCTATGTGATACTGTACGTTCTCGTTAATTAGAATCACCTAAAATTAACAATTTAAAATCAGAATAGTCCTATAAAAAGCGATGTATTCTGCCTATGTCTGCCTTTTCTCATCCACACAATGATGAAGCTAAAACCTATTTGATTGTATTGAAGTCAAAGGACAAAGCATCATTGTTTTAGAAAGGAATTTACACCCGGCTAGGCAAAAGTCACCTTCTACATTTTCAGCAAAAAAGCGTCGTCCTTATGTGTGTAAATCCACAGCAAAAAGAACCGTTAGTTGGTGATGTGATCTTCAAGTCAGCTAAATTCTTATTTGGATGACAGAGATTTATTTTTCCTCAGAATAAGTCTAATGTGGAAAGCATTTTGGATTCATTTGGGCATTACAAAACAATCAAATTAACATACAGCAGGGGTTCTGTTTGTTTAGAACGCTTGCGGGTGTAATCGTAATCAGGAACCGCAAAAACAGAGTAAACGATAAAGTGCAGTTTTGGTGCTTCAGGCGCTTCAAGCCGGGGACAAAAAGTAAACCCCTCCAGATCATGAATAGCTACCGACCGCTGTTGAAAATTGGATGTAAACGAATGCGTTTTAAAATCAAAAATCACTTCACCAATCACAAAATCTAAGCGCACACACTCAAAAAGCAGGTCATAATTCACCAGGTTGGGCAGTAATTCCAAACAGCCCTGAGAAGAATTAAACCGAAGTCCCGGTTGTAAGGCCTCCACCCAGGAGCTCGCATTCGGACTAAAGTTAAACTCTTTAAAAACCTTGTAAAATTCAGGATGCTTCAGAGCTTCATCCAGGCGTTTATGTCCCAGATCATGCTTGAGATCAAATTGATTTAGTTTTACAAATAACTGCTGAACATAGCTGTGAAAGTAAGGTATAGATATCCTGAATAAAGGAGCTAGCGCCAGCCTGAAATGCCTGTTAATCTCTGCGATGTAGGCAAACTCTGTATTGCTTTTTCGCACATTGGCAAAGGCTTCGTTATATCTCAAATCATCCCCGCTTGGCCGTTGGTAGCTGCGCCTAAAACACACCTTACCATCTGCTTCATAAAATTCGTAACCCTGATAGGTAAACGGAAGTTGAGACGGTTTAAAATGATGAAAACTCATATTTATAGCTTGAAATAGGAGAGGAGCTGCAGTATAGTTCCTTCGTAGCTAAAGTAGGGATAATGTAGGGTATAGGCCGTACTTTGTTAAAAAAAATCCGATCCTTTTGAATAGACCCCTGCTTAATGTTTACAGCTAAGAACAGGTTATTTTTACCTCAGCGTATTACTTGCCAATACAGAAATTAGCGAAAATGTTGCCTAAAAGCTCGTCATTGGTGACTTCCCCTGTAATTTCACCAAAATGATATAAGGCCTGACGAATATCGATAGCGAGTAAGTCAGTGGTCAAACCTTGATTCAAGCCTTCCTGGACTTTGTTGATTTCCTCCAGGGCAAGCAGCAGGGCATTATAATGTCTGGAGTTGGTAACAATCGTATCGTTGTTGCGTAAAGCGCCATCATCTACATAACTAAGGAGTTGGTCTTGAATAGCTTCTATTCCCGTTTTGTCTTTAGCAGAAATAAAAAGCAGATCTTTAAAGTCTGTTCTCAGTTGTTCCTTATTCTTCTCGGTAAGCAGGTCTGCCTTATTAGCGAGTAGGAGGAAAGGACGCTCAGGAAAGGCTTCTTTGAGCTGAGTGATGTCTTCTTTGACGCGATCCCACTCTTTAACAATGAGTTGATGCTTATGATCAAAAACTTTTGGAGTGTCTATTAATTTGATAATGACCTGCGATTGCTTAATTTTTTCGAAGGTGCGTTCAATCCCAAGACCTTCAATAGTGTCCTTAGTTTCACGAATGCCTGCAGTATCGATAAATCTGAAACCAATGCCACCAATGGAAATTTCATCTTCTATGGTATCGCGGGTAGTTCCTGCAATTTCACTTACAATAGCTCTTTCTTCATTAAGTAATGCATTGAGTAAAGTAGATTTTCCTACGTTTGGCTCTCCGACAATAGCCACAGGAATTCCATTTTTAATAACGTTTCCTACAGCGAAAGAGTCAATAAGCCGAGAGAGGACTTTCTGAATTTTTAAAACTAAAGCCTGAAACTGCTCTCGATTGGCAAATTCAACATCTTCCTCAGAGAAGTCGAGTTCAAGTTCCATCAAAGAGGCAAAATCCAGGAGTTCCTGTCTTAGTTCCTGCAGTTGGTTAGTAAATCCACCACGCATTTGCTGCATCGCCAACTGATGACTGGCAGAATTATCGCTGGAGATCAAATCGGCAACGGCCTCCGCCTGACTTAAATCCATTTTACCATTGAGGAACGCCCTTAAGGTAAATTCTCCAGGCTGTGCACTGCGACATCCTTTGGAAATAAGCAGCTGTATGATTTCTTTTTGAATAAATGAGCTGCCATGACAAGAGATCTCAACTGTTGGCTCCCCGGTGTAGGATCGCTGATCCCTAAATACACTCACCAAAACTTCATCCAGAATACGCTCACCCTTTCGGATAGTTCCTAGCTGTAGGGTATGACTCTTCTGATCTAAAATTGAAATGCCGTTTCTGGCATGAAACAGGGGAGCGCAAAGCTCTAAAGCTTGTGAACCGCTCACACGTATCACAGCGATAGCTCCACTTCCCGAAGCAGTAGCAAGAGCAACAATAGTATCTTTATTTATCATGCTACAAATTTACAGCCTGTTTTTTAATTTGAATTGCTTTTCTATTAGAATTGAGATTTATGTTTGGTTTTTATGGTTTAATTGTTAAATATTGTAACATTAAACAAAGTCTAAAGTCTAATTATAAAAAGAAATCATGGAAGTATATCAAGACCCTGTATTCAGAGAAGATCGTCAAATGTTACTTTTTGCTCACCTTTCTCAACTCTTAAATCTGTTCACCGGGTTTGGAGGTTTTTTGGTACCTCTGGTTATTTGGTTAACACAAAAAGATAAAGTAGAACACATGGATGAACAAGGAAAGCAAATTATGAATTTTCAATTGACTATGATTTTAGCGGCCTTGGTTGCAGTGCCTTTAATGTTGATTCTGGTTGGTTTTGTAATTCTTGCTGGTGTTGCCTTGCTTACTTTAATTTTTCCAATCATTAATGCTATAAAGGCAAATGATGGAGAACCAACTCATTACCCACTAAGCATAAAATTTTTCAGGTAAATACCGAACCTCAACTGATAAGTTCTCGTATATAAAGTGGATCGATAAAGATTCATTTGTTTTAAGTTCGTTTAAAAGAAAACAGCCTCTGTAATAGAGGCTGTTTTTTGTATTTAATACTAAGAGAACTGGTTAAACTGTATTATTGGTTACCCAGCATGACCGGCATCACAAGCATAGTGATGTGTTCACCTTCTTCCAGTCCGTCTACGGGAGTAAGAATTCCAGCTCTGTTCGGTAAGCTCATTTTGATTTTGATATCGTCAGAATTCAAATTGTTCAACATTTCAGTTAAGAACTTAGAGTTGAAACCAATAGTAAGGTCATCACCCTGGTAATCACAAGTGAGACGTTCTTCAGCTTTATTGGAATAATCCAGATCTTCTGCAGAAATATTTAATTCTGCACCAGCGATTTTTAGTCTGATCTGGTGAGTTGTTTTGTTTGAGAAAATAGACACACGTCTGACGGAACTCAGAAATAATGAGCGGTCTATAGTCAGGACATTTGGATTTTCTTTTGGGATAACAGCTTCGTAGTTAGGATATTTTCCATCGACTAGACGACACGTCAATTCCACATTCTCAAAGCTGAATTTAGCATTCGACTCATTAAATTCTATCTGTACATCTTCCTCACTGCCTAAAAGAACTCCTTTCAACAGATTGAGAGGCTTCTTGGGCATTATAAATTCTGCTGGTTTTTCTGTTTTGATATCCGTTCTCGAATACTTCACAAGTTTGTGAGCATCTGTACCAACAAAGATTAGAGCGTCTTCAGTAAATCTGAAAAAGACACCGTTCATCACTGGCCTTAAGTCATCGTTTCCAGTAGCGAAAATCGTTTTGTTAATAGCTGTGGCCAGTATATCTCCAACTAAAACAGTTTGGCTTGCATCTTCAATACTTACAGGCGTTGGGAAATCTTCAGCATTGGCGTAAGCTAGAGCATATTTACCCTGCTCAGAACTGATTTCTACAGTATGATTGTCTAGCTTATGAAAAGTAAGTGGCTGTTCAGGGAATGATTTTAATGTGTCTAAAAGCAATCTGGCAGGAACGGCAATTTCTCCTTCATCACTTGATTCTACATCAAGATTAGCACTCATAGTGGTTTCCAAGTCCGATGCAGAAATCTTAAGTGAGTTGTGATTCAATTCGAATAAAAAGTTATCCAAAATCGGCATCGTGTTATTATTGTTGATAACTCCGCCAAGTGTTTGGAGGTTTTTCAACATATATGTACTGGAAATTATAAATTTCATATGATAAATGTATTTAATCTATGCAAATATATTTTTTTCTACTGAATAATGGAGCATTCTTACTTTTGCAAAACTTTTTATTGACTCAATGTGTCTTTTACAAGCTCATCTTCAAATTCCCACTGAGTGACACCGCCTTTCAGCTGGAATATTTTTTTAAATCCTGCATCTTCCAGAATTTTTGAACATTCTTCAGAGCGTCTTCCTGTTCTGCAATAAACTGCTACTGGTTTGTTTTTATCCAGTTCTTGTATTTTCTGAACAAACTCGTCGTCATAAACTAAGTTTTGTGCTCCTTTAAGATGTCCTTCCCGGAAAGATTCAACTGATCTCACATCAATCAATTGAACTGAATCCAAAGCCATCAGCTCCTTCATCTCTTTTGAAGTTAAAAGTGTAGATCCACTTTTACTTTCGCAGGAGATGAGAGTACCCAATAAAAGAAATACAATCAAAATTCTCATCACTATTTTTTTACTTCACCATGCCAATCTATGATACCACCTTCAAGATTGTAGGCATTTTTAATTCCGGCTTTTTCCATGATCTGGCAGGCCATTTCACTTCTTCGTCCAGATCTGCAGTACACATAGTAATCTTTATCCTTTGGAAGTTGCTCAATTTGGTCCATGAACCTGGAAGTATCTTGAATATTTATAAGTTTAGCACCTTCTATGTAGCCTTCATTAAATTCTTCTGGAGTCCTTACATCAATTATTTCTGAGTTTTCTGATGCCTTTAATCCATCAACCCATTTTTTTTCGTTTAAATTTTCCATTGCTTTTTTTTGATATTAATGATGTAAAAATACAATAATCCTTACATCTAGTGATATTTCGCCTTTAATTCTGAATAAATTATTACTCCTAAACTTTAACATAGCTTTTAATTTTCATAGGGAATTTTGAAATTACATTTGTATCGACAACAATTGTAAGTACATGATAATCGAAAAAGAATTAAAAATTTCAAAACAGCTTCCAGAGTCGAAAAGAGCTTTGCTCAATCTCCTGTTTACAGAGAACTGGATTACAGATGAAATTACAACAACTCTGAAGCCATTCGATATCACTACTCAACAGTTTAATGTATTGAGGATTTTGAAGGGGATGAAAGGTAAGCCCAGCTCTCTTCAGACTATCCAGGAAAGAATGATAAATAAAATGAGTAACACAACTCGTCTGGTGGATAAGCTGATCAAGAAAAACTTTGTCCAGCGTGAGCAGTGTGAATCCAACAGGCGTAAAGTTGATATTACTATTACTAAAGAAGGGATTGAAGCACTGGAAGAGATTAATAAAGTGGTTGATGAGTCAGAGTCAAAACTGACTGAAAGTTTAACTCAGGATGAATTAAAACAACTGAATCACCTTCTGAATAAATTGAGAACTTAAACTAATATATATGAATAATTACATTGAAAATTTACATTGGCGTTATGCCACAAAGAAATTTGATTCTGAAAAAGAAGTCTCTGAGGAAGATTTAGAAACATTGCTTGAAGCTATAAGACTTTCAGCTTCATCATACGGTTTTCAGCCTTACGAAGTGTTTGTGATTAAAGACCCTGAAGTGAGAGCTAAATTAAAACCAGCTGCTTTTGGACAGCCCCAGATCACTGATGCATCTTACCTGTTGGTATTTGCTTACAACACAAATGTAGATGAGAAGTACCTCGATCAGTTTGTGAAAAATAACAGTGAAACAAGGAATCAGCCAGTAGAAGATTTCAATGGACTAAAAGAAATGATTCAAAATTCTGTTTTGACCTTTTCTGATGACAAAAAAGAAGTATGGGCTTCAAGACAGGTTTACATAGCTTTAGGTAATTTGCTTTCAGCAGCTGCAGAATTAAAGATAGACGTCTGCCCGATGGAAGGTTTCAATCCAGATGAATTTGATAAATTATTAGATCTGCATTCCAAAAACCTTAAGTCAGTAACTTTAGCAACTATAGGATATAGACATGAGGATGACCAGTTGAAAGATGCTAAAAAAGTAAGAAAATCCAAAGAAGAATTATTTACAAGAATTTAATATAAACACAAACCTTAAAATTTTAAACTATGAAAATGAACGTTTTAAAAGGCACATTAGCCCTAACAGTAATCTTAACCTTAGTAGCATTTACCAATACTATTGAGAAGAAAAAAGTGAACATCAAAGAAAGCACTATCCAGTGGGAAGGTGAAAAATTAACAGGTTCTCACGAAGGAACTATTGACCTAAAAGACGGTTTTTTCCTAATGGAAAATGGTGAGTTAGTTGGTGGTGAATTCACTGCAGACATGACTACAATTGATGTAACAGATTTAGAAGGTGATAACAGAGATAAATTAATGGGTCACCTAAGATCGGATGACTTTTTTGGTGTAGATAAATATGAGACAGCAAAGTTTGTTATTAAAACTGTAGCTAAAAAAGGAAATGTTTATGGTGTTTCTGGAGATTTAACCATCAAAGGAAAAACAAATCCAATTGCTTTTGATATGAAAATGAATGAAAATTCAGCAACAACCAACCTTACTATTGACAGAACAAAATACGATGTGAGATATGGTTCAAATTCATTCTTCGATAATTTAGGAGATAAAGCAATTTATGATGAATTTGATTTGGCAGTTAATTTAAAGTTCTAATAATTTTGTTTTGATTGATTGATTGATTGAGAAAACCTGCCAGATGGCAGGTTTTCTTGTTTTATATACCCTAAACGAGATGACTCTAAATGTAAATCAGATCTTATTTCTTGAAATACTCCCAGGTCACTTTCAGGCCTTTATGAACATCAAATTGAGGTTCATAATTCAATAATTTTCTTGCTTTATTAATATCAGCCAATGAATCTCTTACATCACCTTGCCTTGGAGGCCCGTAAATAGCTTTAAGTTCAGTTTCAGCAGCGTCCTGTAAGGTATTCCAAAGCGAATTAAGACTTATGCGTTCACTATAAGCAACATTATAAACCTGATTGACAGCTTTCTTATCTGCAAACGCAGCTTTTATATTTGCTTGAACAGCATTCTCTACAAATGTAAAATCTCTGGTCTGCTCTCCATCACCATTTATTGTTGGTGGATTTTGGTCTTTTAGAGCTTGCATAAATAAAGGAATGACAGCAGCATAAGCACCCTGTGGACTTTGTTTTGGGCCAAACACGTTGAAGTAACGTAATCCTATGATTTCCATACCATAAGTTTTAGCAAAAACATCAGCATAAAGCTCGTTGACATATTTTGTAACTGCGTATGGAGATAAAGGCTTTCCAATAGTATGCTCAACTTTTGGCAGATTTGGACTATCGCCATAGGTAGAGCTGGAAGCGGCGTATACAAAACGTACAACAGAATCAGCATTTTTACAGGCTACAAGCATATTAAGAAAGCCTGAAACATTTACATCGTTACTTGTTATAGGATCGTCAATAGATCTTGGAACCGATCCTAAAGCTGCCTGATGAAGTACAATATCCATTCCGTCAACAGCCTTTTCACAATCTTCCAGTTTTCGAATATCACCTTCTATAAATTCAAAATTTGACTCAGATTCAAACTCACTTATATTTTCTTTATATCCATTTGATAAATTATCTAATACACGAACTTGCTTAGCTCCAAATTTCAATAAATACTCAACTATATTTGAACCTATAAAGCCCGCACCTCCAGTAACTAAAAAATTTATCTTGCTTATATCTTTATCGTGATAAGTTTTAGAATACATCATAACCTTCCGTCTATTTTATCTGTTGGTAGAAAAGATTTTACATCAAAAACAACTGCTCTTTCGTTTTTAAGCGCGGAGAAATCTAATTTAAGAAATTCGTTGTGAGATACAGCGAGTACAATACTATCGTAGGTAGAATTCAATTCGTTGCATCTTAATATATCAATACCAAACAATGTTTTTACTTCTTCTTTATTTGCCCAGGGATCGCAGACATCGACCTGCATGTTATAAGCTTGTAATTCTTCAATCACATCAATTGCTTTAGTGTTTCTGGTGTCAGGACAATTTTCTTTGAACGTAATACCGAGAACAAGTGCTCTGCCATTTTTTACTTTTGCTTCTTTGTTAAGCATAAGCTTTATAACTTCATTGGCTACATACTTTCCCATACCATCATTCATTCGTCTTCCGGACAATATGATTTCTGGATTATAGCCAACTTCCAGAGCCTTCTGTGCTAGATAATAAGGATCAACACCAATGCAATGTCCACCTACAAGTCCAGGTGTGTATTTGGTGAAATTCCATTTTGTAGCAGCTGCTTCAAGCACATCATTTGTATCGATATCTAGTAATCTGAAAATCTTAGAAAGCTCGTTCACAAACGCAATATTGATATCTCTCTGTGAATTTTCTATCACTTTGGCAGCTTCTGCAACTTTTATACTGCTTGCCAGATGAGTTCCTGCTGTAATAACTGACGCATATAATTCATCAACTTTTTTAGCTATTTCAGGAGTAGAACCTGAAGTCACTTTTAGTATCGTGGTTACAGTATGCAACTTGTCCCCTGGATTGATTCGTTCTGGTGAGTATCCTGCAAAGAAATCCTTATTGAATGTTTTACCAGAGTACTGTTCCAGGACAGGTACACAAACTTCTTCTGTCACACCCGGATAAACTGTAGATTCATAAATTACAATATCATTATCCTTTAGTAATTTGCCTATAGTCTCACTTGCTTTTATTAGCGGAGTAAGCACTGGTTGTCTGTTTTTATCGGTTGGAGTAGGCACAGTCACAATAAAGATGGTTGCATCTCTCATATCTTCCGCGTCTGTAGAGAGTTTCATGGCAGGTGAAGCGCTGTTAGTCAAAGCTTCTTTTAAATCTTTATCAGAGACTTCAAGAGTATGGTCTTTGCCGGTATTCAGTTCATCTACTCTGGATTGATTGATATCAAAGCCTATGACGGAATATTTTTTGGAAAAGGCAACTGCAAGGGGTAAGCCTACATAACCTAAACCAATGACAGCTATTTTAGGATGACTCATAGTGAGGGGTATTTTAAATATTGAATATGTTTTTAATCTTGCTTTTGATTCTTTTTCTTAATGACTTTTTCCTTTCTTCTTGTAAATAGCCATTACCATAACGACCATAACCGTAACCATAGCCATAACCATAATTATAACCATAGCCGTATTTAGCTTTATGCTGAAAATAATTGAGGACAAAACTAATGTTCTTTACCTCTCCCTTTTCATACTTCTCATTGATCACGCTCAGCATTGCCTTTTTGGTGTAATTCTGTCTCAGTAAATAAAGAGAAGCATCTGCATATTTACCTAAATTCAAGGCATCAGAAACCAAACCAATAGGTGGAGTATCCATAATAATACAGTCGTATTTTTCCTTGAGAGAAGAAAATAAATCTTCCATTTTATCTGCCATAAGTAACTCAGAAGGGTTAGGGGGAACAGGACCGGAAACAATTAAATCCAGATTATCAAATTTCGTTTTTTGAATTATTTCTTCAATAGAGTTTTGGTCAATAAGATAATTGACTACTCCTATATCGTTTGTAATATCAAAATCTTCAAAAATCTTTGGTTTTCTTAAGTCAAGACCTATAAGCAGTGTTTTTTTACCGCTCATCGAGAATACAGAAGCCATATTGATGGCTGTAAATGTTTTTCCTTCACCACTTACGGAGGAAGTAATAAGAATGGTTTTATTCCCCTGAATATGCTTTTGCTTAAAGATAAACTGCATACTTGTCCTCAATCCTCTAAAACTTTCTGCAATAGCAGATCTTGGTTTTGAGAATACTGCAAGATTACTGCTGGTCTTACTTTTTCCTACAACGCCAAGAATTGGGATAGGCGATAACTTGTTTATATCCTTAGGATTGTTGATTTTATTATCTAGAAAGACTAATAAAAATACAAAGACCAATGGCACAAAACTTCCAATAAGTAAGGCCATAACATAATTGAGCTGCGTATTAGGCCCAATCTTACCGCCGCCAGTATCCATAGCTTTATCAATAATTTGGACATCGCTTACATTTGCTGCCTTTATAAGACCAGCTTCATTTCGTTTGCTTAAAAATAAACTGTAAGTCTGCTCACTTATCGTATATCTTCTCTCTATTTTAAGCAAATCCTGCTGCTCTTTTGGTAATGTTCGGATCTGACGTTCCAAGTCAGCAACATTTTTTCTTACGGTACTTAATTGTTCCTGTAAAATCTCTTTGGAAGAATCTATATTTTCCAGCAATACAGATTTGGTGGCGTTTATTTGCCTGTCTATATCATCAAAGACTGGAGCATCAGTTTTAAGCGAATACGCATATTTACTTCTTTGTTCAGAAAGAGTTACAATTTTTCCAACGGCTGAACTTATGCTTGGTTCATCTATTCCTGCTACAGACGGAGCGGGAACTTCTTTATAATTTTGTCTGTTCCTTAGGTAATCTTCAAGTCTGTTGTAATAATCCAGCTGCCTTTGGATTTCATTTTGTTCTAAATCGAGGTTTGTAAGCCTTTGTCTTATTTCACTACTCTCTGCAGTCAGGTCTATAATGTCATTACTTATCTTAAACTGATTGAGTTCTTCTTCAACAGACTTGAGTTCTTTAGATTTCTCGGTGAGACTACTGTCTATAAATCTGATGGTTTTTGTGGCAAATAGATTCTTCCTGTTTAGCATATCCTCACTAAGTACTTGGACTGTAGTGTTGAGATAATCCACTAGTTTTTCCTTATTGTTTCCAGTTAAAGATAGGTTCAAAATAGAACTTCCTTTGTTCTCTGGATTTACATTGATATTTTGATATCTTTTTACTGTGGAGTAGTAATTGTTGAATTGAATGTAGTAAGGTTTGCCCTCATTTACAGGTAAAGTATTTCTTAAAATTCTTCCTTTAAAATAAGGTGAGTTGACATATTCTGAAGTCGAAAAAACAGCTTTGTAATTTTCTTTATTTGAATAAACGCTCTCTTGCTCATTAGTGGTATAGTTATAAAAACTTAAATTTCCAGGTTCTTCCTCTTCAAATTTTAAACTAAGTTCAAAAGTGTTCTCATCCAAAAACTGAATCGTCATTTGCCTTCCAATGAGCTGAGCTCTCAAACTATCTTCCATTACTACAAAAGGAACTTTGCCGTAGGCATCTTCCTTTTGGTATTTTCCATCTTCAAGGTATTGGATATAATAGCGTAATCTGTCAACGACCTTTTCGTTGTGAGTCCTGGTTTTTAAAGTGGTTACGGAAGTGTTGACCTTGTCCGAAACGCCACCCCAGTTAAAGGTTAAACTTGTGTTGGAAGTAAAAAATGGGTTTTGATCATCTTTTATAGTTATTAAACTTTCTATTTGATAGATGGGTTGCTTACGTACATTTATGAAGTAGGCAATGCTCATTCCTATGAGAATACTAATCACAAATAAATACCAATAGCTAAAGATCTTGACTATAAATCCTTTAAAGTCAAAATACCCAGTAGATTCGTTGATTTCGAATTCTTCTTCCATTAGAGTCTTATCAGTAAAATTGTAATTCCAGTGACCAATGAAAATAAGGTGGCTAGTGTGCCAAAACCTGTTTCACCAATTCCCAGTGATTTTTGAGGCAGTGGGTCAACAATAATTAAATCATTAGGCTGTATATAGTAGAAAGGTGAATTTACTGCTGAAATTTTGGTTAAATCAACCCTGTGAATTCGCTGTCCTTCCGGGTACTGTCTTAGGATTTTTACATTTCTTCTGTCTCCGTAAAGCGTTATATCACCAGCATTTGCAATTGCTTCCATTATAGATACTTGCTCTTTGTAGATAACCTGACTCCCGGTTCCAATTTCTCCTAAAGTGGTATATCGAAGTCCAGCCAGTTTGACTGTAATGAAAATATTTGCTTCTTCTTTAAAATACTCATTCATCAGTTTTTCTCGGAGCTTAAGCCTTATATCTTCTAAAGTAAGTCCTATTACTTTTATATTTCCAAGAGTAGGAATCCTTATTTCACCATGCCGGTCTACTAGAAATCCGTCAAAATAAGCCCTTTCTTCAGTTGTTGCTGTAGAATTTTCAGCATCACCTATTGGATTGAACATGCTGGTTAACTCTTGATCGAGTGCCTTTACTCTTATACTTAAAAGATCATTGATTTGAACCCGATAAGGCCGTTGCATTTGTTGAAAAGAGATTAAACTGTCTGCTCCAGTTCCCTTGTCTTCAGATAAATAAGTAAGTCTTTTAGTACTGATACAAGACGTTAAGGACGTTATCGTTAGTAAAATTAAAATGAGTGATGTGAATTTCATTCAGTGGTCAATTGTTATGGCAAATATAGTTTTTGATTTAGAAACATAAACCAATATGTAATATTTTATAAATCTTAACGTACAGATTTCAGATTTATGTCTACAGTGCTTTCCCCTGAATTTAATTTTAGACTTGTTATTATTTACACTGAAGCTATTTTTAATATTTATGAAATGATTGATATTTGTCATTATTTAAAATGATGGCAAATAGAAAAATTTACTTGACGCTTGGACTATTTTTACTTTTCAGTCTGTCTGCTAAAGCACAGCAATTTGCTGAAAGCTGGGATGGTGTCCCAAATATAGAGAGGCATCAATTTACTCTAAATTTCATAGGTCCTGGAATACGCTATGAACTGGGCTTGTTTAAAAATGTGAGTGTATCGACCAGTATTTCTCCCGGACTTGCACTTTATCAGGAAGGATACTCTTTTGGGTTTGCATGGCATACCCGAGTAAGATATTATCATAATTTTAAAACAAGATATAATTTCAATAAAGAAATAGCAGGGAATTCTGCAAATTATATTGCTCCCGCAAGAACTGTGTTTTGGGACCCTTTACAAATCAGTCACAACCTTGATGGGGATAAAAACTTTTCACTCGCATTTTATGGTGCTGTTTATGGCTTTCAAAGGACTAATGAAAAGGGATTTAATACTACATTTGAGTTGGGTTTTGGCTATTATGATGGTTTTGGCGTTCCGAGTGGTTATGGGCCTTTACTTAATTTTACATTTGGTTGGGTTGCCACAAAGAAAAAATCAAATAAAATCATTAAAGTTAATTGATGATGATTTTATTTTTAGCCAAAAGCCTTAAATAATTATTATTTAAGGCTTTCACCAGTAGTGTTTCAGCTTGTTAGTCCGGGGATATCTGGCAGACCGTCTTTGGCAACTGCCGAAATTTCAGCTTCATTAACATCTCCCGCTTTTTTAATGGCTTTATTAAGTGTAAGTATTAAATAATCTTCAAGTTGTTCTTTGTCTTGAAGTAATTCATCATCGATTTCAATAGATTTGATCTCGCGATTGGCTGTGATTTTCACTTTCAATAACTCATCATTACTTTTTTCAAGTAAGGTGACACTGTCCAGTCGCTTTTTAGTTTCTTCTACTTTAGCTTGGGTTTCTTTGATTTTATTCATCATACCCATCATATCTCCAAACATATTTCTTTGTATTTAATTGATTTGCAAAATTACTATATTGTGTGGCTGAAATAAAAGTAATTCAGCAGAAATTAAATCTAGTCTTATGAAACAATTAATCCCTATTCTTGCCTTAAGCATTATATTTGCAGCTTCTTGTAAAAATGAAAATACGAAGATGATAAATACTGATGCTAAGCTACCTGTAGCTGAAAAAAAACCTAAGACACTTTCTATACATAACGAAGACAGAGTAGATAACTATTACTGGATGAACGATAAAGAAAATCCAGATGTAATAGCCTATCTCAATGCTGAAAATGAATATTACGAAGAGTCAACATCTCATACTAAGGAATTTCAAAATGAATTGTTCGAGGAAATGAAATCGAGAATCAAAGAAGATGATTCTTCAGTTCCTTACAAACTCAACGGGTATTGGTATCAGGTGAGGTATGAAAAAGGAAAAGATTATCCTATTTACTCACGCAGGAAAGGAAGTATGGACGCTAAAGAGGAAATAATGTTTGACTGCAATGCAATGGCAGAAGGTCATGCTTATTTCAATCTTGGGGGATTGGCCGTAAGTCCAGACAATACCTATGCGTCGTTTGGAATAGATACTGTAAGCAGAAGAAAATATACTATTCAAGTTAAAAACTTAAAAACTGGTGAAATTCTACCAGAAAAAATAGAAACTACGACTGGAGGTTCTACCTGGGCCAATGATAATAAAACATTATTTTATACAAGGAAAGACGAGCAAACACTTAGATCCAACCAAATTTTTAAGCATAAATTGGGAGATTCTCCGGAAAATGATGTGATGGTTTTTGAAGAAAAAGATGAAACCTTTAATACTTATGTGTATAAAACTAAATCCAAAAATTACATTATAATAGGTTCTTCAAGCACTATGTCCGACGAATATCGGATTTTGGATGCTGATAAACCAAATGAAGAGTTTAAATTATTTTCTGAACGAAGAAGAGGACTAGAACATGACCTCGCTCATTATAAAGACTCATTTTATATCCTGACCAATAAAGACGATGCGCAGAATTTCAAATTGATGAAAACTTCTGTTGATGCAACTTCAGAATCTAATTGGGAGGAGATGATTGCTCACAGAGAAAATGTCCTGTTGGAAGGAATAGATATTTTCAATAACTTTTTGGTAACTAGTGAGCGATATAATGGTTTAACAAGAATTCACGTCCAAAGTTGGGATGAAACACAAGATTATTACCTTCCATTTACTAGTGAGACCTATACCGCAAAAACGACGACCAACGTAGATTTTGATACTGATAAATTAAGATACTCATACAATTCACTCACAAATCCAGCTTCTGTGATCGAATTTGATATGGTTGATAAAACTGAAACTGTTCTCAAAGAGCAAGAAGTTCAAGATCCTGACTTTGATAAGAATAATTACATTTCAGAAAGAATTTGGGCAACTGCAGAGGACGGGACAGAAGTGCCTGTATCTTTAGTTTATAAGAAAGGAATAAAACGAAACGGTAAAAATCCACTCTTACAGTATGGTTATGGAAGCTATGGGGCTACGATGGACCCTTATTTTTCATCAACAAGATTATCTTTATTAGATAGAGGGTTTATTTACGCTATTGCTCATGTAAGAGGTGGAGAATATCTCGGAAGAGATTGGTATGAAAAAGGAAAATTACTTCAGAAGAAAAATACATTTACTGATTTTATTGACGTTTCTAAATATTTAATAGACCAAAAATATACATCTCCAGACCATCTTTATGCTATGGGTGGAAGTGCAGGAGGCCTATTGATGGGTGCGGTTATAAATATGGCTCCAGAGCTTTATAATGGAGTTATTGCTGCTGTTCCTTTTGTGGATGTAGTGACAACCATGTTAGACGAATCAATTCCGCTAACAACTGGTGAATATGATGAATGGGGAAATCCTAATGAAAAAGAATACTACGACTATATTAAAACCTATTCTCCATACGATAATGTTGAAGCAAAGGCATATCCCAATTTATTGGTGACTACAGGTCTTTACGATTCTCAGGTTCAATATTGGGAACCGGCAAAGTGGGTAGCTAAATTGAGAGAACTCAAAACTGATGACAACAAATTATTTTTTGAGACTAATATGGATGCTGGCCACGGTGGAGCTTCAGGACGTTTTGAAGCACTGAAAGAGTTAGCAAAAGACTACGTATTTATTTTTGATTTAGAGCAAATATCAGAGTAATCCAAAAAAAATCGTAATTTAGCCCCCTGTTATTTATTTAATAGACACTACTTACGTGAAAAGACGTTGGCTTTATGCATAAAAATTTGAATGTTCACGATAGCTTATTATCAATGGTAGGCTGTACACCTTTAATTAGATTAAAAAATATAACTCAAGATTTTCAGGGAGAATTTTTAGCTAAGTATGAAGCTCAAAACCCTGGGTTATCTTCTAAAGACAGAATTGCTCATTACATAATTGAAAAAGCTGAACAAAATGGTGATCTTAAGCCTGGCGATACAATTATAGAGACTACTTCTGGAAATACTGGTTTTAGTATTGCTATGGTAGCTGCAATTAAGGGATATAAATGCATTCTTGCTGTAAGTTCAAAATCTTCTAAGGATAAAATTTCTCTGCTTAGAACTATGGGAGCAGAAGTAACTGTTTGTCCATCCAATGTAGCTCCAGAAGATCCCAGATCTTATTACGAAGTTGCTAAACGTATTCATGAAGAAACTCCTGGTTCGATTTATATCAATCAATATTTTAACGATTTAAATATTGATGCTCATTATTTGACAACTGGCCCCGAAATTTGGGCTCAAACTGAAGGAAAAATTACTCATTTGGTAGCTTGTAGTGGTACAGGTGGAACTATATCTGGAACTGCGAGATTTCTTAAAGAAAAGAATCCAAATATTAGAATATTAGGAATTGATGCTTTTGGTTCAGTTCTTCAGAAATATCATGAAACTGGAAAACTGGATAAGACTGAAATATATCCATACAAAATAGAAGGTTTAGGGAAAAATTTGATTCCTACAGCTACAGACTTTAATAGTATAGATAAATTCACAAAGGTTAGTGATGAAGAAAGCGCTTATATGGCTCGCGACATCGCTAGAGCAGAAGGTATGTTTGTTGGTTATACAAGCGGTGCTGTTATGCAGGGAATAAAACAGTTGGATAGCGAAGGAGAATTTGATTCTAAAAGTAAGGTTGTAGCTATTTTTCCTGATCATGGCTCTAGATATATGAGTAAAGTTTTTTCTGATGATTGGATGAAAGAACAAGGATTTACAAATTATCCTGGATTAGAAGATGAACAAAACAAAAGCAATTTGAAAAAAGCCCATATCACAAATATCAACTAATTGATATTGGGTAAGTTTGCAACACAAAACATATTAAAATGAAAGATTTATTTTCAAAAATTTATAGAGATAAGGGTCCGCTTGGTAAATGGGCAGATCAAGCTGAAGGGTATTTTGTTTTTCCTAAACTGGAAGGACAAATAAGTAACCGAATGAAATTTCAGGGACGTGAAGTTATAACCTGGAGTATCAACGATTATTTAGGCTTAGCAAATCATCCTGAAGTAAGGAAAGCAGATGAAGAAGCAGTGAAGAAGTGGGGAAGTGCATATCCTATGGGAGCAAGAATGATGAGTGGTCATACTGATCTTCACGAACAACTGCAAAATGAATTAGCTGAATTCGTTAGCAAAGAAGCAGCTTACGTACTTAACTTTGGTTATCAAGGAATTTTATCTACAATTGATGCTTTAGTTGGTAAAGATGATGTTATAGTTTATGATGTAGATGCTCACGCATGTATCATTGACGGAGTTCGTTTGCACTTGGGTAAACGTTTTACTTATAAGCACAATGATTTAGACAGTATTGAATTGAACCTGGCCAGAGCTGAAAAAATTGCTGAACAAACTGGAGGTGGAGTTCTTTTTATTTCTGAAGGTGTCTTCGGAATGAGAGGAGAGCAAGGAAAGCTAAAAGAAATTGTTGAGCTTAAGAAAAAGTACAACTTTAGATTGCTTGTTGATGATGCTCACGGTTTCGGTACACTTGGTAAAACGGGTGCTGGAGCAGGAGAGGAACAAGGTGTTCAAGATCAGATCGATGTCTATTTTGCAACTTTTGCAAAGTCTATGGCTAGTACTGGTGCTTTTATAGCAGCTGACAAAGAAATTATCGATTATTTAAAATATAACTTAAGATCACAGATGTTTGCAAAATCATTGCAAATGTCACTTGTAGAAGGTGCTTTGAAACGATTGGAGCTATTGAAAAGGTCTACAGAGTTTAAGGATAAACTTTGGGATAATGTCAACGCTCTTCAAAACGGTCTTAAAGAAAATGGATTCGATATTGGTACAACCACGAGTTGTGTGACTCCAGTTTACTTAAAAGGAAGTATTCCAGAAGCTATGGCTTTGGTTAAGGATTTAAGGGAAAACCATGGTGTATTCTGCTCTATTGTGGTCTATCCAGTCATTCCAAAAGGTTTAATTCTATTGAGAATGATTCCAACTGCTACCCATACCATGGAAGATATAGATTTGACTCTGAAAGCTTTTTCAGCTATAAGAGAACGTCTAGAAAATGGTACATACAAAAAACTTTCTCAGGCTTTGATGGAAAAGATGGGAGAATAAATACTTTTAAAGTATTGAAAACAAAAAGGCCGAGCAATTGCTCGGCCTTTTTGTTTTCAATAGTCTCCAATTACTGCCATCCGCCACCAAGACTTCTATATAATTCAACTACAGCACTGAATTTATCAAACTTTATTTGAATGACTTCAAGCTCTGTGTTTAAAGCATTTTCCTGAGCATTAAGAACTTCAAGATAATTGGCTAAACCATTGTTAAGCAATTCTTTAGAATCAGATAAAGCTCTTTTGTAGGCTTCATACTCTTTGGTTTTTATTTCGACTCTTTGACTGGCATTTTGAAAATTGAGTAATGCATCAGAAACTTCTTTACTTGCTGTAAGTAGCGTTCTTTCAAAGTTAAGCAGAGCTTGTTCCTTTTCACTTAAAGCAACTTCATACTCGGTTCTTATTTGTCGCCTATTGAATATAGGTTGAGTTAACCCTCCTATCAAAGTCAGAAACAAAGAATTCGTTGAAATGAAATCTGCAGGTTCTAAACTTTGAAACCCTCCAGTTGCTGAAATTGTGATGGAAGGGTAAAATCTACTTTCTGCAGCATTGGTTAATTCGAACGCATTAATTAACTGATATTCTGCTGCAATCACATCTGGTCTATTTTCTAGAAGATCTGATGCTATTCCCGTAGTAAGGTCCTGGTTAATCTGTTGGGTAGAAAATTCACTTCGCTTAAAGTTTTGTGGGGATTCACCTTTCAATATAGAAAGTGTATTTTCTAAAAGCTTAATGTTATTTCTCAGATCTAGTAAAAGAGCTTCAGCTGCATAAACCTGAGCTTCAGTTTGATTTACAGCTACAGAGGTTAGATTTCCTGCCTCCTTAAGCGCAGCACTAGTCTCAAGACTCTTTTTACGGCTTTCTAATGTTTGTTCAGTAATTTTTATCTGCTCATCTAAAGCTAATATTTGATAATATCCTGAAGCGATTCTAGAAATTAAATCAGTCTTAACTGCTTTATGTGCTGCTTGAGTTTGCATAAATCTAGCTTGAGCAGCTCTTTTATTGCTTCTGATTTTACCCCAGATATCTGCTTCCCAGGATAAACTTGCATTGAGCTCATACTGATCAATAGAAGAGAAAAAGCTTCCAAACTGTGAATTTGGTGCTAGTTCCTGATGTGTAAAACTACCATTTAAATCTACGGTTGGATAATATCCAGCTTTACCTTGTTTGTAGTAAGCATTTGCAGCGTTTATTTGTTGTAATGCAATTCTAATATCCTGATTGTTTTCAAGAGCTTCATCAATATGATTTTGAAGAATGGTGTCTGTAAACATTTGCTTCCAGCTCACTTTTGAAATAGGAATAGAATCACTAGATAGCTGATCTGTTCTATAATTGATTGGGTCTATTTCTTCTTCTGGTCGTTCATAATCCTTAGCTACAAAGCAGGATTGCAGAGAAGATATACAGACGACTACGAAAATGGATTTAATAATATATTTCATGATCTATTCAGATTCTTTTAAATTAGTTTGAGATTTTTTGACTCTCGCCCTACTTGAAGGACTTACTTTTTCCTGTAACCATTGAAAAACAACAAAGAGAACTGGAATAACAAAAACTCCGATAACAGTTCCTACAAGTAAGCCTCCAGCCGCTCCTGTGCCAATAGAATTATTTCCTTTTGCTCCAACACCAGTAGCTAATACCAGAGGAAGAAGTCCTAAGATAAAAGCAAACGATGTCATTAGAATGGGTCTTAATCTTACTTTGGCTCCATCAAGTGCTGCATCGTAGATGCTCATACCTTCGTTTCGCCGCTGTATAGCAAATTCTACAATTAAAATGGCGTTCTTAGCAAGTAAACCAACTAACATAATTAGTGCTATTTGGAAATAAATGTTATTTTCCAGTCCAGCAAGATTAGTACTCCAAAAAGCTCCGGCTACTCCAATTGGTAATGAAAATATAACAGCAAATGGAAGCATATAACTTTCGTATTGCGCAGCAAGAAAGAAGTAGACAAATAAAATACTTAAAGCAAAAATAATTATAGATTGGCCGCTAGCTGCGATTTCTTCTCTAGTGATTCCTGAAAAGGCTATATCATAATCATTACCCAACTGTTGATCTGCTACATCACGGATAGATTGTATAGCATCACCAGAACTAAACCCTGGATTTGTGGATCCATTAATAGTTACTGCGTTATAAAGATTAAATCTGTTTATCACCTGAGGACCGTAAACTCTTTCTAACTCAACAAATTCTGAGACTGGTGAATTCTCACCAGAGGGTAACCTCACGAAAATACTGTTTAGGCTTTCTTTATCTTCACGGTCTTTAGGTAATGCTTGAACAAACACTCTATATTGTTTACCAAATCTAGAGAAATTGGATACAAAAAATCCACCTAAATACGATTGCATTGTCGATAAAACATCGTTTACAGATAAACCGCTTGCCTTAATTTTAGGCACATTTAAATTCAAATCATATTGTGGAAAGTCTGTACTAAATGAACTGTTGGCAAAAGCTATGCTTGGTTCTTGAAATAACCCCCCTACAAATTTTTCTGCTGTATTATCCAACTCATTTAATGAACCAGAAGATTTATCCAGAAGTTGCATTTCAAAACCGTCTGCAGCTCCATAACCTGGAACGCTGGGAGGAGTGAAAAATTGAATTTGGGCATCTGGAATGGTAGAAGTAACTTGATTTAGTTTTCCTACTATTGAGTTGATTTGTGTTGCATCAGATGTCCTTTTTTCCCAATTATCAAGAATGATGAATCCTTGAGCGTAAGAACTACCAGCTCCAGAGAAAAAGTTTCTGCCTGTAATCAAAGATGCAGTTCTAATACCTTCTATATTTTGTATTCTATCGTATACTTCCTCTGTAGCTTTAAAAGTTCTATCCAGAGAAGCGCCGACAGGTAGCTCCATATTCATAAATACAACTCCTCTATCTTCTGTGGGCACAAAACCTTTTGGTGTTAATTCATTAGCAAAATAAATAGCCACACCTGCAACTGCCAGAATAAGTAGTGTGACCCATTTCTGTCTTACCAAAAACTTTAATGAATTTACATATTTACTTCTTATTGCATTAAAACCAGCATTGAAAGCGTTGTAAAAACGTTGTAATAAATTGGGTTTATCTTTTTGTTCTTTTGGTGGTTTTAGAAATAAAGCACATAAAGCCGGGCTTAAAGTCAAGGCATTTATAGCAGAAATAAATATGGCGACTATTAATGTGACACCAAACTGTTCATAAAACACGCCTGCAGGTCCCTTTATGAATGTAATTGGAATAAATACAGCAGCCATAACGAGTGTTATAGAAACAATAGCGCCACTGATTTCACTCATTGCAGAGATAGATGCTTCTTTGGCACTTTCTGCACCCTCTTCAAGTTTAGCATATATAGCTTCAACTACAACAATCGCATCATCGACCACAATTCCAATAGCAAGGAGAAGTGCAAAAAGTGTTAAAAGGTTGATAGAATACCCAAATAAATTCAGAAAGAAAAAGGTTCCAATAATCGAAACTGGAACGGCGATAGCTGGTATTAAAGTTGATTTCAAATCTTGTAAAAAGAGAAAAACCACCAAGAAAACAAGTAAAAAAGCTTCAATAAGAGTTGTCTGGACTTTGTCTATAGAAGCAGTCAGAAATTCGTTTGTATCGTAATTGACAAGATATTCTACACCTTCAGGAAAGTTCTTTTCGAGATCATCCATTTTGTCATAGATCCTTTCAATTATCTCCTGTGCATTGGATCCGGGTGTCTGGAAAATACCAAAGTTAACACCCGGATAGCCTTTACTTCTTGATAATGAGTTATAAGAGAAAGCTTCAAGCTCTACTTTGGCTACATCTTTTAATCTAAGAAATTGATTATTATCAAATGTTTTTAAAATAATATTTCCATACTCTTCAGAAGTTTTGAGTCTACCTCTATAGGTAATCACATATTCAAAGGCTTTTCCAGCATTTTGTCCTACAGATCCCGCCGCAGCTTCTTGACTTTGCTCTCTTATAGCCGCAATGACTTCAGCTGAATTAATATTGTAATTCGCCATTTTATCTGGATCTAACCAGACTCGCATGGAATAATCCTTACCTCCGAATACAGAAACATTTGCAACACCATTAATTCGCTGTAATTCTGGTTTGATATTTATGTTTAGATAATTTTGAACATAAGTATCTGAATAATCTTCATTGGTAGAATAAATTGCAGCATAAAGTAATGCTGAATTCTGTTGCTTGGCTGTAATAACACCACTTCTTAATACTTCGTCAGGTAATACTGAATTTGCTCTGGCAACTCTATTTTGAACGTTTACGGCAGCAATATCTGGGTCATATTCCTGTTCAAAAAATACTGTAATAGTTGCACTACCATCATTACTTGCTGAAGAAGTAATGTAAGTCATACCTTCCACACCATTGATTTGCTCTTCAATAGGAATTATGACACTTTCCAAGATGGTTTCAGCATTGGCTCCTGGAAAACTTGTGGTGACTTGTACTGTTGGTGGTGCAATATCAGGATATTGAGTTACTGGTAATTCCTGTATTCCAAGAAGTCCCAACATTACAATTATGATGGAAACAACTGTAGATAAAACGGGTCTTTCTATAAATGTTTTTAGCATGATTTCTATTTAAAAACTTTATCAAATGAATTTACAATCGAATCCATTGTTGATGATACAGGTTTTATTTTGTCATTGTTTTTAATTTTATTGACACCTCTGCCAACTATTTTTTCACCTTTATTTACTCCAGATTTTATCACAAAATAAGGATCTGCCCTTACCACTTCAATCGCTTTTTCTGTGACTGTAGAATCTGATTCGTTAAGTTTGAAAACAAATTCTTTACCCTGCCGAGAAAATGTAGATATTCTTGGAATGACAATGGCATCTTCAGTATAAATAGGTATTTTAATTTTTCCTGTAAGCCCGTCTTTTAGTAATGAATTGGAATTATCAAAAGTAGCACGGAATCTTACAGTACCAGTTTGTCGGTTGACTTGACTAGAAATACTTGTGATTTTACCTTTATTTTGATATTCCTGCCCGTTGGACATAATCAAAATCACTTCAGGAAATGAAGAAATTAAATCTTCCTTTTCTTTCAAATTTTGATTAAATTTTGTGAGCATATTCAAGTAATCTTTCTCATTAACAGAGAAGTAAGAAAAAACTTTGTTCGTTTTAACTACTCTGGTCAATGGAAGCATGTCTGAAGGATTTATTAAAGCACCATCTCTGTAATTTATAGTTCCTACAAAGCCATCAACCGGACTTTGTATACTTGCGTAACTTACATTCGCATTGATACTATTAAGATTACTTTTAGCTGTTTCAAGTTGAGCTTTAGCTGTTTCTAACTGGTTCTGGCTAACAATGTTTTTTTCAACCAGAGGTTTTAACTTCTCAACTTCAATCTGAGCTGCATTGACTCTTGCTCTTGCTGCAGAGGCATCTCCACTCAGGCTTCTGGTTTCAAGTTCAAATAAAACTTCACCTTTTTTAACAGCCGCACCTTCTTCAACCAAAACATTTGTAATGTATCCTGAAACTTTAGCTCTTATTTCACTGCTGACGATTCCTTCTAGCTGAGTTGGATATTCAGAATAAGTAGTTACATCCATCGTTTCTGCTTTTATAATAGGAAGTTCTGGAGGAGGTGGTGCTTGTTGTTGACCTTGATTTTGACAGGAGCTTAACAATATTACTGTTAAGACAAGCAGGCAAACTAATTTATTTTTCATGTTGATCTAAGTTATGACTTGTTTGTTTAAGGTTATTTATTGTGTCAAGAATGTTTTCTTTCTCACTTTCAAGATGATTTTTGAAAATAGCGACAAGTTTTTTATTGAAATCTTGGTCATCTTTATATTTAATAACTTTGGAAAGCATCTTAATTTCCTTCTGAATTTTTTCTAAATGGGATTCAAGAGTATTACACAGATAATCACGCTTAGTTTTAAAATAGCGCTTTCTCTTGTCATCTTTATATATAAAATCCAAACGGTTTTCTTCAATTAAAAAGTTTAACTGGTTGGAAACAGAGCTTTTACTAGCTCCAGTTATTTCAATAATTTCTTCAAAAGTGAGGGATTCAGCTTTTGATAAAATGATAGAAGAATAGATTTTTGCAGCTAATGGAGGTAGATCGCGTTCGTTTACAAAGTGTGAGCTCAATTCCTCTATGAGATTGTGAGTTGAAGTGGGAACAGAGTCGTTTTTTTGTTTCATGAAACAAATGTAATTTTAGTTCGGTTACAAGCGAACCAAAACCACATAAATTAATGTTAATGACATGACTTTTAATTTTTACTTAAGGAATGTCTATTATAAAAATTAATAAATTTATTTCCTTATTGTTTGTTATTAGATTAATAGTATTAACAAAAAATTATAGTAAAGATTATTATTGTTTAATCTTTTTAAGATAGTTTTGAACAACTAAAAAAGTATAACTATGAAAAAAATAATTTTAAGTTTAAGTGTAATTGCCCTGATTGCATTTTCTTCATGCAAGAATAACGAAAGCAAAGAAAAAGAAACAGAAATGGAAGAAACAACTATGGAAGCTGAACCATCTTCTGAGGAAGCTAAGTCAGACCAACAGACCATAGTAGACATTGCATCTGGAAATGATGATTTTAGTACTCTAGTAACTGCTGTAAAAGCTGCAGGTTTAGTTGAGACATTAAGTAGTGATGGTCCTTTTACAGTCTTTGCACCTACCAATGATGCTTTTGGAAAATTACCAGAAGGCACATTGTCATCTTTATTAGAAACAGAGAATAAAGAAAAACTGACTGGCATTTTAACTTACCATGTTGTTTCTGGTGAATTTATGGCAGCAGATGTTGTAAGTGCTATCAAAGACAACAGTGGAAGTTTTACAATTCCAACCGTACAAGGTGAAGAATTAACTGCAACATTAGAGGGAGAAAATGTCATTTTAACAGATGCTAACGGTAATAAGACTACCGTTGTAATGACTGATGTTGATGCTTCTAACGGAGTTATCCATGCTATTGATGCTGTTGTGATGCCAAAATCATAAGGAAAGCACATTTTAAAAAGTTTGAAAACCCTTCAGTGATGAAGGGTTTTTTTATGCAGAATGTTGAGATTTAGGCCTAATTGGAATCATTTGAATTTAATTTGATGCTAAACCTGATAATTTGTAATCACTTTTTTGAATATAAACTTAGTTCTAATGTGGTTGTGAATTGAATAGGCAGGTAATTATATTTTTTTATTTAAATAAATAAAAACTCTTATCACTTCGGCTGTTGACGAAGTCACAGGTAATTCTTAATTTTAAAATAAATTTAAAGATGTCCAAACTTCAATCTATTTCAGTTACAGTTGATGCCGTTATCTTCTTTAAGGAAGAACAGGAAAGATTTCTGTTACTCATCAAAAGAAAAAGGGATCCATTTAAAAATCATTGGGCATTGCCAGGTGGTTTTATAGATGCTGATGAACTAGTTATTAATGCTTGTCAACGTGAATTAAAAGAGGAGACAAATTTAGATTTGAGTTTAGATCAATTTAGATTTTTAAGCTTCTATGATAAACCAAATCGTGACCCTAGAAGTAGGACAATTACTTTTGCATTTGTAGCTGAAATCGAAAATAGAATTGAAGTAAAAGGTGATGATGATGCCGATGAAGCTAAATGGTTCAATATTCAAAATTTACCTAAATTAGCTTTCGATCATCTTAAAATTATTAAAGATGCTCAAAACGCATAGTAAATTTAAAATTTAAAAAATTATGAGATTTCATACAAGAAAATGGATAAAACCAGAAGATTTAAATCCAAACGGGACCTTATTTGGAGGTAAACTCTTAGCGTGGATAGACGAGGAGGCTGCTTTGTATTCAATTATTCAACTGGAAAATCAAAAGACCGTTACCAAATATATGAGTGAAATTGATTTTAAAAGTTCAGCTCAACAAGGTGATATTGTAGAAATTGGGATTGAAGTCGTAAAATTTGGTACCGCTTCTCTTACATTGAAATGTGAAGTCAGAAATAAAATGACAAGGAAAACTATAATTGTTGTTGATAAAATTATAATGGTAAGTCTAGATGAAGATGGCAAGTCCAAACCACATGGGAAAACTAAAGTTGAATTTGTTAAAGACAGATTGATTAAGGAGTAATTAAGGCAAATACTTGCGTTCTACTACAAATGGACCAAAAGGTAAAATCGAACTTAAGAACACAATAAATAAAACTTTTACAGACCAGTTTAATTTTTCAAACATCCAATATCCACCAATAAGATAAAGTATAAAAAGGATACCATGAGCCATCCCTACAATTCTTACATATTCGGGCATTTCCCAAATGTATTTTAAGGGCATAGCTATAAAAAGTAATAACAGAAATGAAATGGCCTCAAGGATGCTTATCCATCTGAAGGCTTTTATTGAAGTATCATTCTTCGACATGTCTTTTTTGGTCAAAAATAAGGTTTACATGGCATTAATCTTATATTTTTGTAACTTGGAATTAAAATTTAACAAATTTATTAAATGAAAATACTTGTTACTGGAGGTCTTGGCTTTATAGGATCTCATACAGTCATTGCGTTGCAAAAAAAAGGATATGAAGTGATAATAATAGATAATCTTTCAAACTCTTCTTTAAAAGTGCTTGAGGGAATCACTAGTATTTCATTTAAAACTCCAGAATTCGAGAAGCTGGATTTAAGAGATAAACTTGGTTTAAAAGAATTTTTTGTAAAACATCAGGATGTGTCTGGTGTCATTCATTTTGCAGCTTCGAAAGCTGTAGGAGAAAGTGTTGAAAATCCGCTACTCTATTACGAAAATAATATCGCAGCTCTTACATATTTGCTACAGAATCTTGTGAAATTACCAGAGCAAAATATCATTTTTAGTTCTTCATGTACCGTTTACGGTGAAGCTGAAGACCTACCTATTTCTGAGGGGGCTCCAGTAAAGAAAGCGATGTCTCCTTATGGAAATACAAAACAAATCGGTGAAGAAATTATAACTGATACATGTAAAGCAAACGATAAACTGAAGGCGATCTCACTTAGATATTTTAATCCCATAGGTGCACATCCTACCGCAGAAATTGGCGAGTTGCCTTTAGGAACACCACAAAATTTAGTTCCTTTTATTACACAAACGGCAATTGGAAAACGCAAAGAATTATCTGTTTTCGGAGATAATTATCCTACCGAAGATGGAACTTGTATACGAGATTATATTCATGTTATGGATTTGGCAGAAGCTCATGTGGTGGCTTTAGAAAGAATCATGAGTTCTAAAAGCAAGGAAAATTTCGAGGTTTTTAATGTAGGGACGGGAATTGGTTCATCAGTCTTAGATGTCATAAAGGCTTTTGAAAGTGCTTCCGGAGAAAATTTAAAGTACAAAATTGTGGATAGAAGACCTGGGGATGTGGTTGCTGCTTATGCAGATACCCAAAAAGCCAACAAAACCTTGGGCTGGAAAGCTAAAAGAAGTTTAGGACAAGCTTTGAAAGACGCTTGGGAATGGGAAAAAAGTCAGGATAAGTCATAATTCATTAATTTTTTATCATGAAAATTTTAAGTGCTTCACAATTAGCAGATTTGGACAGCTTTAGTTGTAAGGAACAGCGCATAAGTTCATGGGAATTAATGGAGCGAGCCGCTGGATTGGCTTACGAAGAAATTAGTAGTAGTTTAGAGTCAACTTCACAGATGATTAAAGTTCTTGCTGGTCCAGGCAATAATGGTGGCGATGGATTGGCCATAGCTTACTTTTTAGCTCGGGACGGTTTTGATGTAGAAGTCTACCTTGTCAACTTTACATCTTCGCGATCTGATGATAATCAAAAAAATCTTGTAAGACTGAAAAATCAATCAAAATGCAAGATTGAAGATATTGATGAAGACTCAAAGGTTCCTAGTTTTAACTCTAACGACATTATTATAGATTCCATTTTTGGTGTAGGTCTGAATAGACCAATGCCAGAATTTGTTCAAAAATTAATAAAATCTGTCAATAAGCATTCTTTTAAAACTATTGCTATAGATATCCCTAGTGGAATGTACATGGATAAATCCATAAATGAAGATGAGCAAGTTTTCAAATCAGATTTAACTCTTACTTTCCAGACTCCAAAACTTTCATTTTATTTACCTGATTATTCTGATTTTATTGGAGAAGTTAAAATTATAGACATTGGTTTAAGCCAGAAACGCTTAAGTGAAATTTCATCTGAATTTACTTTCGTAGACCTAAATTTCACGAAAACACTTTATCAGCTAAGATCTAGATTTTCACATAAAGGAACCTATGGTCACGCTGTTTTGATTGGTGGCAGTCGTCTTATGTTAGGCAGTGTCATTCTTTCTTCCAAGTCTTGCATGCGTTCTGGTGTGGGTAAAACAAGTGTGTTGATGCCAAGTCGAGGATATTCTGCTTTGATTCAACATTTGCCAGAAGCTATGATTATAGAAAATACATCTGAAGAATTTATTAGCTATAAAAAGCTCGATTTCAATGCAGATGCGATTGGAATCGGTGTAGGTATTGGAACATCTAAAGATGCCTTAAAAGCTTTGAGCAACTGGTTAGAAAACTCCAAACAACCACTAGTAATTGATGCCGATGCTCTAAATCTTATTGCAGAGCATAAAGCTTTGCAGCGGCAAATTCCGAAGAAATCTATATTGACACCACATCCGGGAGAGTTAAGAAGATTAATTGGAAGCTGGAAAGACGATTTTGAAAAGTTAGAAAAAATTAAAAATTTCTCAACAAAACATGACGTAATCATTCTAGGAAAAGATGCTTTCAGTCTTTGTGTCTACAAAAATAAGGTTTTTGTGAATTCAACAGGAAATTCAGGGATGGCTACTGCGGGTAGTGGTGATGTTTTGACTGGTTTGGTTACTGGATTGCTAGCTCAAGGTTATTCAAGTCTGAATGCAGCTACAATCGGGATGTTTTTACATGGTATGGCTGGAGATTTGGCTGCTAAAGAAACCTCCCAAGAAAGCTTGATTGCTTCAGACATTACTAATCATTTAGGTTATTCTTTTTCCAAACTTAAGGATTGAACAATTCTTAAATATTATATTTGAAAAAAGATTATTAAATGTCACAAATCCATTATATAGATTCTACAGTACTTGGCTTTTCACAAATACAAACTTTAATTGACGACAATTATAAATTAGCCCTAAGCGAAGAAGCTACTTGCAAAATCAATAAATCCAGAGCTTATCTTGACCAGAAACAAAAGGAAAGTAAAAATCCTATTTATGGGGTAAATACAGGGTTTGGATCTTTGTGTAATATTAAAATTGACGAAGATAAACTTACCTTTTTACAAGAGAATCTTGTAATGTCACATGCTTGCGGAACTGGAGATAGGGTAGAGGAGTCGGTTGTGAAATTGATGTTATTACTAAAAATACAATCTTTAAGCTACGGTTATTCTGGAGTTTCTATTGAGTTGGTTGAAAGATTAATCGATTTTTATAACAGAGGAATTTTTCCTGTGATTTATGAACTAGGTTCATTGGGGGCTTCTGGAGATTTAGCACCTCTTGCACACTTGGCTTTACCCCTTATTGGAAAAGGAGAAGTTTTAATAGATCAAAAAGTTGAAAAATCTTCTGTTCTGAAAGAAAAATTTGGCTGGGAGCCCTTGGTACTTCAATCTAAAGAAGGTTTGGCATTGTTGAATGGAACTCAATTTATGAGCGCTCATTTGCTTAGAAATGTTTTAAAGACTAAACGACTGATGAAATGGGCAGATACAATCGCAGCTATTTCAATAGACGCTTTCGATTGTAATTTATCTCCTTTTGATAGTTTGGTTCATAAAGTGCGACCACATAGAGGTCAAATAGAAACAGCAAAAACAATTCTCAAGCTACTCGAAGGGAGTGAGATAGGAGGAGTCCAAAAACAAAACGTACAGGATCCTTACTCTTTTCGATGTGTGCCTCAGGTTCACGGAGCTACAAGAGATGCGCTCCGTTATGTTGAACAAACTTTGCTAACGGAAATAAATAGTGTGACCGATAATCCTAATATTTTTTCAGATGAAGATAAAATAATATCTGGAGGGAATTTTCATGGTCAACCCTTAGCTATTTCAGCAGATGTGATGGCTATTGCAGTAAGTGAAATAGGTAATATCTCTGAGCGTAGAATTTATCAGTTGGTTTCAGGTCTCCGTGGCTTACCAACATTTTTAGTAAGTTCGCCAGGACTTCATAGTGGTTTTATGATACCTCAATACACTGCAGCAAGTATTGTAAGTCAAAACAAACAGTTGTGCACACCAGCAAGTGTAGATTCTATTGTGTCTTCCAATGGTCAGGAAGATCATGTGAGTATGGGTGCAAATGCAGTGACTAAGCTCTCGAGAATTGTTGATAATGTAGAACGTGTTTTGGCGATAGAACTATTCAATGCTTCACAAGCCATATATTTTAGACTTCCTCTTAGAAGTTCAGATGCTATTGAATATATTTTAAAAGAGTTTCGGAAATTAGTTCCGTTTGTAAAAGATGATAAAGTGATGGCTACAGAAATTCAAAAATCAATTTCTTTTTTAAGAAGTTATAAAATTTAATATTGCATTGTTTATTAACTTATTTTTGTAAGAAATTAAATTCAAATATGATGATTAAAAAAATTGCTTTACCATTATCGATGTTATTATTAATATTTATTACCGCATGTGCTACTAAGGTAAACTTTCCTGTTTCCCAAGTTGCTCCAGGCGCAGATATTACCGCCAAAGTAAAAAAGGACGGTAATGATAATTACAAAATAGACCTTAAGGCTGAAAATTTGACTTCTCCAGATCGCTTAGACCCTCCAAAAGAAATGTATGTGGTTTGGATCGAAACTGCAAGAGGAACTAAAAATATCGGAAAAATAAATATGTCTTCGAGTCTGTTTTCTAGTACAAGAAAAGGGTCCTTAAGTACCACAACAGCTTTTGAACCTAAACGAATTATCATAACAGCTGAAAATACGTCAAGTAATAATGAGCCTGGCACATTTGTAATTGTGACTTCTGATAATTTTTAGCTGAAATTAAAAATTTAAGTATAAAAAAACCATCTGCCTGAGGCAGATGGTTTTTTTATACCTTTAAAAAGTAATTTATTTTTCTAAAGTAATAGTTCTTGTAGTAGAATTAAATGGACCTGGTATTGGCTTTAAATCCTCATCAACTAAAGTGATTTGAATTTTATTTTCACCCAGTGGCATATTTTCAATAACATGAGGAACCCATTCATTAATTAAATACTCTTCGTTATTATTTACCACTACTTTCACCTTATTCCCATTTTCACTGATTTCAGTTCCTACCAAGAAAAAATCAAGAAGAACTTTTTCTGTATCTTTTCCTTTGTAAGTTCCTTTTGGTCTGCTGTAGAATAAATGTTCTCCGGAAAAATCGATATCCATTTTTTGATCTTCAGATGGATTACCAGCTACGATTTTTTTCACCACAAAAGAACTTGGGTTTTTTACAGCCTCATGATAAGATCTGGATAGGAATGCTAGTAAAACATGTTCTCCTTCTTCGATGTCTTTTGAGAATTCACTTTCATAGTGAGCTGAATAAGGGCCATTGTCTAAAATGAAATGTATATGTTGACCATTTCCTGAATTTGCTAGGCCGTTTTCACCTGCGTTTTCTGTTTGAACTCCAAGTTCGTAGTTTTCAACCTTAAAGTCAAAATCTACAGAGCCTGCAGGTACTTCAATAACATCACCACCTGGGTGGGTTAAGGTAGCTTCTGAATATTCTGGAGATTCCTCCATTAATGGAGTAATAGTTACAAGTGTATCAGTTACACCAACAGCTTCTTTTTTGTCTTCTTCTTTATCTTTTTTCTTCCCCTCGTTACATCCTACCGCAAGGAGTAAACTGAGTGCAAAAGTTAATAAACCTATTTTTTTCATGATTATTTGATTTAAATTTAATTGTAAATGTAGCCTAAATACTGAGTTTGCTAAAATTTAAGCATTAACTTAACATTACTTTTAGTTTACTAATTCTGATGAAATATCTATATCGGATTCTAAAGTTTTGTGCACAGGACATCTATCTCCAATTTCATATAAACGCTTAATTTGTGATTCGTCTAGGTTTCCTTTGATTTCTACTTTTTTGTAGAAAAAGTCTTTTTGTGTAGTTTTTCCGTTTTCATTTTCAACTTTTCTTTTCTCATGATCCACATGGACGTACACTTCTTCAAGTTCCCATTTTTTGTGTCGAGCATAGACATGAAGAGTCATCGCAGTACATTCAGCAAGTCCTGCTGTAAGGAAATCGTATGGAGCTGGACCAAAGTTATTTCCATCGTGATCTTCCGGTTCATCTCCTATTAAACTAAAATCTCCAACTTTAAGATGTGTTGTAAATTTATCTTCATCCTTTAGAAATGCTGCTGACTGACTATCTGAAGACATCGCAGGATTCTCTTTTTTACTAAGATCCAGGCAGTTGGAAGCCCAGTGCCCAATAAGATTCCCAATGTAAGATGCATCAATATTTTCATTCAGAAGATGATCCGCTTTATCCAAACTGATAAAGCTTTTGGGATGATGAGCCCATTTATAGAGTTCTTCTGCATTTTTGATATCCACAATTTGATCTTGTGGCGAGTGCATAATTAAAAAAGGCTTCTTTAAATCACCTAAAAATGATTTTGTATCCATTGTTTTTAAAACCTCTAAAAAATGCTTTTTAATATTAAAGTCTTTTCCTCCAATATTTACAAGGGCTTCATCATTTTTTGTAATAGTGTCAACACTATCCTTTATCAAATTCTGAACATGAGAAGGTTGAGAAGGACTTGCTATGGTTGCAATAGCCTTAATATTATCCAATTTTTTGGCAGCATACAAAGCTGCTGTGCCGCCAAGTGAATGACCAATGATCAAGCTTGGAGCTTTATATTCTTTCGCAAGAAATTTAGAAGCTTCAAGCAAATCCTCTATATCATGAGAAAAATTGGTGTCTTCAAATTCACCTTCGCTTTGCCCTAGACCAGTAAAATCAAATCTTAAGACTGCTATTCCAAGTTCTGTTAATGCAGAAGATATTTCTCTTATTACTTTTAGGTTTTTACCACAGGTGAAACAGTGGGCAAAAATCGCATAAGCTTTTGGATGCTGCGTTTCTGGAAATTGTAATCGACCAACAAGTTGATCTCCATTTTTATTATTAAACTTTACTACTTTGAGTCCCATGCTAACTATCTTAAAATTAGTTTTGAAATAAGCTCCCGACCCAGACTTTCGTTGAGTGTTTTGATAATTTTCTCCTTACCATAACTCAACTCTTCCCTTAATGTTGAAGAAGACAAATGAACGGTGAGTATATTATTTTTGAATTTGATCTCGTTCGTGTAATTTTTGATCGCTGGTCCAAGTTGAGTCATCCATGCATTTTCAACATCCACCTTATTCAAACCAGGATTTAACCTGTGCTTGTTTTTAAAGATTTCCATCAAATCTTTCATAGACTGCTCTTCATTTGCTCTTTTATTTTTCATCTAAGTCTATAGTTTTGGGGTTGTGTCTTTTATAGGTGTAAATAAAGTTTTGTTTGTTTTTCACCACAAACTTATCTTCTTCAATGCTCAGCAAAGTTTCAGACCAGGTGTCATATTCATTTTTATAAACTAACACCAAACTATCCTCATAATCTTCTATCGTGAAGTACTCTCTGTTTTGAGAAGATTGATAATTCCCAAGTAAATTTGGTTGCATTTTTTTTCTGAATCCAATAGAATCTTCAATTTGAAAATAATCCACCATTTGATTCATTTCATAGGACTTATCTCCATAAGGCGTCTCTGCTTTTTCAATTTCCCAAAACCCATTAAGTTTTGAAACTTCTTTAAAGTCAGGCTTTGAGTTGCAGGAAACTAGTATTACAAAACTAATCAGTAAATAATTAAACTTCATGTTCTAGATTTATCATTTTATATTGAGTCGCATTTTTCTTCACAACTTCTTCCGTACGTTCTGGGTGCGTATCACTGATGCACATTTGCCCAAGTTCAGCATTAGTCACCATTTTTACGATTTGGGAAACCCGATCTTCATCAAGTTTATCAAAAATATCATCCATGAGTAAAATTGGTTTAACACCATAATGAGATTTTAAAAAATCATATTGCGCAAACTTTAATGCAATCAAATAAGATTTTTGCTGACCCTGAGATCCAAACTTCTTTACAGAATGTGATTTTATTTTGAAAACCAAATCATCCTTATGTGAACCATAATTAGAAAACTGACGCTGTAAATCGGTTTTTATACCTGATTTTAAAATCGATTTAAATGACTCTTCATCATTAAACTGACTTCTATAGGTTAAACTGATGTTTTCTCTGGAACTGCTTATTTCCTGATACCTTTTTTGAAGAATAGGTTTGAATTCTTCTATAAATTCACGTCGCTTTTCAAAAATAAGTTGTCCGAGTTCAATGATTTGGTCATCATAAACCTCAAGACTTGTTTCGTCATAAGTTCTGTTAGCAGCAAAATATTTTAGTAAGGCATTGCGTTGCGAAAGGATTTTATTGTAACTCAATAAAGTATCCAGATATAATTTGTCTCCTTGTGAGATCACACCATCCATGAATTTTCTTCGGGTTTCACTACCTTCAAGAATAAGATCACGGTCTGTAGGAGAGATAATGACAAGAGGGATGGTTCCGATATGATCACTTAATTTCTCATAATCTTTTCCATTTCTTTTGATTAATTTACGTTGCCCTTTTTTGAACGAAGTGATTATTTTCTCAGATTTTCCTTCATTTATAAAATCTGCCTCCAGCATAAAAAACTCTTCACCGTGCTTCACATTCTGACTTGTAATAGGGTTGAAATAACTTTTTCCAAATGCAAGGTGATAAATGGCATCAAGAATATTGGTCTTTCCGATTCCATTTTTACCGACAAAGCAATTTATTTTAGAATCGAACTCTAAAGTCAGTTGTTCAAAATTCTTATAATTGATAAGTGTCAGTTTATTTAAAATCATGTGATTAATTCAATTTACTTTTTGCTGTAAATGCTGGTATTTTACTTCTGATTTCAATAGAAGTCGAAATGTAAAAATATCAAATAAATAGTGTATTGTATATGGAATAAAATTATATTTTTGCTCAATAGAATAAAATACAATTATGGCATCATACAAGAAAAGAGGTTACAAACCAAATAACAAAGCTGAACGCGAAGAGCAGATTGAAAACGAATCTACAACAGCTGAAGTGTTTAGTACATTAGATGAAGGCGCAAGTTCTACAGAGCGGTTTTTATCTAAATATCAAAAGCCTATTTTTGGTGTGATCATCGCCATTGCAGTTGTTATCCTAGGATTTTTGGGCTACCAGAAATTTATTCAGGAGCCAAATGAAGCAGAGGCTGCAAATGAGATGAATCAAGCTCAGCAGTTTTTTGATTCTGCTATAGAAGCTTCTGGTGCAGAGCAGGACTCACTTTTTACAAGATCTCTACAAGGCGGAAATGGTAAATTTGGCTTTCAAGATATTGCTTCTAATTATAGTGGTACAAAAGCTGGAGAATTAGCTAACTATTACGCAGGTATATCTCATTTGAATCTAGGAAACTATCAAGACGCAATTGAATACTTAGACAAATTCAACGCTGATGATGAGATTTTAACTCCATTAGCAAAAGGTTCTATAGGTGATGCGTTTTTGCAATTAGATCAGCCAGAAGAAGCTTTAGATTACTTTGAAAAAGCTGCTAATCTTAGAAAAAATGAATTTACAACTCCTAAGTTTTTACTTAAAGCTGCTATTACTGCAATTAGTTTGGAAGATGGTGAAACTGCAAAAAAACACTTGAACAGAATTAAAGACGAGTTTCCAAATTCTACCGAAGCTAGAAATGCAGACGTATACTTAGGACAAGCAGAAGTTCTTTAAAATGGCTACTTCAGAAAAAAATCTTTCGGTTTACGATAAGGATAAACTCCCTGATGCCAAAGACATGAAAATTGGTCTTGTGGTTTCAGAATGGAATCCTGACATTACAGAAAATCTTTTCCAGGGTGCTTTCGATACTTTAATGGATGTTGGAGCTATCAAGGAAAATATTATAAGATGGAATGTTCCTGGCAGTTTTGAACTTCCTTACGGATGTAAAAAAATGCAGGAAAGTTTTGAGATGCTAGATGCCATAGTGGCAATTGGTAATGTGATTCAGGGAGAAACCAAGCATTTTGATTTTGTTTGTCAAGGTTTAACCCAAGGGATTATGGATTTAAATCTTAAAAATGATATTCCAGTAATTTTTTGTGTATTGACCGATAACACCAAGGAACAGTCTGAAGCCCGTTCAGGCGGAATTCATGGTAACAAAGGTTCAGAAGCTGCAATTGCTGCTATTAAAATGGCACAACTTCGCAAGGATGCTAAATTCTACAAATCGAATTAATCTATTAAAAGAAATTCGCTAGCTTTAAAAAGGTTTAAGCCTCATGAATTGATGGAAATTCTTTAATTTTGAATTCTCATCAAAAGATATGTTTAAATTAAAGTCGCTTAAATTAAGAAAGAATTCTAGGTATAACTATACTCCCAGATATTACAAGGGTAAGGATACTGGAAATCCATATAGTTTTGATTCTAAATTTGCTAAATATAAAGAGACGCATAATTCTGTAGATTTTGGCTCGCATTGGGCAGAAGCGCGAGAGAGTTCTAGAAATAGAAATAATCGTGGTGTAAATAGGACTATAATTATAATCGTACTGATTTTAACTTTTATCTTTTTATGGATCATCGATTTTGATCTATCAATTTTTTCTTCACAATAGTCAATGAGCAGTATTATTCATTTATTACCAGACCATGTTGCAAACCAAATCGCAGCAGGTGAAGTCGTTCAAAGACCAGCTTCTGTCGTTAAAGAACTTTTGGAAAATGCTGTAGATGCTGATGCAACATCCATAACTTTATTGGTAAAGGAAGGTGGTAAAACTTTGATACAAGTTATTGATAATGGCTCTGGTATGGGCGATACAGATGCAAGACTATCTTTTGAGCGACATGCAACTTCCAAAATTAATTCAGCTGAAGATTTATTTAGATTAAATACTAAAGGATTCAGGGGTGAGGCTCTAGCTTCTATTGCAGCTGTCTCACATGTAGAGATGAAAACTAAGACTGAAGATGAAGATCTGGGCTCTCATCTTGTTATTGAAGGGAGTAATATTGTAAAACAAGAACCTTGTGTAACACCAGTTGGAACTTCTTTATCTGTAAAAAATCTCTTTTTTAATATCCCAGCAAGACGTAACTTTCTAAAGTCTACAACAGTTGAGCAGAAGCATGTTATCGATGAATTCCAAAGAGTAGCTTTGGTTCATCCTTCTATTGCTTTTAAACTCAACCATAACGGAAGTGAACTTTTTAATCTTCCTGCAGCTAATCATCGACAACGTATAGTTGGCGTCATGGGAGCGAAGACCAATGAAAAGTTGGTTCCTGTAAAAGAAGAAACAGATTTAATAAAGTTGACTGGTTTTGTTGGAAAACCAGAATTTGCTAAGAAATCTCGTGGTGAACAATTTTTCTTCGTCAATGATAGATTTATAAAGCACCCATATCTTCACCATGCTGTTTCTAGTGCTTTTGAAGGTTTATTGAAAGATAAGGCATACCCATCATATTTTTTATACCTGCAAGTAGATCCTCAATCCATAGACATCAATATTCATCCTACTAAAACAGAGGTGAAATTTGACAATGAGCATGCTATTTATTCAATTTTACGAAGTAGTGTCAAACATAGCTTGGGTCAGTTTAATGTATCTCCAGTTTTAGACTTTAATAAAGATTCTAGTATGGATACTGATTATGTTCAGCATAAAACTGGAGCCAAAATTCCTTCAATAGATGTTGACAGGAATTTTAATCCTTTTGAATCTGAAAAAAAAGTAAGCAACTCTAATGCTAATACAAGTTCATTCAAATCAAAATCAACTGAAAACTGGGAGTCTTTGTATACGGAAACAGCTGATAATAATGATGACTTAATGAATATAGAAGTAGAAAGCGAGCCAGTTGCACCATCACTTTTTCAAGGACAAACACAAGTCCATCAATCCTCTGGAACTTTTCAACTTCAGCGAAAATATATTATAACCTCTACAAAATCTGAAATGCTCATCATAGATCAGCATCGGGCACATTTCAGAATTCTTTATGAAGAATTGCTTAAAAATATAACAGCTCAACCTGCTCTAAGCCAACAGCTTTTATTTCCTTTAAAACTGCGTTTAGATGCTAATGAAATGCGAGTATTCAAAATTTTGAAAGATGCACTAGTCAATGCTGGATTTTCAATCTCAGAATTCGGAGAAGATTTTGTAAAAATAAATGGAATTCCTAACAGATTGCCAGAAAGCGAAACTTCGATTTTACTAGATCAGCTTTTGTCTGATTTTGAAAATGACATACCTGATTCTGGTTTTGACCAAACCGATAGGCTTGCAAAATCACTAGCTCAAAGCATGGCCATAAAGAATGGAACAGTTTTGCAAAAAGAGGAACAAACAGAACTTGTAAATCTGTTATTTTCTTGTAAAGAACCAATGTTAACTCCTCTAAATCGATTAGTTTTCGTGAAACAGTCTGCTGCAGACTTCGACAAAAAATTTATGTAAATGGGAAGAATCACCGATACGGTAAAAGTCTTATTAATAGCTAATATTTTATTCTTTTTTGGAGCAAATTATTTAGGAGATTATGCCTATAAAATCTTCGCCTTGTGGTTTCCGGAAAATCCAAATTTTGGAATTTGGCAAATCATCACTCACATGTTTATGCATGGTGGGTTTTCACATATCTTGTTCAATATGTTTGCTTTATACATGTTTGGAAGTTTGCTAGAACAATATCTTGGCCAGAACAAATTCTTATTTATTTATTTTTCTGCAGGTTTAGGGGCTGCCGGCTTACAAATTCTATTTAGTTATATAGGTTTTAATAATGCTTACCAGGCATATATTGACGCGGGAGTAAGTTCTCAGGAAATTTCAAATATGTTTGAAAGTGTCCGAACTACAGGTGAATACAGAGTCTACTCTTCAATTCCCAAAGAAGTAAGCAATCAGCTATTCAGTAATTATCTAACACCTATGGTAGGTGCATCTGGCGCTATTTTTGGAATACTGGCAGCTTTTGCAGTTGTCTATCCCAACTTACCTCTATACATCATATTTGTTCCAATACCTATTAAAGCCAAATATTTAATCGGAGGTTATTTCTTATTAAACCTGTTTTCTGCAATAACTGGAGTAACTTTGCTTGGACCTTCCAATACAGCTTATTGGGCGCATATTGGTGGTGCAGTTATAGGTTTCATCACTATGTACTACTGGAAGAAGAATTCGTTTGATGCTAATAGATGGAATTGATATGGACTGGAAACAGAAATTAAGTTATAAATACAACACAGCGGATACCTTAGAAAAATTGATAGGTATTAATGTTGCATTGTTTTTACTCACCTTCGTTTTTAGAACTATAGGGTTTTTATTTCAAATACCAACAGACTTCTTTATAGAATGGTTAGTATTTCCCAAGAGTCTTATGGAGTATGCTTATAAGCCATGGACAATTATCACTTATGCATTTATGCATTCAGGGATTTTTCATATTTTATCCAATATGCTTATTCTATATTTTTCCGGAAAATTCTTTTTGACTTATTTTTCTGGGAAACGTATGTTGAATCTATATGTTCTTGGAGCTATTCTCGGTGCTTTAATATATACCTTAAGTTATAACTTATTACCAGCTTTTAGTGGTACCGGAAGATCTTATTTAATTGGCGCTTCAGCTTCTGTAATGGCCATTCTCGTAGCTACAGCAACTCAGGCACCTAACCTTCAGGTACGCTTATTCTTTTTAGGTAATCTCAAACTTTGGTGGATCGCTGCATTTTTAGTTGTTTTAGATATCATTCAAATACCAATATCCAATCCCGGAGGACACTTAGCTCACCTTGGTGGTTCTACAGTAGGGTATTTATACATTACTCAGTTAAAAAAGGGAAATGACATAGGTTCGTGGTTACAGACTATTACAGATTGGTTTATAGAATTTTTTCAGCCAAAGTCAAGAAAAAGTAATATGAAAACTGTTCATAAAAACACTAAGAAAAAACAGAGTTCATCAACAAGCAGGACAGATAAGCAGAAGAAAATTGATCAAATTTTAGAAAAAATCAGTAAAAGTGGTTATGATAGTCTCTCCAAAAAAGAGAAAGATTTTCTTTTTAAAGCCGGAAAAGACATGTAATTGTCATGAAAACTAGACTCAATTTTTTTCAAAAAGTAATTTTTTCATTCAATATATTTTTTGGAGTCTGTTTACTTGTTGCTTATATCTTACCTTTTGTACCGCCAAAACTGTCTGCATTTCTTTCGATTCTGAATCTAGGGCTACCTATTTTTATGCTCATCAATTTAATATTTGCAGTGTACTGGATTTTGAGGCTAAAGCTTCATTTTTTATTATCAACATTGCTTTTTCTTTCTGGTTTCTCATACTTAAGCAAAATTTTTGTTCTAAATAAGAGCTCCGAAGTTAACACAGAAAGCACTTTTAAAGTAATGAGTTACAATGTTCGTTTATTTAATGAGTATAATTGGATAAATGAAGACCGTGTTCCTGAGAAAATCTCCGAATTTATTTCTTCTGAATCTCCAGATATTGTAGCTTTTCAGGATTACTTAAAGGTCGATGGACTTAAGTTAAACGAATATCCTTATTTTTTTGAAAAGTTTAAAACTGAATCTTCAAAAATTGGAATTGCAATCTTTAGTAAACATAGAATCATAAAAAAAGGAACTATTGATTTTCCAAATACCCATAATAATGCAATATATGCAGATGTAGTCATGCGACAAGACACCTTAAGAATCTATGCAGTGCATCTTGAGTCGCTCAAAATCATCCCTGATGTAAATGCTCTCCAAAATGAAAACCATCAACAACTCATTAGCAGAGTAGGTAAATCTTTTGTAAAACAACAAGAACAAGCAAAGATGCTTACGGATAACTTTGAGTCAACACATCTTTCTAAAATAGTTTGCATAGACATGAATAATACGCCTTTTTCTTTTGTTGCAAGTAAAATTTTAGAGCATAACCTTAAAGATGCTTTTGTAGAATCTGGACAAGGCTTAGGTAAGACTTTCGATTTTGATTTTTTACCACTTAGAATTGATGCCATTTTCAATGAAGAAAACATTGAAAATATAAATTTTAAGAATTACGATTTAAAACTTTCAGATCACTATCCTATAATGGCAAGCTTTAAACTTTAACGAATAAGTTTTTGTGATTCTAAATAATTTAAAGCAGCTGGACCTTTATTAAATAAGAGATCGAGAATACTGAGGTTGGAAATGTACCCGTATTTGGATTGAAAAACTTGAATATATTCTTCAAATTCTGCCTTTTGTTTCCTTTTAGAATTAGTTAGATACCTCTGATCATCGTAACTTTCAGTTGTTAACTCAAAATTTTCAGTAAAACTGAAATCAAAGTCTAGACCTAGAGATTCAAAAACAATTTCCATACATTTCAAATTAAAATCCATTAGAAAGGTTGCTTTTTTTTCAAATAAAGGAACAAATTCATCTTCATAATATTCAAAAAAAGGAGATGTCCTGTATGCTGCTTCTAAAGATTTCCAGTGAAGACGCTGCCACTTGAAAGCATTTTCAATTTGTATATCTTTATATTTTTGATGTTTGTCCGTTTTTTTTTCTCGATGTTTAATTGGGACATTGAGTAAAAGTTTACCATTAGCTCCGTAAATATATTGCCGTGTTCTATAGGTTTGCTTTTGGTAATTGTCATGCTTTTCCATTACAATATTTTCAGATTGAGCAATAAAAGCATATAAATCTATAGGACCAAAGTAACTAGGATTTACGAGAAGTGGTTTCACAGTTTATTTTTTCTTTTTGATGAAATAATTATAACCGATAATAAGGACTAATCCTATCAAAAAATATACGAAATAGGAGGTAGGCTTACCTTCGCCGCCTACTGTAGTAAATAATCTTTCCCATCTAACTTTATCAATCAAGCCATTAGCATTTCCATCAAGACTCATCCAAATGAAAACTGGTTTACCAACTACATGATTTTGGGGGACATATCCCCAATAGCGACTATCTTCACTATTGTGACGGTTATCTCCCATCATCCAATAGTAGTCTTGTTTGAAAGTATATTCATTGATGGGTTTGCCATTAAGATATACCTGAGAATCTTTTACTTCAAGCTTATTATCAAATCCCATTTCAGATCCTTCATAAACTTCAATAATTCTTCTGTATAGTGAGAAACTCTCTAAATCAAGTTGAACAGTTTTCCCTGCTTTAGGAATATAAATCGGACCGAAGTTATCTCTGTTCCAATTTACCTTTCCGTTATTAGGGAAAATACCAGGGTCAGCTTTACCTTCTGGTGAAATTATGCGTTGAACTGACTTTACATTAGGATGATTTTTAAACTTAGCCAGATTCTCTGCAGTAATTGCATTGACTTGGTACAAGTCACGCTCTCTATCTACCCACTGTAAACCATCTGTGATTCCATATATTTCAACTAAGCTACGCATATTGAAACCCTGGCCTTTACCTTGAACTACATAAGAATATTGAGGTTTTGCTCTATCTGGGAGTTGGAGAGGGGAATTGTTGACATAAATTTTACCATCTATAATTTTTAAAGAATCTCCCGCAACACCTACAGCTCGTTTGACGTAATTTGATTTTTTATCTACAGGTTTATCGTAATGTTTACCAGATTTATCTCTAAACATTCTTACTGTGTCCACAGGCCAATTAAAGACAACAATATCATTACGCTGAACCTTTTGAAATCCGGGAAGTCTCAAATATGGTAATTGAGGTTTATTAGTGTATGATTTAACTCCCAAGCCAGGAATCGTATCATGAACCATAGGAAAAGAAACTGCTGTTTGAGGTAATCTAGCACCATAATGAAATTTGCTTACAAAGAGAAAATCACCAACTAACAATGTTTTTTCAAGAGATGAAGTTGGAATTGTAAATGGCTGCATGATATAAGTATGTACAATAGTGGCAGCAACAACAGCAAATAAAATTGAACTGACAAAATCTCCAGACTTCGACTTAGCTTTTAAACTTCTATCTTCAATGTATTCATGTTTAGTGAAATAGTTAATGTAGTAGGTATAAAACCCAAGTGTAAGGAGCTGTAAGATAGTGTCCTTTGTATCGTTTTTGCCAAAACTTCTAGCAGTTTCAACCCATATTACTGGGAACATTATCAAATTGACAATAGGAACAAAAATCAGAAAAACCCACCACCAAGGCCTGTTGATGATCTTAAATAAAATAATTGCATTATAAATAGGAATTGCAGCTTCCCACCACTTTCTTCCTGCACTTTGATATAATTTCCAAGTTCCAAAAAAGTGAATAACTTGAATTAATAATATAAAAAGTAATATATCTGTAAATGACATGAAAAGTGTTTTAATTAGGTGAGTTGAGTTGAAGGACATCTTTCATAGAATAAACACCTTCTTTTTGTTTTAAAATCCACTCAGCTGCAACAACAGCACCATGAGCGAATCCTTTTCGGGATTTTGCATTATGTGAAATAGAAATAGTATCAATATCAGAATCATAAGTCACATCATGATAGCCAAAAATTCCAGCTTCTCTTTCAGCTTCAATATCTATAGATGTTTCATCATTCTTTGGAGGATGATTCCATGATTTATAACTTGTTTCTTTGATAATTTGATCTGCCAAACTAATTGCTGTTCCACTAGGAGCATCCTTCTTTTCCAGATGATGAACTTCTTTTAGTTTAACTCCGTATTCATCGAGTCCAGACATCATTTTTGCTAAGTAGGAATTCAATTCAAAAAAAACATTTACGCCAACACTAAAATTGGAGGCATAAAGAAATCGACCAGACTCAGATTTACATTTATCAACGGCTTCGGTATATTTGTCTAGCCAGCCAGTTGTTCCAGATACTATAGCAACTCCATTCTCTAGACAACTAGTAATATTATTGAAGGCTGCTTCTGGAATACTAAAATCAATGGCAACATCAGCGTTTTTTAATTCATTAATATCTAGTTGTCCAGATGAAATATATACGATGTCATGATCCCTGGAAAGTGCAATTTCTTCAACAGTTTTACCCATTTTACCGTAACCTAGTATTGCAAGCTTCATTTAGTTAAATTTAAAATTCAAAGTTAAACCATAATCAACGTTTCCACTCAAATAATTCGGTTGAAAATTTGGTTTGAGAGAGAGATCTCTGGAGACATCAAATTGACGAAGGTGAGCATCAACATTAGCATCTACTATATTCAATAAATAAAATGCTACTGTTGCTAAAATTGCGAATTCTTTATTTTGTCTAAACTGCTTTTGTGCATTAATGAGCCCTTCATTCTCTAAGATATTCTGAAACTCGTCATCTGTAAATCCTGCAAGTCTTCGTTTATAAGCATCTCGATAACGATTATACTGACTGTCATTTTGAATTACTAAATATAAACTTGTACCTATACCAGCGTAAACTAACGGGATTTTCCAATAACTGCCATTATAAGCCTGACCTAAACCAGGTAATACAGCAGAATAAAAGGCTGATCTTGCTGGAGCTAGAGGATCATAAAGATCCAGCTTAAAAGCTTCTTTTGTGGAAATCATAGTTGTTCTCACTTCAAGACTATCTTGAACCTGTCCAAATGTGAGTAAAAACCCGCCTAATATGAATACAAGAGAGTAGAGAAAATTATGAGTCACCTTGTATTAATTTTTTAATTCTTTGAAAATCTTCATCGGAAGAAAAAGGAACGATGAGCTTACCATTTCCTTTTTTGTTTACTTTCAATTCAACTTTTGCACCAAAATAAGATGAAATTTGCTTTAGGGCTTTTTGTTTCTTTTCGTCAACTTTTGGCTCTTTTTTGTCTTTAGATTTTGAAGAATTATCTTGGATTCGCCTTACTAAGGCTTCTGTTTCTCTTACTGAAAGTTTATCTTTTAAAATTCTCTCATAGACTTGAAGTTGAATGTCAGTACTATCGATATTGATAAGTGCTCGACCATGCCCCATGCTTAAGAATCCATCTCTCATTCCTGTTTGGACAATAGGATCTAGCTTTAGTAGTCTTAGATAATTAGCAATAGTCGATCTATTCTTGCCAATTCTTTCACTCATTTCTTCTTGAGTCAAAGCAATTTCATCAATAAGTCTTTGATAAGATAGTGCAACCTCAATAGGGTCTAGGTCTTGACGCTGAATATTTTCTACAAGCGCCATTTCTAAAGACTCTTGGTCGTTGGCAATTCTTATATAAGCAGGAATGGTTTGTAAACCAACCATTTTAGAAGCTCTGTAACGACGTTCACCAGAAACTAATTGGTACTTGTTAAAGTCCAGCTTTCTTACAGTGATTGGCTGTATTACTCCTAGTTCTCTTATAGATGATGCCAGTTCTTTTAAAGCATCCTCATTAAAACTTGTTCTAGGTTGAAATGGATTAACTTCAATAGCCTCAAGGCTTAATTCTACGATGTTGCCAACCACCTTATCTGCATTCTTATCTTCAGCAGATTTGATGTCATTTTCTGGATCATTTAATAAGGCTGAAAGGCCTCTTCCTAAAGCTTTTTTCTTCGTCGTTTTCGCCATGAATCTAGTTTGACTTTTTAATAATTTCTTCAGCTAAACTTAAATAGTTATTTGCTCCTTTACTTGCAGCATCATATTTTATAATGCTTTCTCCATAACTAGGAGCTTCGCTTAAACGTACATTTCGTTGTATAATTGTCTCAAAAACCATGTCGCTAAAGTGTTTTTTGACTTCTTCAACCACTTGGTTGGATAAGCGTAATCTGGAGTCATACATTGTTAACAACAAACCTTCAATACTTAATTGTTGATTATGTATTTTCTGAACGCTTTTGATTGTATTTAATAATTTCCCGAGCCCTTCTAATGCAAAGTATTCACATTGAATAGGTATTAAAACTGAATCTGAAGCCGTAAGTGCATTCAGAGTAAGTAATCCTAAAGAGGGAGCGCAATCAATAAGAATATAATCAAATTTAGATTTAATAGGCATCAGAGCTTCTTTGAGCATGTACTCTCGGCGTTCCATGTCTACCAGTTCAAGCTCAATTGCTACGAGGTCTATATGAGAAGGAATCAACTCTAAATTTGGAGAATCTGTTTCCATGATAGCTTCTTCAGCATTTTTAGTGTGTTCCAAAAGCTGATATGTACCAATTTCTACAGTTTCTATATCAATTCCCAATCCTGAAGTTGCGTTAGCTTGAGGATCTGCATCGATTAGAAGTACTTTTTTCTCCAATACACCTAATGCTGCAGCCAGGTTAACGGCTGTCGTGGTCTTACCAACACCACCTTTTTGGTTTGCAATCGAAATTATTTTACCCATTAAAAGTTATGAATTACGAGTTGTAAAATTACAATTATTTATGGCATAAGATTATGCCTTCAAATCTTTGTGAAAATTAAGAAAATTTCTAGCTCTTTTTTTGAGAACGAATCATTTGCTCCAATTGATCCCACATTTCAGGAGTGACCTGCTCAAGAAGATTAAACTGTCCTGCACCTTTCAACCACTCTCCACCATCAATAGTTATAACTTCCCCATTGAGATATTGGGCAAAATCTGAAACTAAATATGCAGCTAAGTTTGCTAATTCTTGGTGATCGCCAACTCTTTTAAGAGGAACTTTCTTAGCTAAATCAAACTTCTCTTTCAGTTCTCCTGGAAGTAATCTATCCCAGGCACCTTTGGTTGGAAATGGGCCTGGAGCAATTGCGTTAAATCGGATTCCATATTTTGCCCACTCTACGGCCAGTGATCTGGTCATGGCTAGTACTCCTGCTTTTGCTGTAGCACTAGGAACTACAAATGCAGAACCAGTCCAGGCATAAGTAGTTACGATATTAAGCACAGTTTTGTTAGTTTGATGTTTGTCAATCCAATATTTTCCTAAAGCTAAAGTACAGTTCTTGGAACCTTTTAAAACAATGTCTATAATGGTATCAAATGCATTTGCAGACAATCTTTCGGTGGGAGAAATGAAATTTCCTGCAGCATTATTAAGCAAAACATCAACTTCTCCAAAAGCTTCATGCGCTTTATCAATCATACTTTCTACTTCCTCGTAATGTCTTACATCACACTGTACAGGCAGGCATTTCCCTCCTGTTTCTTCTTCCAGAGCTGCTGCAGTTGTCTTTAGTTTATCCAGATTTCTACTTGTGATAACTACGTTTGCACCTAGCTCCAAAAAGTAGCTAGTCATAGATTTGCCTAAACCACTTCCTCCTCCAGTTACAATTATAGTTTTGCCTTTTAGGGCATCATCACGTAACATTTTTCTTTTAAAATCCATCAGATATTTTTTTTCAATTTACAAATTAATGTTTCAAAGTCAAGTATTCGAGTAAATCAATTATTTAGTAGCTTAAAGATAAAATTATAAAAAAGATCAAAGCTAAAGCGAAAGTGCTTAGAGCTACTTTTTTAAGTTCAGGGTCCAGTTTTTTTGGATCCTTATAATTAATAATTTTCTTTAAATGAAAGACTAAAGGAACAAAAGCTAATAAAGAAGCATAGATTAGAAATAGATTTTGATTGAACTTTACAATGATATAAACAAGAAGACTTACAAAAGCTCCAGCAATTAGCCTAATGTGATAAGCTTTAGCAAACTTTTTTCCATTGATGACTACGAGGGTTTTTTTGTTTGCATTTCTATCGCTGTTTTCATCTCTCATATTATTAAGATTGAGTACAGCACTACTTAAAAATCCTATACTCATAGCTGGAAGAAGAAGCAAAAAATCAATTTGCTGGGTCATCAAAAAATTAACTCCAATAACACTTACAAGTCCAAAAAAAATAAAAACAAATATATCTCCAAGACCTTTATAACCATAGGCAGAATCGCCAACTGTATATTTTATAGCTGCTATAATTGCTGAAGCTCCTAAAAAAATGAATAACAAACTCAAAACAAAATTATCCTTACCTAAGCTTGTATATATCAAGGCAGCTGCAAATAAAGCTGTAATCACGGATGTTAAGATAATTCCTTTTTTCATCTCTTTATCTGTAATTATCCCGCTCTGTAGAGCCCTCATTGGACCTATTCGCTCATCATTATCGGTTCCTTTTACACCATCTCCGTAGTCGTTGGCAAAATTGGAAAGGATTTGCAATCCTAGAGTGGTAGCCATAGCTAACCAAAATATTCCAGATTCAAATTGATTGGATGGAAAAGCCAAAGCAGAGCCTACCAAAATTCCAGATAATGAAAGTGGTAATGTGCGTAAACGCGCTGCAGAAATCCAAGCTGAGAGTTTACTCATACTCTTAAATTCCTGTATAATTAGACGGCGTGATAGCTCTTAATTCAGCTTTTACGGAATCAGAAACTTCAAGCGAATCTATAAAAGTAGAAATACTTTCCTCATTTATTTTTGAATTGGTTCTTGTCAAACCTTTTAAAGCTTCGTAAGGATTTTTAAAACCCTCACGTCTCAAGATTGTTTGAATTGCTTCTGCTACAACAGCCCAGTTATCGTTGAGATCTTTTTCAATCTTGCTCGAGTTCAATACTAATTTATCAAGTCCTTTAGCTGTAGACTGTAGAGCGATAAGCATATGTCCTATTGGAACACCAATATTCCTGAGAACTGTACTATCCGTGAGATCTCTTTGAAGTCGACTTATAGGTAATTTTGCTGAAAGGTGTTCTAGTAAAGCATTTGCAATGCCTAGATTACCTTCAGAATTTTCAAAATCAATAGGATTCACTTTATGTGGCATCGCAGACGATCCAACTTCTCCTTTTTTAATTTTTTGTTTGAAATAATCCATAGAGACATAACTCCAGATGTCTTTATCAAAATCCAATAAAATCGTATTGATACGCTTCATGGCATCAAATGTGGAGGCCATATTGTCGTAATGTTCAATTTGGGTAGTAGGGAAGGAGTGCTTTAATTTTAAGCGTTTTTCTACAAATTCTTTTCCAAAATCCCTCCAGTTAATTTCAGGGTACGCTACTTTATGAGCGTTAAAGTTTCCTGTTGCACCACCAAATTTAGCAGAAGCAGGAACAGCAATAAGCTGACTTAACTGCTCTTGAAGTCTTACTGTAAAAACTTCAAATTCTTTACCCAATCGGGTAGGAGAAGCAGGTTGTCCATGAGTTCTTGCAAGCATAGGTACTTTAGACCATTCCCTCGCTTTCTCACCGATTTTAGTGATCACCTTTTCTAATTCAGGAATATAAACTTCATGAATAGCTTCAAGCAAGCTAAGCGGAACCGCTGTGTTGTTGATGTCTTGAGAAGTCAAGCCAAAGTGAATAAATTCTTTTGAGGTTCTTAAATCCAAATGATCCATTCGTTCTTTTATGAAGTACTCAACTGCTTTTACATCGTGATTGGTGACTTTTTCTATCGATTTGATATGTTCTGCGTCATCAAGGTTTAAATCCAAATAAATAGAACGCAAACTTGGATACAGAGAACTATCAACATTTTTTAATTGAGGAAGCGGTAGTTCACACAATGCAATGAAATATTCGATTTCTACTCTTACTCTGTATTTAATTAAAGCATGCTCACTAAAGTAATGCTTTAAAGATTTTGTTTTGGAAGAGTAACGTCCGTCAATAGGGGAAATGGCGTCAAGCGAATTCATGTACTGAGATTTAATTTCGCTAGCAAATATAAGCTTTCATCAGCATTTTTTTAAGTAAAAAGGATTTACTTTTAGACTTCAAACTTCTTCTGAATCTATTTAAGTTAACTTAAATCCAGTAGTTTTTTTACTACTTTTTCTACTCCTGTTGTAGCTTTTTCAGCAATAATATTAGTACTATTTGATTCTGAAATGGAAGGATCTGGATCGACAAAATAAATAGGAGTATGTTCCGGAGCAAAATCTATAAGTCCGGCAGCAGGATAAACCTGCATAGATGTTCCTATAATAATGATGATATCAGTTTTTTTGATAATGTCTATAGCTTTGTCCATCATAGGAACAGCTTCACCAAACCATACCACATGAGGTCTCAATTGATGCTCTTCTTCATTGACATGCCCAGGAAGTATATCTTCAGTCCAGTCATAAATCAAAGCTTCATCCTTTACACTTCTTGCTTTCATGAGTTCACCATGAAGATGTGTAATACTGGAACTACCTGCTCTTTCATGAAGGTCATCAACATTCTGGGTAATGATATCTACTTTATATTGCTTTTCAAGATCAACTAAAGGTTTGTGAGCCTGATTGGGGAGAACAGATTTTAACTGTTTCCTTCTTTGATTGTAAAAATCTAAAACTAATTTTGGATTTTGTTCAAATCCTTGTGGTGTTGCAACTCGCATCACATCGTGTCCTTCCCAAAGACCATCATGATCTCTGAAAGTTTTTACGCCACTCTCTGCGCTTATTCCTGCTCCAGTAAGTACGCTTATGTGTTTCAAAGGTTATCGGTTTATTGCTCTATATTCTTCGTAGCAACTGCTTATAGCATCTAGAACTTGTAGGTCGTTTGCTGTAGTGATAAAGTCTCTGGAATAATTGCATCTATCCAAAACTTGATCGATATCATCTTTATTTATTTGGAGTACTGCTGAAAGTGTTTCTCTGTCATATTTATCTTGTAGAATATCTTTAATGCTTTCGTTCATTTTCATCTTACGTAAACGTCGCATTTGCTGATCTTTTTTACTGAAGGTTTTGTAGAGTAAATCAGCAGGATTAGAAATGGATTGTAATACTTTTGAAATGGCACTGTTTTGATAATTCCCGCCTTCGTAGGCGTAATCTAAACCAGATATACTGTATCTGTAATTATCGTAAATAGGAATGTTTTGTGCATCTATTTCTAGATATCCTGTAAGCTGAACTTCTTTTAGTTTAACTTCTTGCAGAGCAATTGCAGATTCTGTCATTTTGATCTTGACATCTCCAAACTTTACCCAGTCATCAGTAATTTCAACTTGAATAGATCTATAACCAAGGTAAGATAGATATAAAGTATCGTTTATTCTTGCTTTGACTTTGAATTCACCTTCTTTATTTGTTGTGGAACCTTTAACTGTGTTAATATTTACAATATTAACGTTTTCTAAAGGCTTATCATTCGCTGCATTCATTACAACTCCTGTAATGATCTCTAAATCTTCATCTTGACTCCAGCTAGTAATTGAAATCAGAGAAAGGCAAATAAATATAAATAAGTGTTTATAATCCATATTTTAAAAATAGTCATTTCGATACAATAAGCTTATATCGAAATGACTTTTTAGAACTTTATTTAGTTTTTATTTCTTCTTCTTTCGAAAGAACTTTTTACGCTAGATCCACCAGATTTTTTTCCTTTAAAATCTGATGATTTATTTTTATCAAAACGTTTTCTAGGCTTACGATCACCACGATCACGGCCTCCACCGCCACCTTTTCTACCACCACCACTTTTTTGGTCTTTGGTGATTTCAACATTGACGTGTCTTCCTTTTAGCATAAATGTATCAAATGTACTTTGTACTTTTTCAACATCATCAGTAGGAACGTTAAAGAATGAAAATGTATTTTTCACATCAACTTTAGCTACGCCGTCACGGTCTAGATTCAATTGCTCTTTTAAGAAATCTTTTAAAGACATCCAGTTGAAACCGTCTTTTTCACCAATATTGATAAAGAAACGCGTTTCATCACCATAATCTTTTCCAGAAGAATATGCTTCATCTGCAGAATGTTGGGTGATTTTAGGAGCATTTTTGTAGTAATTGTGGAATCTTGTAAACTCTACAGAGAAGAATTTTTTAATGATATCTTCTTTACTCAAGTCTTCAAACTGAGCTTCCAGGTCTGGAATAAAAGAATCTATCTCAGGGTTAATTTTTGTAGTCTTAATTTCATCTGCAAGGTGAAATAACTGGCGTTTACAAATTTCATCTCCTGAAGGTAATTCTTCCTGAGTGAATTTCTGACCGATTATTTTTTCAACTTGACGAATCTTTCTAACCTCACTTTTAGTGACAATAACCAAAGATTTTCCTTCTTTTCCTGCACGACCAGTCCTTCCACTACGGTGAGTGTAAGTTTCGATTTCGTCTGGGAGTTGGTAATTGATCACGTGAGTAATGTCATCCACATCAATTCCACGGGCAGCAACGTCAGTTGCTACAAGCATCTGGATTTGTTTCTTTCTGAAACTGTTCATTACCATATCTCTTTGAGCTTGGCTCAAATCACCGTGAAGTGCGGAAGCACTGTAGCCATCTTCAATAAGCTTCTCAGCTACTTTTTGAGTATCTCTTTTGGTTCTGCAAAAGATCACTGCATAAATATCTGGATTGGCATCTACTACACGTTTAACTGCGCTGTAGCGATCACGACCTCCTACTATGAAGTATTCGTGACTTACAGATTTTGTAGAGATATTCTTTTGTCCAACAGTAATTTCTTTTGGACTTTTCATGAATTTTTTAGCAATCATCGATACCTCTTTTGGCATCGTTGCGCTAAATAACCATGTATTTTTTTGATCTGAAGAATGGGAAAGGATTTCTTTGATGTCTTCAAAGAATCCCATATTTAACATTTCATCAGCTTCATCAAGGATACAAATGTTGATGTTGGAAATGTCGATAATGTTTCTTTGGATCATATCTTTCATACGTCCAGGAGTTGCTACAATAATTTGTGCACCTCTCTTTATTTGCTTTGCTTGATCAGTAATGCTTGCACCACCGTAAACCGCAACAGTGTTGAGATTTTGATAGTATTTTGCATACTGTTTTAGCTCGTTGGTAATTTGCATACACAACTCACGCGTTGGAGAAAGAATTAAACCTTGTGTTTTTTTAGAATTAAGGTCGATATTCTGAATTAATGGAAAACCAAATGCTGCGGTTTTTCCTGTACCTGTTTGGGCTAGCGCTACCATGTCGGTAGGCTCTTCGAGTAAGATAGGAATCGTTTGTTCCTGTACTTCACTCGGGGACTCAAATCCCAAATCTTCAATTGCTTTTAAGATTTCGGGGCTTAAGCCTAATGATTCAAATGTAGTCATAAGTAATTTAAAAATAGGTGCAAAGGTACGTATTCCTAAACTGGTTATGAGTGGTATTTGTTTTTATTTTAGGCTTTTAGAAATTCAATCAGTTTATGAAAGGCCAAACCTCTATGACTTATTTTGTTTTTTTCTAAAGAAGACATCTCAGCAAAAGTTTTAGTAAACCCTTTTGGTTTAAAAATGGGATCATATCCAAACCCTCCAGTACCAGAAGGTTCTTTAGTGATTTCTCCATCGCATATTCCTACAAATTCTTTTATCTCGTTGCCGTTTATGAAAACAATGACTGTTTTAAATCTTGCTGATCTATCTTCAGCACCTTCGAGATTCTTGAGTAACTTTTCCTTATTGGCTTCATCGCTTTTTTCTTGTCCAGCATATCTTGCAGATTTGACTCCTGGCTTTCCGTCCAAAGCCTCAACTTCAAGCCCTGTGTCGTCTGCGAAACATGGTAAATCATATAATTCTGAAATCGTTTCAGCTTTTATTTTAGCATTGGCTTCAATCGTCTCTCCATATTCCACGATTTCTTTGTTATAGTCTAAATCATTTAGAGATAGAATTTGAATATGTTCTGGGAGTAGCTCTTGTATTTCCTTGACTTTATTTGGATTGTGTGTAGCGAAGATCAGTTTCATAAGATTCCTTTTGCTTTTATTTCTAAATATTTATTGATGGTATTCACAGATAAATCTTTAGGCTTAGTCAATACGGTTTGAATGCCGTTCTTTTCAAGCTCTTTTACCATTAATTGTTTGTTGTAGATAAATTCCTGGGCAATCGTTTTTTCGTAAATTTCTGTCAATTTGGTGGTTGACTTGTTAGCCAGTTCATCAAGTTCAGTATTTTCAAAAAAGATAACTACCAGAAGGTGAGACTTAGCCAAAGCTCTAAGATAGGGGAGTTGCCTCTTCAAACTTGTGATGTGTTCAAAATTGGTGTACATCATCAACAAACTACGCTGAGTAATTTTTCTCCTACTATGTGCGTAAAGTCTATTAAAATCAGACACCAAAAAATTAGATTCTATCCCGTAAAGAGTTTCCAATAAAGTATTTAAATGTGATTTTTTAGAATTGGCAGGTATAAAATTGTCAATTGTATCAGCAAACGTGAGCATACCAACTTTGTCTTTCTTTTTCAAAGCAATATTGCTGAAAGCCAAAGAAGCGTTAATGGAATAATCTAACAAAGACAAACCTTCAAAAGGCATTTTCATCACGCGGCCTACATCAATAATATTATAAATAGGCTGTGATTTTTCATCCTGATATTGATTTACCATTAGTTTGTTATGCTTGGCAGTTGCCTTCCAGTTAATGGTGCGGATATCATCGCCAGTTACATAATTTTTAATTTTCTCAAATTCCATGGTATGCCCAATCTTCCTAATTTTTTTCATCCCATAGTGACTCATTTTTTGGTCGATGGAAAGAAAATCTAAAGCTCGCATTTGAATAAATGAAGGATAAACTTTTACCATAGCTTCATTTTCGAATCTATAGCGCCGCTTGACTAATTTTGATTTGGTGCTGATGAAGCAATTGAGATACCCAAATTTATATTCTCCTCGTTTTACAGGAGTCAGCGAGTAATTATAATCTCGTTTTGAATTTCCTTCCAAGGATAAGATTTTTAAAAAATCTCTCTTCTGAAATTGCACTGGTATTTCATCTATTATTTCCAGATGAATAAGGAAGTTGTATTTATTTTCAAAATGAAGCTCAACTGCATTGGCATCGCTGTTTGAGAATTTTTCTGGCAAAATTCTATCTGCAGAAAACTTATTTCCATTGAATAATCTGAAAATTTCAATCAACAGTATTCCAATAAAAATAATCAATAAACCAGAACTGATGATAAATAGGCTTTCAAACCAAAAGGAAATCAAAAACAGACCCGATAAGCTATATAGAACTGTATAAACCCGTTTACCAAAATAAAGAGATGAAATAAATTGACGCACTATCTAGGAATTTCTATAGATTTCTGAATGAGATCGATAACTTGTTCTGGAGTTGTGCCTTCCATTTCCTTTTCTGGTGATAGAATAATTCTATGATTTAGTGTTGGTTTCAGGCTTAATTTTACATCTTCCGGAGTCACAAAATCTCTTCCTTGTATGGCTGCAAAAGCTTTCGACGCTTTAAGAATTGAAAGTGAGGCTCTTGGTGACCCACCAAGTAAAAGATGCGGATGTTTCCTGGTTTGTAAAACAATTTCAGCGATATAATCAAATATTTTATCTTCAACTACAATATCATGAATTTGATCTCTGAATTTAAGCAAAGTTTCTACATTCATAACCGTTTCAATTTCATCTAGAGGAAGCCCAGATTTACGACCATGGTGAGATTTCAATATCTGGACTTCTTCTTCCAGATTTGGATATTCAATTTTTAATTTGAATAAAAATCTATCCAGTTGAGCTTCAGGTAAGGCATACGTTCCTTCCTGTTCGATGGGATTTTGAGTGGCAATCACCATGAATGGAGGTGGCATTTTATATTCCTTTCCATCCATTGTAATTTGTTTCTCTTCCATAACTTCAAACAGAGCAGCCTGAGTTTTAGCAGGAGCCCGATTGATTTCATCTATCAAAACTATGTTAGAAAAAATTGGTCCTTTCTTGAATTCAAAATCAGATTGGTCCGCTTTAAGGATAGATGTTCCCAACACATCACTCGGCATAAGGTCTGGTGTGAATTGTATTCTGTTGAATTTAGTATTTATAGATCTGGCGAAAAGTTTTGATGTAATGGTTTTAGCAATACCGGGAACGCCTTCTATAAGTACGTGACCATCTGTAAGTAATCCAACGACAAGCAGTTTTACAAAATCATCCTGACCTACAATAACCTTAGCAAGTTCTTTGCTGATGGCTTCTACTGAAGATTTCAGTTCTTCTAAAGGTATTCTATTATTGAATTCTATTGAATTTTCTTCTTGCATAATCTAGCTGTTGAAAGTTGTAATTTTTTTATCTAATATTTTTAATTCGTCTTCGCTGACGACTTCGGAAGTATTAATGCGTTCAATATACTGAAATAAAGCTTTTAAGTCTTCATAATCTTTATCGGTTTTGGAAGCTAAATCTTTCAAAAATGAGGTATTAATGTCATTTGTGGATAAATGATAGGCAGACCTGATGTGTTCCAAAAAGGTTGTGATTTGTTTCTGAGCTATGACTTTATGGTCTTTTTTATCCAAATACATTCCTGCGATGGTTTGTGCAAACTCGTAAGACCGATTTTCGACAGGAGGAATTATTGGAATAGGACGTTGTTTGCGTTTACCTCCAAATATTATAAATAAAAGTGAGGTAACTATTATGAGATAATAAGTTGACTTTAGATAGGGGTTGGATAGTAGATAATACAATGGATTTGAAATTCTTTCCTTTCCAGATTTGTAGTAATTGTCCCAGTATAATGGTTGATTGAAGTCTAAATATCCAAGAGTTCTTGCTGTGTAGTCACTATTGTTGCCATCTACCATGAAATAATTGGTATAGACTTGCGGGGCAAGATGAAGAAGGAATTTTCCTTTCCCCCATTCAATTTCAACGAAATTGGTATGATTTAAGCTCTCAGCTTTAGTGTTTTTTGTCTTTACAATACCTAAGTTTTTTGTTACAGCTGAATCAATTTCAGAAAAATACAGATATTCAAAAGTTTTTTTTGATGTCCTAAAATTGGATAACTGAAGAGATTCTTCTTTCAGATTAAAACTAGGTTGATATTCAATTTCAGAATTACTTACATGAAAACTAACATCCAGATTTAATGTATCCAAAAGCAATTTTGGAATACCTTCTGAGGCTATAAAAACTGTGTTTCCAGAATCTACCCAACTTAAAAGAGCTTCATTCTCTTCTTTAGTCAAATTGACGTAATTGTTCAGAAAAAAATAAGTTCCTTCTCTTTGTATACTATCTTGAAAAATTTCGAAAGGCGATTGGTTAAAATGCTCAATTTCTGGAGTAAAGTTTTTGAAACTCTCATAAAATATTTCCGTAGCAAGTGCTCTGTCATCTGTATGCAGGTAACTTGGAGTCCAGTCAGTTGGTTTTTCTTTTGTAGCATCCAGTATGATGACTAGAACTATAAGCCCAATCAATCCCCAAAGCAAAGCTTTCATCTTTTTATCCATTTGCTTTGGTATTTTGAATAGTTGTGATTATGGCTTCAAAACGATTTTTAGCTTTTTTGTATTCTGTAATTTCCAGTTGAAAATCACCATACCACACAAATTCGTAAAATCGCGATGCATACGTAAAATCTGACTTGATCTCTTCTTGAGAAATTTCAGACTTGTAATCTGCATTTGTCTTCTGAAATTGATATTCGATAATATTGTTTTCTTTCAAATTTTTCAGAATATTGAGAAATAAATACCGGGATGCCAGCCTAAAGTTGGTTTCAGACTCTGCTTCTTCGATGAGCGTTGACAAATCTTTTTTCAGAACTAAACGTTCATCTTCAGACAGGTTGATTTCTGTTTTACTTTCAGGGACTTTTTTTCGTTTTAAAACATAATATTTATTAAAAAGCCAAACAATAAGAACGAGCAGACCGACAATGAGAAGAATTTTTAAAATCAAGGCTAGATAGTTCCAGAAATTTCCTTCTGAAACACCAGAAAATATCCAGTCAAGAAATTTACTCCATTGAAGATTGATCCAGTTTTGAAATTTTGACCAAGCTGACTCATCTTCAGTATATTTGAAATAGTCATAGTCATCATCTGCCTGATAGGATTCAATAATGGATTTATCAAACTCTACAACTTTTGGATGACTCTTTAAGCTATCGCTGGCTTGAGGCTGTTCAGTAGCCATCATTAATCCAGTCCCTATCAAATTCAGAATAAAGAATAAAATTAAAACATGAAATAAATGATTTGATTTAACTTCCAATACGGTCGATGTCTTCTAAAGTTCCTGTTTTGTTATGGTACTCATTCAAGTTGAAATAGATAAGGGCAATACTAATGAGAGTTACTATTCCTAAAATGTATTGTGCTAAAGCTGACAAAACATAAAAGGTCATGTATAACCAATTGCTGGCAAGATTTGCAGTTCCTGCAGCTCCTGTTTCTTCGATAGATGTGAATGTTTCCATAGCACTCATTATTACTATAGGAAGTTGAAATAAACCACTTATCAACCATATTAGTATACTTATGATAAGTAAAGTAGCGAAAGATATCCACCAGTTTTGTTTGATGAGTTTGAAACATTCTGAAAATGCATCTGAAAATGATTTTTCCTGAAATACAATAATTGGAAAAATTAAAGATAATGGAACTATTAAATAAATACCTGGTAATACGCATAACAGAAAACCAATAGAGACTAAAATTCCAACGACAATAAGACTTAATAGGGAGTTACCGAAAAATTGACTGATGAAGTGGCTTACGTCTTCATCTTTGATTTCACCTTCGTTCTTGACATAACTTTTAATGATGCTATTGATAGTAGTAATGCTTAGTGCTGAATAAGCAATAGACGTTAAGCTCAATAAGAGAATAGCTAATCCGGTTTCTGAAATCATTTCTAACAAAAAGTCTTGAGGATTCCCATTGCTTAAAAAATCTCCAGTAATATTTAAGGACTCGTATTGATAATATGTACTCATTGCTACAACTAGAAGTAAAAGCCATCCAACATGCTTTATATAAAGCCTAAATATAGATTTATATTCTTCTCTTATAAACTTGAATGTGTCTGAAATAATAGAGCCAAGATCACGCTCTTTCTTAAAGTTGATGTAGTTGTTTTGCATGTTTGTTATGGATTAGTTGTGGTAAGATAATGTAATAATAAATAATTAAAAATAATGATGATACTATAATTATTATGGCGAGCCAGTCTGGCATCCCTGTAAGACGAGTTACAAATCCTTCCAAAAACCCTGCAATTATAAAAAAAGGTATGGTGCTTATTACAATCTTAAGACCTGCTTTTACACCTTGACTAAATGATTGAAGCCTGGTATAAGTTTTAGGAAACAAGAGACTTTTTCCCATGACGAGTCCTGCACACGCAGCAACAATGATGACCGATATTTCAATGGTACCATGAATCCAAATGGTTCTGGCAGATTCCCAAAGCAAGCCCTGTTCATAAAAAAAATATTGAAACGACCCCAGCATGATAGCGTTTTGTATAACGATATAGATGGTTCCTAATCCAGCAAGAATTCCAGCAACAAAGGCAAGCAAGGCGACTTTTATATTATTGAGTGTGATCCCTAGAAACATGTCCGTTTGGTTGGCCTTTTTGTAAACTGCCATAGGATCTCCTTTTTGTATGTTTTCTATTGTTGCATTGACGTAGGCATCTCCCAGAATCAGCCTTACAAATCCATCATCTGCTGAAGCAGAATAAGCTCCAACAGCACTGAAACCAATAAAGAGAAGAAATGCTAAAAGTAAAGTAGACCTGTATTTGTAAAAAAATAAAGGAAATTCTTTAGTATAAAATTGATAAATCCTGTTTTTTGATTCTTTTTTAGTCTTGTAGATTTTTTGATGAATTCCTACCGAAAGTTCATTAAGATAGGCTAAAGTCTCGCTATTGGAATAGAAAGTTTGAGCATAATTGAGATCTTCAGTAAGCTCTACATACAGTTTTGAGAGTTCGCTTGGAGAAATGCTGATATTATTTTGCACAACCCTTTCAAATTTTAACCATTTGTCTTTATTTTGCTTGACAAAAGCCGCCTCTCGCATCTGTGATATAATTTATTCAAAGAAACACAATCTATGAGTCATTTTCAAATCGAAACTGCACAAAATGTAAAGATTAAACAAAGTGTAGCCACAGTTTGGGATAGAATATTGGCTTACATTATAGATTTTATAGTAATCATGGGCTACATCTTAGCGACTACAGCTATTATGTCTGGATTATTAAATATCTCTCCATTTGAAAGTGCTGCAACATCTCTTGTACTTGGATTACCACCTTTTTTATACCACTTATTGATGGAAACTTTTATGAACGGTCAAAGTATCGGTAAGGCTTCCATGAGATTACGAGTGGTAAATATTGATGGCTCAACACCACAATTTTCTAGTTATTTAATTCGTTGGCTCATCAGAATAGTAGAAATAAGTATGACTAGTGGTGCAGTTGCCATAGTTGTGATATTGATGAATGGAAAAGGGCAACGCCTTGGAGATCTTGCAGCCAAAACAACAGTAATTTCTGAAAGAAGAAAAACTGGGTTTAGAAAGATGCCATTATTTGAAATTGATGATACTTACTCGCCACAATATCCTCAAGTAGCCACACTGAAAGATGAAGATCTTAGACGTATAAAATCAATTTTTGAAAAAGCCAAAAAAGATCAAACTATCCTAGATAAATTAAGCTCTAAAGTAGCTAAACAACTTGATGTGGAAATAACTCAATCTCCACAATCTTTTATTCAAACTGTATTGAAGGATTATCAATACTATAGCACTCACTAATGGATTATACTTTAATACTAGATATACTCGGTGTCATCGCTTTCTCTATCTCCGGAGTGCTCACTTCACTAAAAAAACGAATGGATGCATTCGGAATTCTCATTATTGCTTTTGTGACTTCGGTAGGTGGAGGTACTTTGAGAGATGTTTTACTTGATGTTCCTGTTATGTGGTTGCAGGATATGACTTATGTTTACGTCATCATCGTTACAGCAATTCTTGCTGTAATTTTCAGAAAAAAATTATCCTATTTAAGAAAATCTCTTTTCTTATTTGACACACTTGGCATCGGACTTTATACCGTAGTTGGAGTTGAAAAAGGAATTGCCGAAGGATTTCCTGCGATTATATGTGTTGCACTTGGAACCATAAGTGCATGTTTTGGAGGTGTGATCAGAGATATTTTATGTAACGAAATTCCTCAAATATTTAGAAAAGAAATATATGCTACAGCCTGTATTTTGGGAGGGTTTAGTTATTTTATTTTTCTTAAACTTAATTTTCCGGTAAGTTTAATATTCATATTATCTGGTTTAGTAGTGATTATTGTCAGACTTTCAGCTGTGATATTTAAGCTTTCATTACCATCAATTTATAAGAAAGACGAAGATATAGAGGATTACTGGTAGTTTATCTTACAACTTTCATTTCCATTCCTACATTTTTGAGCGGCCATTCACTAGCATCAGTTTCTAAGTCATCAATTTTTTCGACTACTTCCATTCCTTTGATAACTCTTCCAAAGACAGTATGGTCACCATCGAGATGATAAGCTCCGTTTGGTTTTGTAACTACAAAAAATTCAAAAGGGGAAGAAGCATTACTTACATTTTGCTCCGCATACTTTGCAGCGGATACTGCTCCATAATCATGAGGATATTTTTGAGTAAACTCGTTTGGAATTAAATAATCGCCAATGGCTTTTCTGAATTCATGAGTTGCCATTCTATCGCTGTTTCCTCCTTGTATGACAAAATTGCTATCCACTCTATGAAACACTGCTGTGTCAAAATAGTCGAGTTTAACTAGCCTTAAGAAGTTGGCTCTGTGAAGTACGGGCTCAGGAAATAGCTCAATAGTAAAGGTTCCAAAATCAGTTTCAATATCTACAACTGATTCTGGATTTTCTTTTCCGTATTTTTTCAAGAAAGGAATTAACTCTTCTTGTTCTAGAAATTTTATTTCAGATAAGTCTTTATCTGTTCTACCATTTGATGGAATATTTACTTCAATCTTTTCTGCAATTGTATCTTTATCAACTTCAGATTCTTTAGTTGAATTATCTTTGTTTTCTTTACAAGAAACTAGAATAGTTAACAGACATAAAATATAAAATGGACTTTTCATCGCTGACAGATTTGATTTCAAAATTAAAGAAAATAGAACTTCCTGGCGAAACTTTTCATTATGATCTCGCTCCTTTATTTCGTCAAGATGAACTAAAACGTATTGACTTAAAGGGGAAAGATCCAAATTATGCAGGAGTTTTGTCTCTTTTATATCCAAAAGACGGGAAAGCATACATGGCTTTCATCCTCAGGAAAACTTACAAAGGAGTTCACTCCAACCAAATAGGATTTCCTGGTGGACGAGTAGAGGAAATAGATGAAAATATAATGGAAACAGCTTTAAGAGAAACCGAAGAAGAAATAGGTATTTCAGCTAGCAGTATTCAAATTATAAAACCACTTACACAATTGTATATACCTCCTTCCAATTTTCTAGTCCATCCTTTTCTAAGCATCATAGATTTTGAGCCTATTTTTGTTTTACAAGAAAGTGAAGTAGAAAATCTTATAGAACTTCCACTCTCTATTTGTCTTGATAAATCCAATTTTAAAAAGGAAATTATAGACGCCTCTTATGCTAAAAATGTAGAAGTGCCAGCTTACAATTTTGAGGGTCATGTGGTATGGGGAGCTACCGCAATGATTTTAAGCGAAATAAGAGAACTCTTCTCAAGATTAAGATAAGTCTATAAAACCGTATATTTGTAATCAACTTTTTGAGATATGGGCTTATTCAAGAAAAATCCTTTTGGACATTATCTATTTTTAAAAAAATGGCTGATAAGGATAATGGGAGGACTTACTCATCAACGCTATCAGGGTTTTAATGATCTTCAGATAGAAGGTTCTTCTATCATAAAAGATTTGCCAGATAGAAACGTTCTTTTTGTTTCCAACCACCAGACCTATTTTGCAGACGTGGTCGCAATGTATCATGTATTCAATGCTTCTTTAAGCGGAAGAGTGGACAATATAAAAAATGTTGGTTACTTGTGGGATCCAAAACTAAATATCTATTATGTAGCTGCAGCAGAAACAATGAAAAAAGGTCTTTTGCCTAAAGTTTTGGCTTATGCAGGTTCTGTAAGTATTGATAGAACTTGGCGAGCTGATGGACAAAGCGTTAACCGGCAGGTGAAAATGAGTGATATTTCCAATATTGGTAAAGCTCTTAATGATGGCTGGGTAATAACATTTCCTCAAGGTACAACAAAGCCTTGGAAGCCTATTAGAAAAGGAACAGCGTTTATAATTAAAAAATATAAACCTGTTGTTGTACCTATTGTAATAGATGGTTTTAGAAGGTCTTTTGATAAAAAAGGGATCCGTATTAAAAAAAGGAATATTCTTCAATCTATGATTATTAAGGAACCATTAGAAATAGATTACGAAAATGAAGATGTAAATAGTATTATTGAAAAAATTGAATATGCTATAGAACAACATCCTTCATTTTTGAAAGTTATTCCAGAAAGCGAAATTAAAGCTCATGAATCTCTCAATGAGCAAAGACGCTACAGTGCCAAAAACAAGAAGAATTAAGACTCAAAGTTAAATCTAATTTAAAGTTAGCTCTCAAATTTGATATTGATTTGTTTGAATTTATATTCATACAAAACTAAATATCATGAAAACTTTAAAATTTAATAATAACGATCAAATAGACGCGATAGGATTAGGAACTTGGAAATCTGAGCCAGGTGAGGTCAAAAAAGCTGTAAAACATGCTCTTACCATTGGTTACAGGCACATAGATTGTGCAGCCGTTTATGGCAATGAAAAAGAGGTAGGTGAGGGGTTAAAAGAAATTTTTGATGAAGGAAACATCAAAAGGAGTAACGTTTTCATCACCTCAAAACTCTGGAACAATGCTCACCGCAAAGAAGATGTAAAGCCAGCTTTAGAAAAAACACTTAAAGATTTACAACTTGATTATTTAGATTTATATCTTATGCACTGGCCAGTAGCGTTCAAATCTGGTCTGGAAGGCTTTCCGGAGTCAGATGATGACTTTTTATCTTTAGATGAAGTTCCCCTCAAGGAAACTTGGGAAGCAATGGTTGATTTGAAGAAGGAAAACTTAGTTAATCATGTAGGGGTTTCTAATTTCAGCAAGAAAAGACTGAGTGATTTGATGGAAGAAACAGATTTCGTTCCAGAAATGAATCAAGTTGAATCTCATCCGTATTTACATCAACATGAGCTTAAAAAGTTTTGTCATGATAATGGCATCCTAGTAACCGCATATTCTCCATTGGGAAGTCAGGATAGAACTGAAGAAATGAAAGCAGATGATGAACCTACTTTGCTTGATAATGAAGTAGTAAAAGCTATTGCAGAAAAACATAAAGCTACACCAGCACAAGTTCTTATTCAATTTCATTTAGAACGTGATGTCATCACAATTCCTAAATCAACCAACAAAGAGAGGATAGAAGAAAATTTCAAAAGTCAAGATGTAAATTTAGATCCTGATGATATGAAAAAATTTAGTGAAATAAATAAGCATTACAGATATGTGAACGGAAAATTTTTTGAAACCTCTGATGGTAAATATTCCAATATTTTTGATGAATAAATTTTCATCTTAATTAATATAAAAGCCTGAATGAAAATTCAGGCTTTTTTTGTGCAATAAATTTCACTGATTTACCATCCATGGACTGAAGCCCCATCTTGAAAAGATTGTAGAATCTTAGCTTCATAATCCAATAAGTCAGACCATTTTTGGTTAACTTCTTCTACGTTATGATATTGTCTTGCAAAACCTAAAAACATGGTGTAGTGATTAGCTTCACTAATCATCAACTTACGGTAAAAGCGTCTTAGTTTTTCATCGCTTAATTCTTCAGATAATAGTCTGAATCGTTCACAGCTTCTAGCTTCTATCAAGGCTGCATAGAGCAATCTGTGAGCAAGCTGAGTTTGCCGACTACCGCCTTTTGGGAAGAAAGTAACTAGTTTTGCTACATAATCGTCTTTGCGGTCTCTGCCCAAGGGTATATTTTTTTCTTTCAATAAATCGTGTACCATTTTAAAATGACTCATTTCTTCTTGAACCAATTCCGTCATGGCAGTTACAAGTTCTGTATATTCAGGAAAAGAAACAATCAATGAGATAGCAGTAGATGCAGCTTTCTGTTCGCAGTAAGCATGATCGATCAAGATTTCATCTATATTTTTTTCAGCAATGTTTGCCCATCTTGGGTCAGTAGGTAATTTAAGTCCAAGCATAATTATATATCTAGGTCAAAAGTTGTTCTCAGTAATTCTAAATTAGGATTTTTATCTCGTAATTTTTCAAATTTTTCACGGGGTGTGTATACATACTTCTTTTCAGATTTATGATTCACCGTGATATCAAGACTTATTAAAGTATTCTGTAATTTGTCTTTCAAAAACCTCATCAATTCACCTTGATCTTGAAGTAAGTTCAATTTCATAGACTCATTAGGAAGTTCCAGTTTTATGACGTGTCCATCGAGTTTGGGCTTAGACGTACCCATTACAGACGCAACTATTTTACTTCCATTATCACTCAAAACCTGCATGTAATCTTTCCATGCTTTGAGCATATCTTCTTCAGTAAATTCAGCAGTTAACTTTTCTTCTTCAGGCTTATCTTTTTTTTGCTGTTCCTTAAGACGTTTCTTTTCCTGAATACTCTTTATAGAAAGACCATTTACCTTTTTGGGAAGGTCTTTTAGCGAGGGTTTTATTTTTTCTTGTGGTTCTTCAGCTAACTGTTTCTCTTCTGATTTTGCCTCTGTCGGCTTAGTGGTTTCAGCTTGTGAGCTTATAGCTTCAGTTGATTTATTGTCAACGTCTTGAGGTGGAGAAGGTTTTAAAGTCTTGTCTTCAGTTTCAAATTTACGTTTATCTGAAGCTTTTTCGACAACCTTTTCAGTAGAGGGTTGATCATTAGTTGATTTAGAAAATCCAGATGAAGTTTTTTTAACCTCTTCTGGACTTAAGATGTTGTGTTTAATCTTTTTTTTTTCTGTTGAATTAGGATCTGTGAGAGATGCTAATTTCATGAGACACAATTCCACATGTAAACGCTGGTTTTGACTCAATTTATAGTTAAAATCACAGGTATTAGCCAAGTCAATTCCTTCTTGTAAAAACGTATAAGACGTTGCTTGCGATTGTTCGAAATATTTGGATTTCGTACGTTCTCCAACTTCTAGTAAAGCAATAGTTTGCTGATTTTTGGAAACCATCAAGTCTCTGAAGTGAGAGGCGAGACCAGCAATAAAATGCTGACCATCAAAACCTTTGGCCAGGATCTCATTAAAGTAAATTAAAGCTTCAGGAATATTGTTTTCAAGTAATAAATCAGTAGTCTTAAAAAAAGTTTCGTAGTCTAAAACGTTTAGATTTTCTGTAACTGCTTCTCTGGTAAGATTGTTTCCGCTAAAGCTAACAACCCTATCATAAGTAGACAAGGCATCACGCATGGCTCCATCTGCTTTTTGAGCTATGATATGCAAAGCATCTTCATCTGCATTGACACCTTCTTTTTTAGCAATTTCTGCCAAATGTTCCTTGATGTCCCCAACAGTAATGCGTTTGAAATCGAAAATTTGGCAGCGCGATAAAATTGTCGGAATTATTTTGTGCTTCTCGGTAGTTGCTAATATAAAAATAGCATGCTTGGGTGGTTCTTCCAGTGTTTTTAAGAACGCATTAAAAGCTGCTTGAGAAAGCATATGCACTTCATCTATAATATAGACTTTATACTTTCCAGATTGTGGGGGGATTCTTACTTGGTCTGTAAGGTTTCTGATATCATCTACAGAATTGTTGGAAGCTGCATCCAATTCAAAAATATTGAAAGCAAAATCTGTAGTTTCATCATCAGTAGCATCCTGATTTATTTTTTTGGCGAGAATTCTAGCACAAGAAGTTTTTCCAACACCTCTAGGCCCTGTAAAAAGTAGCGCTTGAGCTAGATGATCATTATTGATAGCATTGAGCAGAGTATTTGTAATTGCTCTTTGTCCAACAACATCTTCAAAAGTTTCAGGTCTGTATTTTCTGGCTGAGACAACAAAATGTTCCATAACACAAATATAGTTTTATGAATAGTATACGACAACGCTACATCGATTTTAATTTTGAGTATTCATAGAAGTTTTTTGTAAATGCCTTTTCAATTTTTTTATCTGCCAGTTTTTGTCCTTCAGAATCAGCTTCATGTTCCTCTTGCCGTTCTTCAGCAATAGTGGTCAATTCTAATTTGGCGTAAATCGGAAAATGATCAGAACCTATTTCTGGTAATACATGAATTCTATTTAAACTAAACTCTTTACTGTGGAACAAATGGTCTAGTGGCCACCTCAATAATTTATGTTGTGCATGAAATGTGCTAAAACGACCGCGGCCAATTCTAGGATCTAATAATCCACTTACTTTTCTAAACAAACGCGTACTTCTAGACCAGGCCACATCATTGAGATCTCCAAAAACAATAACAGGTTCATCAAGCCCTTTTACTCGTTTGGCTACAATCAGTAATTCTGCATCTCGTTTGGTAGACGTTTTTGCTTCTGTAGGGCTAGGTGGTTTAGGATGAAGTCCATAGAGTTTAATTTTATGTTGTTCATCCAATCTTAAATAAGCTTCGATTGAAGGTATATCATCTTTTAAAAGGTAGTTTATTTTCACATCTTGCAATTCTATTTTAGAATATAAATGCATTCCGTAGAAGTTATCTTGTGGGATTTTTACCGTAAACGGATATTCATTTTCGATCGATTGAAGCGCTTTTTCCCAATCATTATTGCTTTCTAAAGTCAGTAAAATATCAGGCTGGTATTTTTTAATTTGACGAAGTAACTTATCATAATGAGTGTTAGACATCAGTACATTGCTTGCCATTAAACTCACACAATTTGAGGAACTATCTGGAGTAGTTCTCAAGACTTCTTTTTTTAAAAATGAGGTATAAGGAAGTATTTTTTTAATATGAAAGAAGATGGCGAACAATACCGAACCTGTTCCAATCCATTGAAAAAGACTACTAAAGTTAAAGTAAACCATACCAGCAAACAAACCAAATAGGCTTAATACCAATAATTGAACTTTAGGAAAATCAAACAGTCTCACTATCCAATGATCTATTTTGAACAAAGTCACAAATGCAAAAATGGACATCAGGATTTGCCAAATAATGACGGTAGTAATCATTGAAGTTATTTGTCGTTTTTAGCAATTATCCAAATGGCGTGAATAATGCCAGGGATAAAGCCTAAAATAGTAAGTAAGATATTGAGCCAAAAAGCAGGTCGAATTCCTATTGTAAGGAAAACTCCCAATGGTGGAAGTATGATTGCAAAAATAATTCTTAAGATACTCATTGATTTAGGTTTTATTATTCAACTAATCTAGATGAAACTAATGATTTCAACAACAAATTATTTTGGTTTTAACCAATATATTTATTTAAAACCAATTAGTTAAAATTTAGATGATCTAAAATCAAATATTAATATCTCAGATTAATTTAATTTTTTTATAAATTCAACGTTTAATATTTTAAACAAGTTCGCATGAAAAAAATATATTTATTACTATTGATTGTTTTTATTTCTTTTGAATCATTTAGTCAAGGGACCATGCTCTTAAGACAGCCAACTTTATCGGCTGAAGATGTGGTTTTTGTTTATGCTAATGATTTGTGGAAAGCACCACTTTCTGGCGGTGATGCGATTCGACTGACAACCTATGAAGGCTATGAATCTTCACCGCACTTTTCTGATGATGGAAAATGGATTGCTTTTAGTGCAGAATATGATGGCAATACAGATGTTTATGTAATTCCTGCTGATGGAGGAACGCCAAAAAGATTGACTTATCACCCTGGAGGTGATATTGTGCAAGGCTGGACACCTTCTGGTGAAATACTATTTCGAACTGGTAGAAAATCACATCCTACTCAAACTTCACAATTATTTACTGTATCAACTGAAGGGAGTTTTCCGCAGCCTTTGGTAGACATTAGAGCGGCTTATGGAGAAGTGTCTCCAAATGGGGATTATTTAGCTTATACTCCTATTACTTCATGGGATCCCGAGTGGAGAAATTACCGAGGTGGACAGGCTATGCCGATTTGGATTTTGAATTTGAAAAACCAGGAATTGACCAGAACACCCCAGTTAGACAGGGAGAGACATCTAGACCCGGTTTGGGTTGGAGAAAAAGTATATTACTTATCAGAAAGGGATTATGTGAGTAATATCTGGAGTTATGATTTAAAATCTAAAGAAGAAGAACAAATCACTTTTCATAAAAAATTTGATGTCAAAAGTTTAGATGCCTTCGGAGATCAAATTGTTTACGAACAAGGGGGATATTTACACACCTTAAATACGAATGACAAATCAGCCCAACAATTAAAAATAAATGTAGCTAGTGATTTGAATTTTAGCAGAGAAAGATGGGAAGATGTAAACGGAGGAAATGTGAGCAATCCGAATCTTTCACCAAATGGTAAAAGAGCTGTTTTTGAACATAGAGGAGACATATTTACGTTTCCAAAAGAGGAAGGAAGCTGGAGAAACATAACTCAGAGTAGTGGAGTTGCCGACAGGTTTCCGATTTGGTCACCAAAAGGAGATAAAATTGCCTGGTTTTCAGACGAAAGTGGAGAATATCAAATGGTAGTTGCAGATCAATTTGGGGACAACCAAAAATCTTATGCTCTAAAAAATCCAACATTCTACTTCACTCCAGATTGGTCACCAGATGGAAAACTGATCAGCTACACTGACACTGATTATAACTTGTGGTATATCAATTTAGAAAATGGAAAAGTCAAAAAAGTAGATACTGACGGCTTTGCACATCCTAATAGGACAATGAATCCCAACTTTTCACCAGACAGTCGTTTTATTGCTTATGAAAAACAGCAAAACAGCCATTTCAAAGCTATTTTCGTCTATGACATCGAATCTGGAAAAACACATCAAGTGTCGGATCCTTTGGCAGATGCTACTTCACCACAATGGGATCAGTCTGGAGACTATTTGTATTTCTTAGCAAGTACAGACTATGGTTTAAATACAGGCTGGTTGGACATGAGTTCTTATGATCCCTCAGTTACAAGAAGTTTATATACAGTCGTTTTAAGCGCTGATGGGAAGGCTCCAAACTTGCCAGAAAGCGATGAAGAGGAAGCAAAGAAAGCCGAAGATGAGGACGATAAAAACAAAAAGGAGAATGATAAAAAAGAAGAAACCAAAATCGTAAATATTGATTTTGATAATATTCAAGACAGAGTTGTTGCCTTAAAATTACCAGCAAGGAATTATCAATTTATCAGAAGTTCCCAAGAACAAAAGCTATACATAGCAGAATCAATTCCTAATAAAGATGGATTAAAAGTTCATAACTATGATGTAAAGGAAGAAAAAGCTGAAGATTTTGAAGAAGGGGTTAGCCAAATGGTACTCTCCAAAAATGGTGATTTTACACTAATTCAAAAAGATGGAAGTTGGAACATAACCGATACCAAAGGAAAAGTAAAACCAGAGGATAAAATTTCAATTTCGGCTAAAATGAATGTAAATCCAAAAGCTGAGTATGCCCAGATTTTCAAAGAAGGCTGGAGATTTATGCGTGATTTTCTATATGTGGACAATGTACACGGTGCTCCATGGGACAAGGTGTACAGTTGGTATCAGCCTTGGGTTGAGCATGTGCATCATAGAACAGATTTGAATTACTTAGTTGATATCTTAAGCGGTGAAGTAGCCATTGGTCATTCTTATGTTTCTGGTGGAGATATGCCAGATGTGGAAAGAGTTCCTGTAGGTTTGCTTGGCGCTGATTATAAAATTGAAAACGGGCATTATAAAATTACCAAAGTATATGACGGAGAGAAGTGGAATCCTGATATTGAAGCTCCTTTAGGTCTAACCGGCCAAAAGATAAAAGAAGGAGATTATATTTTGGAAGTGAACGGTAGAAGCATTACTGCCGATGATAATATTTATGAACACTTCGCACAAACTGCTGGAAGAACAGTTTCTTTGATGGTAAACAGTAAGGCTTCATTATCTGGAGCAGAACTTGTATATGTCAAACCCGTCAGAAGAGAAAATGGACTTAGGTATATAGAATGGGTAGAAAGCAACAGAAGAAAGGTTGATGAAATGTCCGATGGAAAACTGGCATATGTGTATATCCCTAATACAAGTCAGCCAGGGTTTACAAGCTTCAATCGTTATTATTTCTCACAGCAAGATAAAAAAGGAGTTGTTTTAGATGAAAGAAACAACGGAGGTGGTTCTGCTGCAGATTATATGATAGATATTATGACCCGTGAACCTATTGGTTACTTCAACAGTAAGGCAGGAGATAACAGACCTTGGACTTCACCTTTAGCAGGAATTTGGGGGCCAAAAGTGATGATTATCAATGAAAGAGCTGGTTCCGGTGGAGATTTACTACCTTACATGTTCAAGAAAAAAGACATCGGTCCTTTGGTAGGAACTCGCACCTGGGGCGGACTTGTGGGGACCTGGGATACGCCTCAATTTATTGATGGCGGTAGAATGGTGGCACCAAGAGGAGGTTTTTATGATACTGATGGAGAATGGGCTGTAGAAGGTGAAGGTGTAGCACCAGATATTGAAGTGATTGATGAACCTAAAATGGCTTTGCAAGGCAGAGATGCACAGTTGGAAAAAGCAGTACAGGAAGCTTTGAAGTTGCTGGAAACTGAAGAATTTAAAATGGAACCAGAGCCTGAAGCTCCAGTGAGGTGGAAGCGACCAGAAGGTTATGATAAAAAATAAAAATCTAAATGAAATAGAATGAGCCGTGGAGTATTCATATTTCACGGTTTATTATATGTAAAACAGAACGCCGTAAACTAAATCATTTTCAACATCACATAATTGGGGTTGGAATGTTTGTCACTGATCTTGAAATCATGTTCACCGATGATTTTAAAATCATTTTTAGTGTAAAACTTGAGTCCTTTTTTATTTTCGGTCCAGACAAATAGCCAAAAAGCTCTTTGTTGATGGTTTCTTGCGATTTCTATATTATGTTTCAAAAGTTCTTCGCCTAAACCAAGTCCGTAGAAATCTTTTAAAAGATAAAGCCTTTCAAATTTGGCGATAGGTGTGATGTCTGTGAAGGGTTGAGGTTTATCTAAAATAAGTTTGGAATAACCAGCAAGTTGGTTATTGAAATATATTTTATTGAAATGAATATTAGGATCATTAAGGGCTTTTGAAAGTTCTTCTATATTGAAATGAAAGTCAACGTAATTTTCAATATCTGAAGCTTCGGCGCTATGCCCATGAGATTCTATAAAAGTGGCTTGACTTAGTTTTGCTAGAGATTCAACTTCAGAGGAACCAATAGCTTTTATACTTATCGACATCTTTCAATTTTTCTGCAAATAAAAGCAATAGCATCAACTTATCTTTATAATAAAAGTTGAATTATCTTTGAGCAACAAGTCAATTTAAAACAAATTCAGAATAATGATATATCATCATCTCCGAAATGCTACAGTCGTAATTGAAACTGAAACTGATTTCATCTTGGTAGACCCAATGCTTGGCGAGGTGGGAACTATTGAAGCGTTTACCAAAGAACGTTTTCCTCCTCAACGAAATCCCTTGGTTCAGTTACCCAATGCTAAATATAAACTTGCAAAAACAACTCAGGTTTTAATTTCTCATCAACATGCAGACCACCTAGATGAAGCTGGAATAAAGTTTATAAAAGAGAATAATCTTGCGGTAACCTGTAGTGTTTTGGATGCGAAAAATCTAAAAGACAAAGGTCTGAGGGTTGTACAGGAATTAAATTATCATCAGCCAGAGGCTTTTTTGGGTGGAAAAATAGAAGGAATTCCTGCTCAACATGGATATGGAGAAGTTGCGGAGTTGATGGGAAATGTGATGGGTTTTTATATTGAGTTGCCTAATGAGCCAAGTTTGTATTTGGCATCTGACACTATTTTTACAGATGAGGTTGCCAGAGTTTTGGTTAACTATGAACCTGAAATTTCAGTGATTGCTTGTGGATCTGCACAGCTGGATCAATATGAGCCTATTTTGATGACCGAAGAAGATATTGTAAGGTTCACGAATTTAAATTTTGGAACGACTATTTGTAATCATCTTGAAGCTTTGAATCATTGTCCAACTACACGTGCAGAATTGAAATCGAAATTCAAAGAACAAAAACTAAATCATAAAGTCTGGATTCCTGAAGATGGAGAGTCGAAGGAATTTTAAAAAATATACCTTACAAATCAACCTATACTTACTACTATGAAATTTTTTTACATCATTCTATTCTCTTTGCTAATTTCTTTCACTAACTATGCCCAAGATATCTCTGGGGACTGGACCGGTGAATTGAACTTTGCAGGAACATCACTCGTTATTAATTTCAAAATTTATAAAAGTGAAGGAAAATACCAATCTTTGATTAGCTCTCCTGCTCAAAACCTTAGTGATTTAAAAACCACCTCCACCTCTTTAGCAGATTCTTTATTGACAATCGATATAGAAACTTTAAGAGCAAAATATAAGGGAAAATGGTCTACAAAGGATACTATTGCTGGGAATTTTATTCAAAATGGAATGTCTTTGAAATTAAACCTCTCCCGTGGAAATACTAAATTAGAAAGACCACAAGAACCACAGCCACCTTTTGATTATTATGTGGAAGATGTGGTCTTTACAAATGCAAAAGATAGCATAGATCTGGCTGGAACACTTACTTTGCCAAAAAAAGAAGGGGAATTTCCAGTTGTGATTCTTATAAGCGGGACCGGACCTCAAGACCGTAATAGTACAATTTTGAGGCATAAGCCTTTTTTACTATTGGCTCATGAGTTAACTCAAAGCGGAGTAGGTGTTTTCAGGTTTGATGAACGTGGCGTCGGAGAGTCTGAAGGTGAATTTCTAAAAGCCGAACTTGAAGATTTTATAACTGATGTTAAATCTGCTTATGATTTTTTGAAAGTTAGGGACGATATAAATTCAGAAAAAATAGGTCTTTTAGGACATAGCATTGGAGGAGTTGTTGCCCCAAGACTGGCTGTAAAAGAAGATATTTCATTTTTGATCTTACTTGCAGCACCAGGCATTGATGGTGATAAAATGATGCTGAAACAAAGAGCAGACTTTCTAAAAATCAGAGGATTGAATGATACTCAGGTAGAACAGTCTAATGAAATTTTTGAAAATACCTTTAAATTTATAAGAACAAGCAGCGCGACAGGCAAACAGTTTGAAGTTGAACTTATTCAATTTATGAAAGAAAATTATGCAGATGTGATGATGGAAAAAGAATTGAAGGCTATTGTAGAGCAAGTGTTATCAAAAGAAATATTGGGTCTTTTAAGAAATAGGCCTTCTCAATATCTAAGTTTGGTAGACTGTCCAGTCCTGGCTATAGGTGGAACCAATGATTTCCAGGTGTCTTCAAAAGAAAATTTAGAGGCCATTGAACTTGCAGTGAAAAAAGGAGGCAACGAAAAGATTGAAATAAAAGAATTTGAGGGATTAAATCATCTTTTCCAAGAAAGTGAAACAGGCGACAGTGCAGAATATGGAACAATTGAACAAACCATGTCTCCAGAAGTTTTAAAATATATTAAGGACTGGATGATGAGAACTCTATAAATAAGATTTTGGAATCTTTTATGTCTAGTTGAGGTCAATATGGGTAACACACGTTACACTTAAAATCACAGTAGATATTTACTTTTGTGAATTAGCAAAAACTTCTCAACCAAATTGAAAACTAATTTATTTTTAATTCTTTTTCTTGCCTGCATTGCGACTAGTAATGCGCAAAATGGAGTTGAAGATGAAAGACAATCTCGTATTGAAAATTACTTCAAAAATTCTACGTTAAAGGGTAGAATTCGAAATTTTACAATGGCTACGTACAATCGAGGTAGTCTTCAGAATTATTCTACAAATGCATCTGGGGGTGTCATTAATTTTAAAACAGAGTCATTCAAAGGATTTCAAGCTGGAATCCAGGCAAGTTTTACTTACAAAACTATTGGTAGTGATTTGAAAAGTATTGATCCTGTTGTTGAGAGGGGTGATAAGTGGGAGTTTGAACTTTACGACGTTTTCAATAAAGGAGAATTCAATCATTTAGTAAGGTTGGATGAGCTTTATCTAAAGTATCAAGTAGGGAATAATTATTTATCCTACGGAAAGATTAAAACAGAATATACGAGAATCATAAATGCGAGTGATGGACGGATGAATAGATTTGCGCATTCCGGCGCTTGGATGCATCTCAATTTTGATTCCTCTCACAGTTTGGATTTGGGTTGGCTCAACAGAGTATCACCAAGAGCTTCATATGATTGGTTCGATTTCAAAGATGTATTTGGGCTTGTAAATCAAGGATTTCAGCCTAACGGAGAACTAGCCAGTTATAGAAATTTCTATCCAAGTAATGGTATTTCAGTTGTGAGTTATGGTATTAAAGGTGATAATTTAAATTTTCATTTTTATAATTTTCTTTTTGATAAAATCAGCAACATTTCTTGGTTGGAGGTAGACCTTACATTTCAATCCTATAAAATTGGGATTCAATATGCACACTCAAGACCGCTAGACTTTGGCGATCAGCTAAATTTTGAAAATAGATATCTACAACCAGATGAGCGAGCCAATATTTTCAGCACGAAATTATCATGGTTCAATACACCATGGGAGGTAAGTTTAGCTTATACTCATGCAATGGACACCGGCAGGTTTCTATTTCCAAAGGAAATAGGAAGAGATAATTTTTATACGTCTATGCCAAGGTCTAGATTAGAAGGCCTTGGAGGAGTTGATGTTTTTACCTTCAGGATAGATTATCATTTTATAAATCCAAATCTAAAAATTGGCTTCAATTATCAAGATTTAAGTGGTGCAGAAGTAGGAGATTTTCATCTCAATAAGTATAACATAGACAGTACACGACAATTCAATACACAATTTACCTACAGTCCAAAAGGGTTTTTTAAGGGTTTAAGTTTTGATTTACTATGGGTCTACAGAGAAAACAAAAACGAAAATCAGCCTGAATTATTTTTCAATAGAAGTAACTTTCATCAGCTCAATTTTGTAACTAATTTTCATTTCTGAATTTGATACAATTAGAGTTTTTGATTTTAGATACTAAGCTTAAATATCAAGATAGTAATTATGATAACGTCTAGAGGTGTAAACTAAACTGAATAAATAAGCTAAATCCAATTTAGAAACTTATCTGAAATAAAAAGATTATTTTTAATCAAAATTTCATGAATAGTCAACTATATAAACACAAAATCAGTCAAAATGAAAACAATCCTATTTTCTTTTATAATTTTAGTAGCCAACTTAAGTTTAGCGCAATCATTTGAAGGTTCATGGCAACTTATTAGTCTAAACGATGAAAAAATTACCAACAGAGAAGTTGTAAAAATTGTGGTAGATGGCTATTTCTCCTTAGGATCTAAGAAGCTAGAAGACAATTCATTTCTTGGAGCAGCTGGTGGGGAATACAAAATTGATGGAAATACTCTCATAGAAAAAAGAGATTATGACACCTACGATAATTCCAAAATTAATGAGGAAAGAGAATACAAGCTCTCCTGGCTCAGTGATGATAAGGTTGAAATATCTGATGCTGAACATATAAAAATATGGAAAAGACTATCTGATGAAGAAGATGAATTAACTGGAAACTGGGTAATTACAGGAAGAAAAAGAGGGGATAAAATGAATACAATGACCCCTGGTGATCGACGAACTATCAAAATCTTGAATGGGAATCGTTTTCAGTGGGTAGCTTTCAATTCGGCTACAAAAACTTTTAATGCCACTGGAGGAGGTAACTATTCAGCAGAAGAGGGTATTTATATAGAAGACATAGGCTTCTTTTCTAAAAATAAGACCAGAGTAGGAGATGAACTTGACTTTGAATATGAAGTTATCAATGGCAGATGGCATCACAGAGGTCAAAGTTCCAAAGGTCAGCCGATTTATGAAATATGGTCTCCATATTCTGAAGCCTATCCAACTAAATTTCTGAGTGACAATTAACATTGTAAAATTTTTATTTTTTTACTATTTAATTACTACGCTTATAAAGTTTTAATATCATAATTTTTTGTTGTCTGTCATTGCTACGATTACATTATTATTTACATTTGTTTAACAATTAGTGAGCGGTCACTTATCTAAACAAAAATAAATGCAAGATGATATTCTTATCAATAAAATACCTCATTCTCTCAAAAATTCTAAAATCTATGATGTCGTAGTAACCGATCTAAAAGGTAACTATGCTTATGTAAATGAAACATTCAAAAATCGATTCTCTTTCATAACACATGAGTTTGTTGGAAAATCTTCAGCGATAACAATGCATCCTGATGAAAAGGCAAAAATGGAGGCATTAGTAAATAAATGCTTTGAACATCCATTTGAGTGTTTTCCTGTAGAAATAAGAAAACCTTTAAAAGATAAAAAAGGTTATAATTGGACCCAGTGGGAGTCTTCCGTATTGAGTGACGAAAACCTTCAACCCATTGGTATATTGTGTGTTGGATTTGATATTACAGGCCCTCAACATAATAATATGAAATTTAAGGAGTCTCAAACTAAACTGACAAAGACTATAGAGGCAATTCCCCACCCATTACTTATCTTATGTGAACAAAGTTACATAATATATGTAAATAATGAATTTGAGAATATTTTTGGATATTCGCCTAAAGAAATTTTAGGTGAAAAGTTAGAAATTCTTTTTCACAAAGATAAAGTGAAGGATTACAACAAACTCTTTAGCCAATATATTGACGATAGTGCTAAAAAAATGAGAGTGAATCACTTTTTGAATTTTGTAAATAAGAAAGATGAAAATGTAACTGTAGGAATAAGCTTAAATAGCTTTTACGATAACGATAATCTAAACGTTATTGTTATTCTGGAAGACTTGACAGTAGCTAAAGAAAATCAAGATACAATTGTTAATCAAAACAATGCTTTTAAAAAAATAGCATGGAAGCATTCTCATGAACTCAGAAAACCTGTTGCTAATATTCTTGGCTTATCAAATTTGTTGAATATTGAAAATTTGCAAAGCGAAACTAATTATAAAACTATTTCATTTTTGAAAGAAGCTGCAAATGAACTAGATCATATTACCAGAGGAATAGTAAAGTATGCAAACGAGAGTGAGTATGAGATTAAATTCAAAAAACATAAAAGAAATTTGTATTAAATACTATCACATTACTCTATTGTGGTGATTTCTTTAAACCAAATCAATAGAGTAATTTTTTAATTTATATACTCTATACTTATTGTTGAATTTTCACTCAAAATAAATTTACACTTTGAAAATTTAGGTCTTCCAAAAGATGTCAACTTTGATGCTCCTACTGGCTCTTTTGGTATTCCAATAAAATTAGTGTCCATTTTTGCATTTCCATTTAAGTCTTGGAAAACTGAAACGGCATATACACCTTTGCTCAAATTTTCAAATGTATATTCTGCTGTAGAACCAAATCCTGTAATCTGTCCAGTACTTACAGCTTTATCGTTATCGCTAGGAAAGCTTTCTTCATTATCATGAATAGAAAGGTAAATAGTTCCTTTCTGCTCTTCAATACCCTCAACAATCACTTTCAGACTTATATCTTGTGCAAATCCAACAAAGCTTATTGAAACTAATAAGAAACTTAAAAATAGCTTTTTCATAATCTTTATTTGGTTAAAATATTTTACAAATCAATTCTAAATTTAATACATAATTCTTGAAATAAAACTTAAGATAAAGCGACTAAGGAAAAATTAACTTGAATTAAGCAACTTTTAGACATTTTAAATTAAAAGAGTAGGGTTTATAGTTTAAAATACAATTAGTGGAAAACTCAGAAGTTTAAAACAAAAAACCACATCATATCGATGTGGTTTTGAGAAAAATGTGATCGCGACAGGATTCGAACCTGTGACCGTCTGCTTAGAAGGCAGATGCTCTATCCAACTGAGCTACGCGACCTATTTTGCGAGTGCAAATATAGAAATAATCTTCTTTTAAACAACTAATCTTTTCAAATTTATTTAATAAAAAAGCCCCAAGTAAATGGGGCTTCAAAAATTGGATTATGCTAAGTTATTTAGCATTTTTCATCCCTTCTTCAATCATTCCAAAGAATTGATCTAATTTAGGAAGAACGACTATTCTAGTTCTTCTATTTTTAGCTTTTCCTGCTGCAGTATCATTACTTGCAACTGGCTGGAATTCACCACGTCCTGCTGCAGTCATTCTTGCTGGATTTACACCATACTCATTTTGTAAAATTCTTACGACAGCTGTAGCTCTTTTAGTACTTAAGTCCCAATTGTCTTCAATATTAGTTCTTGAAATAGGATCCGTATCAGTATGACCTTCAACCATAAATTCAAAATCTTTCTTATCATTGACAACTTTAGCTACTTTAGCAAGAACTCTTTTAGCTTCATCTGTTACTTTATACTGCCCACTTCCAAACAATAATTTGTCAGAAATAGAAACAAAGACAACACCTTTTTCTACGTTAATCTGGATGTCTTCGTCATTTACATCACTTAGTGCTCCTTTCAAACTCGTAACTAAAGCGAGTGTTACACTATCCTTTCTATTGATAGCATCACGCATGGTTTTAATCTGTAGATCTTTTTCCTGCATGCTTTCTAAAGAACGCTCTAGATTTTCAGCACCTTTCTTAGAAATAGTTACAATATCTCCTTGAGTATCTAGAAGAGCTGCATTTGTATTTTGAAGTGTTTTAATCTGACTTTCATAAGAAGCTCTTATAGATTTCTTATCATCTTCACAAGCAGAAAGTTTCATTTCAGCTGTTTTTAATTGATCTTGAGTGGATTGATATTTATCTTCCATTTCCGCAAATTTCTTGTTGGAAACACAAGACGTCATCAAAACACCTGTAATTGCAATAGCAAATAATTTTTTCATTTTACGTTTAATTTTAGTTATACAAATTTAGTTTCTACTAGTTAATTAATAAACGACTTAACAATTATTTATTGTCGTTTTTTAATGCATTATAGCTTTTTATATTTAAAACAAAGCTATGCCAAACTATGCTATTTATAATGAATTCCTGCTGTTTTTTTTCTATCCGTTTTCTCTGTTTTAACATTTTAGGAATAAGACTATAAAAACTTATATGTGCTTTAAATATAGCAAAAAAGTGTAAAAGTTGCCCATTAAATATAAAACGTAATGCAGCTAAGCCATCCAGAATCATCCTGAGTAAAATGATAGGCAGTGGATTTTTCTTTGAATTTTTTAAAAGTGTATTTAATGAGTTTCGGAAATTTAAAAATGTTTTTTTTGGACTTGAACCTGATAATGTTCCTCCGCCTTGGTGGTAAACTTCACTCTTTGAAGCACACCAAATAGAATATCCTAAGTTTTTCAGCCTCCAGCACAAATCAATCTCTTCTTGATGTGCAAAGTAACTTTCATCAAATCCTTTAGCTTTTCTAAAACAGTTTTTACGAATGGCAAAACAGGCACCGCTAGCCCAAAAAATTTCAATATCTGTATCGTACTGTCCTTTATCTTCTTCAATGTGATCAAAAATACGTCCTCTACAATAAGGATATCCTATGGCATCTATAAAACCTCCTGCAGCTCCAGCATAATCAAATTTTGTAGGATTTTGGATTGACTTTATCTTTGGTTGGATCGCTGCAATTTTTTTGGAGGTCTCAAATAAAGATAATATCCCAGTAAGCCATCCTTGAGTAACTTCGACATCATTATTTAATAAGACATAAACTTCTTCTTCTACATATTTTAAAGCTTCATTGTAGCCTCCTGCAAAACCTAGGTTTGTAGTGTTTTTTAAAATAATTATTTCTGGAAATTGTTTTGCTAAAAATTCTAAAGAGTCATCCGAAGAGGCATTATCTGCAACATAAATTTTTGCATTTTCAGAATGAGTAATGACAGAAGGAAGATATTTTTCTAATAGTTTTCTTCCGTTCCAATTTAAAATAATAACTGCTACTTCCATTTATTTAATATGAGGGCAAAGTTTCTAAAAAAACATAGGTTTCTTTATTATAATCCATCTGGCAAAAGTAATGATTGATACCATTAGTAATCATCAAATAATCTGCTTTTAATGCCATGTTATATCTAGCAATTTGATCGAAAGTATCTTGTGTAATAGTCACTTTAGGTGCTTTGCATTCTACAATAAGATTGATTTTACCATTAGGTGAAAATGCAACCACATCATAACGCTTCAAAATACCGTTAATTTCGATTTGGCGCTCTTCATTCAGTAAATCTTTAGAGTAATTTTTTTCTAAGATTAAAAAACGAACGCAGTGTTGCCTGACCCATTCTTCAGGAGTCAGCACAAGATATTTTTTCCTCAAAATAGAAAATATAACAGGCTTATTTTCTTTACTTTTGAGCTTAAATGAATATTCTGGAAAATTCAATTTTTGCATAATTCAAAGAAACGAAATTGAATCAAATTGAAGCTTAGCCTATGAAGGATTTTAAATCTATACTTTCAGACCTCGATCAGCGTAAATTTTCTCCTATTTATTTCTTGGTAGGAGAGAAGGAGACTTTTTTTGTTGACCTTATTGCTGATAAAATTGAGGAAACTGTTCTCTCTGAAGAAGAAAAAGCTTTCAATCAAAGTATTTTATATGGTAAAGACGTTACTATAGATGATATAGTAGGCCAAGCTAAACAATACCCAATGATGGCAGACCATAGGGTTATTATTGTGAGGGAAGCTCAATCTTTGATGAAAACCTTAGATAGTTTGTCTTCTTATGTTGAACAACCTCAAGAAAACACCATTTTAGTTTTTTGTGTGAAATACAAAAAAATGGATGGTCGATTGAAAGTAACTAAGTCGCTGAAAAAGAAAGCAGTTTACTTTGAAACAAAACCTCTTTATGATAACCAGGTTCCCCAATGGATTTCAGAAACACTTCATGCTTCTGGATATACAATAGCTCCAAAAGCTTCAGAAATGCTAGTCGAATTTTTAGGAAATAACCTTTCTCATATTTATAAAGAGCTTGAAAAGCTTCAGCATGTGCTGCCTAAAGGTTCAAAAATTACACCCGAACTCATTGAGGAAAATATAGGAATAAGTAAAGATTTTAATAATTTTGAATTGACTAAAGCAATTGGGGTTAAAGATGAAGTTAAAGCTCAACAGATTGTATCATATTTTTCTCAAAACTCAAAAAACCATCCAATAGTACTTACAATAGCGCAACTCAATTCATTTTTTAATAAGCTTTTGAGATATCATGCACTAAAAGACAAGTCTCAAAACGCTGCTGGAAGAGCTTTGGGAGTAAATCCTTTTTTTGTAAAAGATTACAGTTTTGCGGCACAAAAATACTCTATGAAAAAAGCAAGTCAAGCTATAGCTTTAATCCGTGAAGTCGATATGAAAGGTAAAGGTGTAAAATCCAATCAAATTTCAAATGGTGACTTATTAAAAGAATTGCTCGTAAAATTGATGCGCTAGTTTTCTTTAGCTCTTAGTTCATCTATTTTCTTGCTTACATCGTCCGCTTCTTTAAGTTTAGCATCAGATTTCTGTCGGTTGCTTTTTGACAAATCAAAAGCTTCTTTTTGAAGTTTTTTATATTCTTCTTGAAGTTTTTCTAAATCTGTTTTCTTTTTGAATAGTCCAAACATAATTTTTTATTTGCAAGTTCAAATTACAGGACCGATTTTATTTATAAACATATATTAAATTAACGAAAAATTATTGGCGAGTTAAGCTTAGCGAATTAATGAAATATTTCCGCTGTAGGTTTTGTCATTTATTTTGATACGATACCAATAATCGTCTGGAGGCATTTTTCTCCCGTTGTAAGTACCATCCCATTGGAAAGGTGCCTTATTACTTTGAATCAATATTTTTCCAAATCTGTCAAAAATCATTATTTCAAAGTCATCAAAAAAAATATCACCTCCAATCTGAAATTCATCATTAATTTGGTCACTATTTGGTGTGAAAAATTTTGGAATCTCAATATATAAAAATTCTTTTGTAACTATTTTACAGCCATTATTTTCACGAACATATACTGTATATAAGCCTCCTGATAAATTATAAAAAACAGGTTGATTTTGATAATTGTTTCCATCTATTGAGTAGCTGAAATCTCCTTCTGAAGCTAATTCAATAACTAATGAATTGTCAATTTTAGAAACATTTGAGATGATTGGATTTGTAAAGTTTTCAACAGTAAAACTTTTGGAAACTACACAATTATCTTCTGTAGTCAATTGAAGGCCATAAACTCCAGCGCTATTAACCTCAATAGAATTACTTGTCTCTCCATTACTCCATAGATAATCAACATTTTCAAAGCTCTCACTTAAATTCACACTTTCACCTATACAAATTTTTATGGTTTCATCAAAAAGTTCAGGAGTTTCAAAATCAGTATATTGAATAGCTATACGGTTAGGATTTATACAATTTCCTTGAATAGTTGTTGCTTCCGCAAAATAAGTTCCATTGCTTTCTGGCTCATAGACGAAGGTGTTTTCTGCCAAAAGAATTCCTCCAGTAGGACTATCATACCAGTTCACACTTATATCTGAATTGGTTTGTACTTCAATACTTCTTATTTCTCCTCCGCAACTATATACATCACCATTACTTACCGGATCTTTAAATTCAATTTGATTTACCTCAAAAACAGAAGAAATACTATTGCAAGCAGTGCTATTTACATTGGTAAAATCTTCAGCTACAAGCGCTCTATAAAATTGATCACTGTTAATTTGTGGAATTACCAATTGATTATTTGTTTCACCAGGAATATTAGACCAGTTGTCACCATCTTGACTGTTTTGCCACTGATAATTTGGCGATTCATAAATACTAAAATCAGGACTGGCTTCTAAAGTGAGATTTGTTAAGGATTCATCTTCACAGAGCTGGATATTTGTTTCACCATTTTGACTAATGATTTCAGTAAAATCACCACAGGATTTAAATACGATATCATCTATGGCCAAATCATTCCCACACCCGCCTTCTCCATTATTTAACATCTTTAAAATGACAGAGTTTTGCCCTGGTTGTGTAGTGAAAGTTAAAGCAAACTGATCCCATACTGGAGAGCTCGCTCCATAAATATTTCCAGTATCGCCTTCAGCCAAAATTGTGGTATTGGTTTCATCCCAAATCTGAAATTTGACATTAACAGGGATCCCGTTCCCCTCGCAACCTGAAGCTGGTAAGATGTTTATAAGCCAGGCAGAAAATTCATAAGAATTATTAACACAAAGGTTGTTGATAGTTGTTTTAAAAAATTCCCCTGGTGTAAAATCTGCATTTATAACGAGAGCTTTACCATTTTCGTCATTTGGCGTATGATCCTGGGGGAGATTCCAACCAAAGTCAAACGTGCTGTTAGTGATGGTATACTGACCATCGTCAGGATTGTTCCCATTAACAAATTCGTATGTAGTCGTACCTGGAGGTAATGCTGGTCCGTTTTGTGTTCCCTGTCCAAAATCTTCTTTAAAAATGGCATCTCCAGAATTTCCCTGGCAAAATCCTAAACCATTCTGAGCTGATGAACCGAAACTTGCAACAAAAGCAAACAGTACTGCTATTATTAATTTTTTATTCAAAAGGTTACCCATTAACTTAAGACTGCAAAAATACGATTACTGAAAAAAGAAAGACCTATTCCTTTTAAGAATAGGTCCTAAATCTAATATACTTGTAAGGGTTGAATGTTTTTATGAACTTCCCTGATTAAAGTTGACCGTTATTAAACATTAATTTCATTATTAAAAATAGTAATTGATTGTTGATGAAAAGTACTTTTCATCAACAATCTTTTTTCG
>NZ_JBHTIV010000003.1:0-178864 GCF_042677225.1 Psychroflexus salinarum
TTCTTTCAAATTGAATCTACTTTACAAGGTGAGTTTGGAATTTTTATTTGGGTGATTCTTGAGACTTTAAAAACAATTTTTCTACTTGAACCACTCGTACTATTTAGCGTTTTAAAAAAATTAGATACAAAAAGAGAAGAAATAGAATGTGTTTTTAAGTTTGTTGGGCATATTGATATGCTGATTTCCATAGCATCTTTGAGAAAAGGAATTGAATCATTTTGTATACCAACTATTAATGATGGTGAAAAAATTATTGCTAATGATATTAGTCATCCCCTAATTTTAAATTGTACAATTAATAGTATTGAAATTGATGAAAAATCTATACTTCTTACAGGCTCAAATATGTCTGGAAAAACTTCTTTTATTCGTACAATTGGACTAAATATTATAACAGGCCTTACAATTAATACATGTTTTGCAAAATCAATGACTTTTCCATTGTTAAAAGTGTTTTCAGCTATCCGAATAAGTGATGATTTGATGAATGATAAAAGTTATTATTTTGAAGAGGTTTTAACTATAAAGGAAATGCTTAATGAGAGTAGAAATGGAAATAAAAACCTCTTTCTCTTAGATGAAATTTTTAAAGGTACAAATACAATAGAGCGAATTTCTGCTGGAAAATCCGTTTTATCAGCTTTAACAAAGAATAATAATAAAGTATTGGTTTCAACCCATGACATTGAATTAACTGATATGTTATCGGATGAATACGAATTATATCATTTTAGCGAAACAATAAATGATACTAACATAGCTTTTGACTATAAGCTGAAAAAAGGAAAACTAAATAAAAGAAACGCAATTAGGATACTTGAAATTAATGATTATCCTAAAGAAGTTGTGAAAGAAGCAAATGGGCTAGCTAAAGAACTAGACAAAACGTATTTAGAGAAAAACACTACTGGCAAAAGCACATAACAAAAATGGCGAGATTTGGTACTGAAACGAAAATTTCGGTGTGTTTATAAAAGAAAAAGTAAAATAAATAACTTGCGTTTGTGTGTCTGCCACAAACACATATGTGAGAAACGTTAGGCAACATTTAATTTCGAATTCCAATTAGAAAATTTTACTTATCTTTGACGTTAGTAATGTAAAACAATACTATGATTGTTTCTTTTCGATCGAAAGAGACTGAACAAATTTGGAATGGATATCGAGTAAAGAAAATGCCGATTGATATTCAAAAATTGGACGCCGAAAATTGAGAATGTTGAATAATTCGCAAAACATAGCTGATTTAAGAATTCCACCATCTAACCAACTTGAAAAGCTGAGCGGAAATTTAAGTGGATTTTACAGCATTAGAATTAACAAGCAATGGCGAATAATTTTTGAGTGGAATAGCGGAAATGCGAGCGAAGTAGAAATAGTCGATTATCACTAAAAACAGAGAAAATGGAAAAGTTAGCAAATGTACATCCTGGCGAAATTTTACTTCACGAATTTCTTGAGCCACTCGAAATTTCGGCGTATCGACTTTCTAAAGATTTGAAAATACCTCAAACTCGGATATCTGAAATCGTAAAAGGTCGACGTAGAATAACAGCTGATACGGCATTACGATTGAGTAAATATTTTGGAAACTCAGCTAAATTTTGGCTCGGACTTCAGGACGATTTTGATATCGAAGAAGGAAAGGAAAATAAGGGAAAAGAACTGAATGAAATTAAACAGTACGCTGATAAAAACGTTGCCTAACAGCGCATCCTATGAAAAACAGTCGTCCTGATCTTCGTTCACATTTATGATCTTCTTCTTTTAAGCCCCATCTCATTTACTTCTAATTTTTATATCAGGTTTTATTTATGCACTTGAGGAACTTCTTACTTTGTTTGAGGGTGCAATAAAAAGCTCTTGAGGTTTAGTCAAAATAAAGTACATTAAATAAATAGATAATGTACTTTATTTAGATAAGTTATGTACATTAATCTAAATAAACTACAGCTGGTATATGGGTTTTTATCAGGTCATTGTCAGTATTACTTCAGGTCAAATCAATTATTTAAGCTGTAAACCCTTAAAAAAAACTTCACTCGCTTCGCCATACTTTTTCTACAATACTGAATTACTTTCTGTTGATTCCAAAAGAAAAATTACTTTAAGCTCCAGGGATTTTTCTGATGGCTGGTTTTCAAAAAAGGTATATTTATTTGTCACCTGAACTTTAAAAAGATGAGTATAAAATTAATATGATTTTACCTTAGACAGTTGTATTGATACTACAACTACTTAATATTTCAAGTATTAAACACTTAAATTTGGCTACTGAAAAGTACAAGACTCAATTAGATTAACATCCACTAAACCTTTAAAACAAGGATATTTATGATCGATCCTAACTTATTATTGCAGCATAATGCAGAACTTCTTGAAGTTGAGAAAGGCCATATTATTTTCGACTATGGCAGCAAAGCCCAATTTTATTTTCAAGTGAAGTCTGGTGAAGTCAAAATGAATAACATCAACAGGGATGGAAAGGAATTTATTCAGGGCATCTTTTATGCTGGCCAAAGTTTTGGTGAACCGCCCTTATTTGCTGATGTAGCCTATCCGGCAGGAGCCGAAGCGATCACCGATGCTGAAATCTTTCGTTTACCAAAAGATGATTTTTTTGAGCTGTTGAAGACACATCCTCAAGTGCATCTTAAGATTTCTGAAGCATTAGCTTCCCGGCTTTACTATAAAGCCATTATGGCCTCAGAAATTTCATCTCAAGAGCCCGAACATCGCATCATACGATTGCTGGACTATACTAAAAAGCATATTCAAAATCTGGAAGAACATGAAATCCTGGAAGTCAATTTAACACGTCAGCAGATTGCGGATTTAACAGGATTGCGAGTTGAGACGGTCATTAGAGCATGCAAAGCTTTGGAAAAGAAAGGTGAAATTGAAATTAAAAATCGTAAGATTTTCAGATAATTAGCATACTCAATTAAGACCTGATTCAAATCATAAACAGTAGGAGCAATTACCTGTAGTTTAGAAGAAAAATATAATGGACATTATTGAAAGACTATCCGATGATTTTGAAAGGTTTTATATGGCCAATTCTATTCTGGGCATCATTGTTTCCAGTTGCCTTGGATCTATAGCTGCTATGATGGTGCTGGCAGATGGAAACTCTATTTTTCATGTCGTTCATTTGAGCTGGATTGTCATAGTTGCCATGATTTATAACGCAGCCGTTTTGGTTGGGATTAAGTCAAAACTGGTTTTCTATCTACAAGTGATAAGTGTTTTATCAAGCGTGCTTAGTATTGCTTACTATCTTTTTATTTCATGAAAACAGATCTAACGACAAGAGCGGATGTTTCTAAACTAGTCCATCGTTTTTATACAAAAGTTCGTAAAAACGAAGAGATCGGTCCCTTTTTCAATGAAATGATAAAGGACTGGGACGAGCATCTTGAAAAACTAATTGATTTCTGGGAAACCAATTTATTTTTTAAACGAAAATATAAAGGCAATCCAAAGCAGGCTCACATAAATGTTGACCAAAATTTTAATGAAAGTATAGAACAAAAACACTTTGGAATATGGTTAAACCTTTGGTTCGAAACTATCGACGATTATTTTGAAGGCGATTTGGCCAATCGTGCCAAAAACAACGCCAGAAATATGGCCTCACATATTTTTATGCAGATGTATATGAACAGGACTATAGACTCCTGAAAGGAAAACTTATCTTAAATACGTCTCCAGCTCTTCCTGGAGCATCATTTATATGCGCATACTTCTCTGGTAATAGAAAAACTTCAGATTTGAATACCTTTTATTCAACTTATGATTTGCAACAGAAATGGTACTACTTGTGCAACCTGACTTTAATTTCCAACTAAACTTTTTACAATCTATTTTCTACAGTAAGCTCGCTGAATGGAACACGTCTTATTTTATTATAAAAAAAACTTAGAATTCATGTATCAGGTCTGTCAAAAAAACTTCAGTTTTCGAGAGTTTGACTGACTAATCGATAATTTATTTTCACAGCATCTTTAGGGATAAACCCCAATTCTTCTTCAGACATTTGTTTAAAGTTTGTATTATTGTTCAACTTTAAAATTTTGCTCATAAAAAAGTAATTAGGCTGAATACTCTCAAAGCTAAAACATGAAATTATCAAAATGGTTCCAGTTTGTAAAGCCTAATTTAAATTTTTTTAATAATGGTTTTTTTGAATTTCCATATTTAGCAAATACGCCTGAATTATTTATAAAGTCAACCATCAATTCGCCAGGAAGTAAACATATCCCTGAAGATCAAGTCGTTTACAGAAACAATCCTTTTATTAAAGGAGAAATGCACTATCGAAAAATCGATGAGGGCTTGTGGCTTAGCATAACTAACTTAGAATTCAAGCATAACTCCATAATAAAATCTGTTTATGACACGGCCATTCCCAGTGAGCATTATTCCATAACATTTACTGTCTTTGAAAGTGAAGTTAAACTTCAAAACACATTCATAGATAAGGTGCCATTCTTTAATAAATTCTGGGGTTTCAAAAAGCCAGGCACCGATGTTGGAGCTAGTTTTTATAAAGGTTCTAAATGCGAATTTTATATTTTCTATATCAGCCCAGACTGGTTGGAAAAACACATACCACTTGATAAGCTGGGTGCTGAAATTCCATTTAAAAAGTTTTTAGATTCTGATAAAGGATTTATTTCCTATCAGGACATAGTGCCCAATGCTGTAGCTCAAGCCCATGAAATTTTACACACATTCAAAACATTTAATGACGATGTGTTTAGTGAAACCATTTTAAAAGCACAGAGCTTAAGCTTGATTTCCTCTTTTTTTAAAAATGTATTTGCCGATTTGCGGCATGAAAGTTACCAGGAAAATGGTGCAGCCGATTATAAGCTAATTGCAAAATGCGAAAGTATGATAGCTTCCAATTTGTCAGCACCTTTTATAGGAATTGAAGCCCTAGCTCAAAAACTGAATATATCCTCTACCAAACTAAAAATGGATTTCAAATCGGTTTATGGAAGCACTATTTTGCAATATATTATCGATAAAAAAATGCAGTTGGCGATGCAGCTTCTTTTAACAACAGAACTTCAAATCAAGCATATTAGCAATCAAGTAGGCTATGATAGCCCTAGTAAATTTAGTGCGGCATTCAAGAAAAAATACGGAAAGCTTCCTTCGGCTTATCGCCCTGATAGCCCTGCAAGCTAACTTATTGTACCATTAGTTGAAATATGTCCGAATGGGCTATCGATTTGTCGGAATGGGCTACTCGAATTATTTCCAAGAAAGTAGTTTTGCTTCATAAATATATAAAACCATAATTTATGAATCGGAAATTTTACTTTTTAATGGGTATGCTTTTTATAGCGTTTACCTCTTTTTCACAAACATTAGATCAATCCAATGCTCCAGAGAATATAGGAGGCGCCATTTTTAGCATAAGTTCTACTAATAGTGTTGGTCAATCATTTACAGCTGGTGTTACTGGAAATTTATCTCAGATTAACATTAGGATATTAAATATTTCAGGCACCTTTACTCCTGGTGACTTACAGTTGAGGGTATTGTCTGGTGATGGATATGCGGGTACTGTTTTAAATACAACCACTATAGAGGTTTTAACAGTAGGAGATCAATTCACGTATCAAGAATTGGATATACCTCTGTCTCAAAGTATTCCTATTACAGCTGGAAGCACATACACCTTAGATTTACAATTCTCTGGTAATGTTGAAACTCAAGCCTTGACCGGAGATCCTTATCCCAGAGGTATTTTGTATACTAATAATTCCGCTTCTAATAGCAATGATTTGTGGTTTAAAACTTTTGTAACTGCAGACCCATCGACACATTTAAATTTTGATGGCGTTGATGATTATGTAAATTTAACAAACTTAATTTCAGCAGGTGATTCTTATACAAAACAAGCAATGATAAGACCTACAGATATTTCTTCAAGTGCAGGACATAATATTTTATCAAATACTAACGAAGTGTTTTGGATTTGGGACGGAAATATTAGAGCAGGTAATAATGGAAGTTTTCAACATGTACTTGCTAGTGCGGCATCATTATTAAACACTTGGAATCAAGTTACAGTTACTTATGATGCACCAAGTACAACTATGAAATTATACTTAAATGGTACATTAGTTAGTGAGAATAATAGTGTGCCTCCAACTATTGGCGGAAATATTCAAATAGGAGCCTATGGTTCAAGTGCAACGTTTAATGGAGATATTGACGAGGTTCGTATTTGGAAAAGAGCACTGTCTTTAGTAGAAATTCAAAGTAATATCAATTGTGAATTACAAGGTACAGAAGCAGGTTTAATAGCGTACTATAAGTTTAACCAAGGTTTAGGTAGTCAAGATAACTCAAGTATAACATCTTTGACCGATGAAACCGCTAGTGGTCTTGATGGTGTTTTGTCAGGTTTTGCTTTAACGGGGACATCCTCAAACTTTTTAACAGAAGTGGCAAATACTGTGGTGAATCCAATAATAATCCCAACTTTTGAGCCTATTGCAGCTATTTGCGCTGGAGAACCCCTAGATGCTTTGCCTACCACTTCGGTAGAAGATATTTCGGGGACCTGGTCACCTGAATTGAATAATACAGAAACTACTACTTATACGTTTACGCCAACTTCTGGACAATGTGCTTCTTCCGCAACTCTAGAAATTGTAGTTAATGAATTGCCTGTTATTACGGCCAATGACACTGAAAGCAAATGTGAATTTGGTAGTCTTATGTTAGAACCTAAGGTAAATGATCCAAACGCACAAAGTGCTGTTGGTTTTGTGGGAGAATTTGCAGAAGCAAACTGGGATCAATTTACTCAGTCGCATTCAAATGGCAGCATTACTTTTACTGATAATACCCTTAAAATGGTAAGCAGTAACACTGGTTCTGGAATTACACCAACGGTTAATTCTACCAACATTGAGATGCCATACGATGCTACAGTTACATTTGACTGGAGTTATTCAGCGGGGGATATTGCAGAAAATGATTTCCCGCTTGTTGGGACAAATTCAATGAACTTATTTTTATTTACAGGCTTTTCAAAGCAAGGAAGCTCTGGTCAAAGCGGTGTTCATAGTATTTCCATACCAGCAGGTGAAAATTTATTGTTAGCCATAAGCTCTAATGATGCCTTGGGCTCTGCAACAGTAACTATTTCTAATTTTAAAGTTACGCCTAGCAATACCTATTTATGGGAAGCCAGTAATGGAGGTGTAATTTTTGGAGCAACAGATGAATTGAATTTAGGAGTTGATGAGGCTGGTACTTATACACTTACTGTGACCAACCCCAGTGGCTGTTCTACTTCAAAATCAATTGATGTTATTGTAACTGAATCGCCTGCTCCAGTAGCAGAAGCAAATCAAGTATTTTGCAGTGGCGCAACAGTTAGTCAATTGCAGGCTGAAGGCGAAAATCTAATCTGGTACAATTCAGACTTCGATGAATTAAGCGGTACAACCGCACTTTTGAGCGGCACTTATTTTGTATCTCAAACTGTCGATACCTGTGAGAGTGAGGTTACTGAAGTCGCTGTAAGCATAACTGAATTGCCTGCGGCACCAACTTTAGCAACGCAACAGCTTTGCTTTGACGCTTATGTTTCTGATTTACCTGTTTCAGAAATAAACAATGTTGTGTACCAATATTATGATACAGCTACTGGAGGAACAGCTTTATCTAACGATACCGCTTTATCTACAGGTACATACTATGTTTCTACTTTTAATGAACTTTCATCTTGCGAAAGTGAAAGAAGTAGTGTTCAGGTGAATGTAAGTACTGAAATAACGGCTACAGTTGTTTCACAAAATAATGTTTCTTGCTACGGTTCTGCCGATGGTTCTGCCACTGTTGAAGTTTCAGGCGGCACACCACCTTATAGTTATGAATGGAGTAACGGATCTACTTCACCAACCTTATCAGGAGTTACTTCTGGGGTTTATAATTTAGCGGTAATAGATGCCAATGGTTGTGGTACTTCTCTTATTGATAATACACCTGCTATTGTAACTGTTACCATTACAGAACCTGCACTAGTGGAAGCGCCAATTGTAGAATCACAAACTTTCTGTGGTACTACAATCGTAGCAGATTTACAAGGTGAAGGCAATATGCTTAAGTGGTATTTAGAAGTAGACGATACCGATGCTCTAAGTCATATTGCAAACATTACCACTGGAACTTATTATGTCTCACAAACTGTCAATGCTTGTGAAAGTGAAAGAACTGAGGTTTCCATTTATATATCTGAAGTTCCTGATGCGCCAATCGCTGAGGAACAATTTTTTTGTGGAGCTTCCACAGTGGCAGATTTAGATGCAATTGGTACAGATTTAAGTTGGTATACTAATATCGATACACCTTTCTCTTTGAATCCTTCAGAATCTATCAATTCAGGTACATATTATGTTTCAGGGATTAACCTTGACGGCTGTGAAAGTGAAAGAACTGCGGTGCAAGTTACCGTAAACTCAATTCCAGAGCCAACAATTAGTTATGATACCAACAGTGAGAGTTTAGAAACCGGAGTTTTTGAAACTTACCAATGGTATTTGGGAGAAGATGTAATTGAAGGTGCAACTTCTCAAACCTTCCAACCAAGCGTAAATGGAATTTATACCGTTGTTGTCACTAATAACAATTGCGAAGGCGTATCAGGCGAACTTAATTTAAGCACTCTAAGCCTGAAAGATTTCAGCGCCAGCATCGGTTTATATCCAAACCCTGCCAGAAGCGAAATAACGGTAAGCTACGGAGGAATTGACACAAACGAAGTAGAATTATATATGTACGACTTAACTGGTAAACTAATGGGCTCAAGCCTCATTAACCAAAGGGTTCAGACCATAAATGTGAGCACTTTAAATGAAGGGGTTTACCTGTTCAGATTCGTTGGTCCTCGCGTTAATGAAACCCGAAAAGTGATTATTAAAAAATAGCTCTATATTATAGACATTAAGTATTTTAAACCTGCCAGGTGATCATCACCTGGCAGGTTTTTTTATGAAACGAGTCTTCAAAAGATTGACTCAAAATGAGAATATGTAAAGATGAGCCGTTGTTAAAGCACAAATGCATAAAGGTGACCATGAAGGTTATCCTTACCATAAAAAAATAGAAACAAGGCCAGGCCTTGGTGTTTTAATATGTGCACTTTATTATAGACAAACAAAATATGGCCTCACATATTTTTATGCAGATGTATATGAGTAGGAAAAATAATTCGTAAGTTCAATTTTTAAAGAAATTAATAGGTCAGGAATTTATGACTAATAAGCCGATTAAAAGACATAAAGCCTTACAGAATCTAAGCAGAGAACATCACGATGGGCTTATTTTTGCTTTGCGCTTACAGAAAGGAGTGGCAAAAAAGGCTGAGCTTCAGGACATGGAAGAGTATGCGACCTGGTTCTGGAAACATCACTTGGTTCCGCATTTTGAAATGGAAGAAACACAGTTGTTTCCCAGACTAGACGATGAACACGAATTGGTTAAAAAAGCAAAACAACAGCATCATGAATTGAAATCTTTTTTTGATGTAAAGTCCAAGAGTTATTTAGATTTTGAAAGGATCTATAAGTTACTTCAAAAGCACATTCGTTTGGAGGAGCGAGAGTTGTTTAATTTGATTCAAAAGCAATTGAATGAAAAACAGCTTAAGGAGTTTCATGACATTCATGATTCACAACAAGCCTGTGAAGTTTGGCCTAATCCATTTTGGAAGTAATACCACTATTGTTTTAAGCTGAGATAAATGAACGCGGTTTATGTTTTCATATAATTTTCATCAGTTTTATTTCTGAATAACACACTCTATTTCTTAATTTTTAGTAAATTTATAGAAGGATTAAATATTTTATTGCATAAAGATTAATCATGAAGTATAGGTAAGTGAAATCTTAGTAAATTTAATATGGCCAAATGTTAGTTTTTATTTTAGGATATTATGAAAACAATTCACAACATTTTACTGCTCACGGACTTCTCTGAAGTCTCTGAAAGCGCTGCAGCTTATGCCTTAAAAATCGGTAAAAAAATAAACTCTAAGGTAGAAATTTTACACCTTATCAATACACCTGTAGAGTGGTCAAAACTTCCCCTGGAAAAAGAAAAGCTATATCCTGAGACAAAAGCTGAGATAGGAAACGCAAAAGCTAAATTATCGGCTATGTCCATTGATTTTTCAAAACAAGGGGTGAAAACTAAAGAATCCTTAATATTTAATGAAGGAGTTGAGAATATACCAGAACATATCAACGCAGATAAATATGATTTGATCATCATGGGCTCTCATGGTTCCAAAGGCATTAAGGAATCTGTTATAGGGTCTAATGCACAAAAGATATTACGTCGTATTAAAATTCCTATTTTAGTTGTAAAAACACCCTTTAGTAGTGATGCATTTAGTCGAATTGTTATGGCTTCTACCTTTGAAAAAAATCAAAAGCCATTTTTTAAACAAATGCTGAATTTCGCTACAGACCTTGAGGTTGGTATTGATTTATTGTACATCAACACACCTTATAACTTTAGGGAAACCCAGCAAATACAGCAAATGCTTAGCTCGTTTTGTGAAGAATGTCCAGAAAACGATTGTGGTAAACATCATGTAGATGCCTTTAATGAAGAAAGCGGAATCCAATATTTTATGGAAAATTCTGAAGCAGGTCTGTTTGCTATAGCCACTTCTGAAAAATCGCAATTATCCCGTTTGTTTTCGCCTAGTTTAAGTGAAGCTGTTATCAATCATTTGGATATCCCGGTTTTGGTGTTTCACCTTGAGACCGGCAGTCGATAGAAGTCACGGACCAATATATGACTTATTCTAATCCACTTTTAAGATGTTTTGCTATAAAGTTTTAATTTTGAATCAGGTGTTTAACAGTGACGCTTAACTATAAACTATGGAATTTATTGATTATTATAAAATTTTAGGACTAACCAAAAAGGCAACTGAAAAAGAGATTAAAGCAGCCTATCGTAAGCTTGCCAGAAAACACCATCCTGACTTAAACCCCAACAATCAAGAGGCTGAAAACAAATTCAAACAGGTGAACGAGGCTTATGAGGTGTTGGGTGACCCAGAAAAACGGAAAAAATATAATGAGTTTGGCAAGGACTGGAAACACGCAGATGAATTTAAAGAAGCTCAGCGGCAGCGGCAACAGCAAAGACAACAGCAACAGGCCTATGGAGGTGCTGGTGCAAGTTCAAGTCAACATGAGTTTTCCGGAGATTTTTCAGATTTTTTTGAATCGATGTTTGGAGGTCAGGGAAGAGGAGCAAGACAAACTAAATATAGAGGGCAGGATTTAAATGCTGAATTACATCTAAATATAAAAGATGTCTATACCTCACAAAAGCAAACCCTTACTGTTAATGGCAAGAAAATTCGTTTAAGTTTTCCTGCAGGTATTGAAAATGGTCAGGTTATAAAAATAAACGGTCATGGTGCTCCAGGGGCAAATGGAGGACCGAATGGAGATTTATACATTACATTTTCTATAAAAAATGACACTAAATTTAAGCGAGACGGAAAGCATTTATATACCACAGCAGATTTAGATCTTTATACAGCTTTGCTGGGTGGGGAAGTCTTGATAGATACTTTTGATGGTCAGGTTAAGCTTAAAGTTGCACCAGAAACCCAATCTGGCACAAAAATAAAATTGAAAGGCAAAGGTTTTCCGGTCTATAAAAAGGAGAATGAATATGGGGATTTGTTTGTCACTTATGAAGTGAAATTACCAACAAACCTGTCTCAAAAAGAAAAAGAATTACTAACAGAATTAAAAAATATAAGAGATCATGGATGAAAATAATTTGATACTTGTTGAACAATTCTGCTCAGACTGTGATATCAATCTTTCTTTTATCAAGACTTTGAACGAGTATGGCGTGATTGAGATTGTTGTTTTAGATGATAAAAAATACATTTTAAATGAACAGCTAAAAACTCTGGAAAGAGCCATTCAATTTCATTATGAGTTGAATATCAATATAGAAGGTATAGACGTCATTCATAATTTACTGTATCAAATCAACGACTTACAGGAAGAATTAAGAGTAACTAAAAACAAGTTAAAGGCATTCAAATTAAACGAACAAACAGATGACAGATTTCAGTAAAAAGCAATGGTAAACACCGATAGAACAGGCGTAGATAAAGATGACAAAGCGGTAAATATCGACAGTTATTTAGACCCACATTTTGTACAGCGAAGCAACTGGTTAAGAGCAGCAGTACTGGGTGCAAACGACGGGATTATTTCTACGGCTAGTCTGGCTATTGGGGTAACCACCGCAAGTTTAACAAGAGACCCTATTTTGCTTGCGACTACAGCAGGCGTAGTTGCTGGAGCACTATCTATGGCTGCAGGAGAATACGTTTCTGTAAGCTCTCAGACCGATGTTGAAAAAGCAGATATTGAAAGAGAGAAAAAAGAACTGGAAGAGATGCCAGAGTTGGAATTACAGATGCTAGCCAAAATTTATGAAGATCGCGGATTGAAAAAAGAAACAGCTCTTACTGTTGCTAAAGAACTGACTGAAAAAGATGCTTTGAGAGCACATGTAAGAGATGAGTTAGGTATCAACGACATCAATCAGGCAAAACCCATCGAAGCTGCTTTAACCTCTTGTGTAGCATTTGCTTTTGGCGGCGCTTTACCTTTGCTGGTCACCATTTTTGCCCCGATGGATTCTATGGAATATTACCTTTACGGATTTACTATTATTTCCCTGATTATTCTTGGAGCTATCTCGGCCAAAACGGGTGGGTCTGGTATTCCAAAAGCTATCCTTAGAATTGTGATCTGGGGGTCTATTGCCATGGGATTATCTGCCCTTGTAGGCTATTTGTTTGGGGTGAATGTTTAGCTAATACCAATTGGTCACATAAAGAGAAAGCATGTGAGTCTGAGAAAACCAGTAGCAACATCTAAGCTGGCAGCAGTAATTTCAGCAAAGAAAAGATCTGATTTAAGCCCTATAAGCTCCAGCCTAAGGTAGTTTGAAAGATATAATCTGTTTTGTTTGGAGTGTTTGCAGGTTGATTGTCGTAATTCAAGCTTAACCCAAGATTGATAAAAAAATCCAAAGGTAAATCGTATTTTATATCAACACTAAAATCAGTTCTCCATCGCCCAGACTCTGTGAAACTCGGATAAACAACAACTCTGCTTAACAGGTTTAAGTCGCCTATATCGTACAAATTGGCTTCGGTTCCCAAAAAGGCCTCGGAACTACTTCTGCTATTGCTTAAACTTTCTGAACTAAAATTTTCCTGATTAAATGAAACCCCTGTTTGTAACCCCCAATACAAACTATTGGTTCGGATAAGATATCTACCAAACCCCAATTTACTCAATGTCCTGAGATCAATATTTTGAGCCGTATTGGACAACCAATTGACTTCCCCCAATCCAAACCATTTTCTTTTAAAATAATGCTTGTAAACAAGATTAGCATCTAAACGCTGAGTTGTAAAAACATCGCTTTGGGTTGAGACAATGTGGTTATAACTTGTTGAAGCAGACCAGCCTTTGGTTCTATAGCCTAAATTACTTCTAACGCTGTATTGCGACAGGTTATTCGCTTTAGCGAAATTATAGCCTAAACTTAGTGAAGCCTCCAGGTTACCCCAAAAGGAATAGTCGATTTGCTTGAGAAAAACAATATCTTTTAAGGTCGTGGTGGCCAATGTATCGGTCTGACTTACAATTGCAACTTCTCCGTCTAAAGTACTCATTAATTGACCTGAAAAATGTTCTCCTGAACTAAGCGTAATCAAATATCCTGTTTTGGTTTTTAGCTGAACTAACTCTTTCCATTTGATTTTGAAGTCACTATCGCTATAATCCGTTTTAAATGTTGCGACGTTTTGTTTCATTTCCATGAGCTCCCCAACCAGAATATCTCCTGTCTTAAGATGAAGAGAATCTGTTTGGGAATAGGTGAGATCACAATTGAAAAACACGGCAGATACAACTACGATTGAAAATAGTGAATATGCAAAAGTCTTGAACTTACATTTCATGAAATTTTCAAGTTTAGTTTTGGTGTTGCTTTTTTAGCAGCTTCAAAAGACTGATTTTACTTTCATCAAGCAATCTTAAGGTGTCGTTTTCAATTTCATAATAATTTACTTTTTTAAAGGCTTCAAGCAAATTATCCTCTATCGTCATGTCTTCACAAGCCTTCAAGGTGATAAGGTTTGGCATCAGTGTGATCTTATTTGAACTGCCTTCTAATTCGTAATGACCTCTAATGCTATTGCATCCCCCGTATCCAACCATCAAATTGTCTTTAATTTTGAAAATCAAATGTGCTTCTGTTTGGCTATCCTCAAAAGAAGCAATGGTTTTTCCATTGAGTTCTGTCAATTTCCAAAAGTTTTCAAATAATTGATTTTGAACAGGTGATTTGGTAAGCTCATAAAGATCAGAAAGGTCACCCGTTATTTTTTTATCATTACTATCTAAAGCAAAGAGAATATTTTCGCCAACCTGGTAGGCATTTGGTTTGGAATGGTCTAGTCTAATGATGGTACCTGCATCGTTCCAGGAAAACTTACCGCTCGTCGTAAAAGTTTCATCAGTTTCACCCAAGTAGATTTGTTCCTTCACATAAGTCAAGTCTTTATGCAGTGTGATTTGAGTTTCTATTCCTTCACAATCAGCACAAGGTAGAACCCCTTTATAAACGCCATTCCAATCAAGTGCATTTCGACTAGTATCTGCAGTTGGGAGTGCTTTATCTTCCTTATTTTCTTGCTGGCCTGGTTTGTCTTTACAAGAAGTCAAAACCATTAGAATTATTAAAATTAAACTGAAAAAAGACCTCATCTCAAATTTTTTAAATTTCTAAACTGAAATTACTTAAGCTTATTTTTAAAAATCTTTCCATTTTTCATAATCAGCACCAGATTTTCTTCTGCATTGTTCAATAGCTCCAAATCTTTAAGCGGATTTCCATCAACGATAAGTATATCTGCCAAAGCGCCTTCTTCTATAACGCCTATTTTGCCAGTATAAGGACTTCTTTTACCAGACATAGCAAGAAGATCTGCATTGTCTGCAGTTGCCATCTTTAGAATTTCAAAATTATTAAACCAACGTTTCATCTTGAGTAACTGTGCATTGGGCTCTGCTGCTTTCTTTGCATTAAATAAGACATCTGAGCCGTAAGCAATTTTCATTTTATATTTTTTGGATAAAGCAAAAGCCTTATCTGTGCCGGAATACATTTCCAATTGTTTAGCACGGCTTTCTGGTGATAAATTACCAGTATTTCCTTCATCAATAAAAGGTTGTAAACTCCAAAACACATTGTTATCGGCCATTAGCTTTACAGTTTCTTCATCGATGAGCTGTCCGTGATCTATACATTTTACTCCTGCATTGATGGCCTGCTGTATGGCACGTGGGGTATAGGCATGAACAGTGACATAAGTTCCCCAATTCTCTGCCGCTTCCACCGCTGCTTTGATTTCGGGAAGGGTGTACTGTGTTACATCCAGAGGGTCATACACAGAAGAAACACCTCCGCCAGCCATCAATTTAATCTGACTTGCTCCTTGCATGAGTTGTTCTCTGGTTTTCACCCTTACTGCATCAGGGTTATCGGCTATAGCTGCAGCATTAATACGCTCGGCATAGGACAATCCACGACTGGGATCGGCTGGAATTTCATTGGGTAATCGGAAATCACCATGACCACCAGTTTGAGAAATAAATGCACCTGACGGCCATATTCTTGGGCCTTTGGAAACACCTTTGTCAATGGCTTTTTTCAAGCCAAAAACGGGACCTCCCAGATCCCTCACGCTTGTATAACCATTCATCAGTAGGTTTTCAGCGTTTTTAGCAGCAGCAAGATTCACAAATCCAATATCTGAAGTGAGTAAAACCATTTGTGGCAGACTCGCAAACATGGTATGGTAATGCGCATCTATCAATCCTGGCATAAGAAACTTCCCGTTTCCATCAATTATCTGAGTGTTCCCGCTTTTGTCTGTCGCAATAGGATTTTTGGAGATTTTGTTAATGCTGTTATCAATAATCAGAACATTAGCTTTAAATGTTTTTTGATCTTTACCATTAAAGATTTCAACGTTATTAATTAATGTAGTTTGCTGAGCAAGTAAACTACTGAAACAGAAGAAAAAAGAAAGCAGAAGCAGGGGAAGTCTCATCATATTGACTTTAAAGTTAGTGATAACAAAGATTATCAAATATTTTTAAATTAACATAAAACGGATTCTTTTTTTAATGTTTGTGATTAACCATAATTTGCTTTTTGGTCTTTTCTGCTTCGACTTTAAACAACTAATGTCTTGAAATTAAAAGGGGACGTTATAAAAATTAGGTTTCGACTGCGTCTGCCTGCAGTTCCTTGGATTAAGACTCAACCTGTGAATGATTCCGTTTCAGCTAATCTGTTTTGGAAATACACTTATGTCTATTATTTCTTTCTAAAAGTGTTTGCAGCAAAATTGAAATAATAGCCAGGCTGAATATCAAGGAGGCTAGAGCTAAATAAGTGTTTAAATTGGGTAAGTAATTCCAATTAAAACTAACAATGCCAGCTCGATAGAAAATCAAAAATTCAGTCGATACAAAAGCGATGAGGTAAAGGCTTATACTGAATTTTGAAAGCTTAATCCATTCTAAATGTGAGGCAAAAAACAACAGAAATAAACTTATAACGCCTAAGAAAAACCAATGTAAATAACCTATAACCACATCTAAGTTAGCAGTGGCAATTTCAGCAAAATAAGGAATACCGCTTAAAGTTTGCATGATCAACTTAAGGACAAACACAAAGACAATGATTTTTAAAATAAATTTGGATTGCGGAGTTAATGCTATATATAATGGATGCAACGGTTTTTTAATCGATTTCCACAAATAAAACAGACCAAGCCACAAAGACAGACTTCCAAAATTACTAAGCAAATATATAGTCCAGTGTGAGGTTGTCCAGAGGGTGGATAAGAAAAAGGTGCCGATGATTCCTGTATGAAAAAAGAACAGAAATTTTGTAAAAGAGGTGGTTTCAATTTTCAATTTAGATTTCTCTAGAATAAACACCAACAAGCCTATAATGGCTAGTACAAACCAGGCATTGTATTGAAAGTGCAGATAGAAATAAATAGCCAGTTTATACCAAACTGATGCTTTTCCTAAAGTTGCCATGATCGCTCCTAAAGCCCACGGTCCGATGGAAGATAGTACCATATAAAACAAGGCATGCCTGATGAGAGAAAATGATTTTTTTGGTTTTAATTCTGGGGATGTATGCCTTAATATAAAACCAGAAAACACATAACTTACAATCAGAAATAAGGTTGAAAATAGTATTGAAACAAAAGCATATCCTTGAACAGGAAAAGCGATAAGCATTCCGACCAAGCAAGCTTGTGTCGCCCAGAAAATCTTGGTGTAATGGTTCCTGTTTTTAAATTTTGGAATAAAAAAATAGACTATAAAACTACTCAAACCTAAATATACCCAACCTAATAAAGCCACATGCGAATGGGCATGAACCACGTATTTGTAGTTGCCGATAATATCCCAGCTAAATGGTGTGGCTGCCAGCCTAAGAAAAAACCCAAAAACAGCGGCGACAAGTAAATATAAAAAGCTACTTGTAAAATGCTGTTTTAGGGTCATCATCAATCAAAACAAACTATGAAAGGACTTCCTTTTCCAAAGCTAAAGCTTTTGGGAAAAGGATATTATTTTCTAAATGAATATGTAAATGTAAATCATTTTCAAATTCTTCTAGTTTATGAAACATAGCTCGATATGTATTACAGGCATGTTCCGGTAAAGTATAGTTATGAGTTAAAGAAGCAATTTCCTTAAATAGATCTCCTGCGGCTTCATGTTCGTCTTCCATCATCGCAATAGGGTTTTCTACCGTTCCAAAATGAGGTCGCTCTACTTTCTTAGCCTCTTTAAATGCGCGTTCCATTTTAGCAATAAAGGGAAATAATATCAGCTCTTCTTTTTTCAAATGTGGAGTTAACTCATTAGCGACTTCAGCAAATAAATCTCTCACTTGGATCAATTCTGGATTGGTGCTGCCGTGAACTTTTGCTACTTTATTGGTATATTGAATCAGTATCGGGATAGTTTCTTCTACATAGCTGTGATGAACATTTTCAATATGTTGAGCCAGAAAATGCAAGTCCCACTTTTTATAATCATAGGTTCTGCCTTTGTTTTCCAGATTCTGAAGATCTTCAAGTAAATCATCTAATTGAACTTGATTTTTTTCGCAGGCTTTATCAACGCTGATACCTCCTCCGCAACAAAAATCAATACCATGTTTTTTAAAAACATGAGCTGTATTTATATTTTCACTGACCAGCTCAGCAACTGTTTTATCTTTTATTAAGGACATAATGCTTAGGATTTAAATTATAACTTAAAATTACGACTAGATCAGGCCTTAGTTTATGACTTGAATCAAGTTCAGGATATTAAAAATCTTTTTTATTGGCGATACGAAGCATTCGCCATAAAGGTAAAACTACCCACATTGCCAATACCCCTAAGGACACTAGACTTCCTGTTAAAGTGCCGAAAAAGTCTTTAAAAATAGCTCCTGTATAACCCAGTAGTGCGGAGATATCAAGTTTCAATAAAATTAGAATTCGTGATAAATCGATAGGATTAAACAGCGTAGCGATGAGGGTAAACTGGTCTAAAGGATATTCCTGAAAATAAATGAGGGCAATCAAAAACGCACCGTCATAAATGACTGCCAAAAACAACCATAATAAAATGGCATATCCAAATCCTTTAATTTTATTGGTATTGGACAAGGCAATATTGAAAGCCAAAGCACTAAATATGAAGCTTAAAAAAACAGCGACTACAATCAGAATTAAAAAATCGAAAATAACATTGGATTCGAATAAACCATACAACGCAAAGGGAATGCCCATGCCTAATAACACACTTAAGGATAGGGAAGTAGCCACACCTAAAAACTGCCCCAAAAATATTGATTGCCTTTTAATGGGTTGTGCCAAGAGCAGTTCTGTAAATTCCTGTGAATCATAGTAATACATCACCCCGAAAATAGTTCCGATGAGTGGTACTAAAACAATCACAACATTGAGCAGGGTGATAATGGTGTTTGATAGATCGTTGTTCAAAAATAACAACACCGAACTCAAAAGCAGATAGAATAAGAAATAGACATAGCTCCAACGACTTCTTACCAAATCAAAAAAACTGTATTTTAATATTTTAAGCATGATTGTCTTTTAATAAGTTAGCAATGGCGTATTCAAAATCGGTTTCTCCTGTGGTTGATTTTAAATCGTCTATACTTCCATCAAAATAGACTTTACCATCTAAAATAAAACTGATATGGTCTGAGATTTCCTCTACAAAGCTCATGATGTGAGAAGTTATCAGGATTGTTTTTCCATTTTCCTGTTCTTTTTTGAGCAGGTCTTTTAATTTAATCAGGGATAGAGGATCCAGGCCTGAAGTGGGTTCATCCAAAATAACAAATGGACTGTCAAACATAAGACTAAGTACCAAGTTTACTTTTTGCTTGTACCCACCAGATAGATGACTCAGTTTGGTGTTGAGGTAGGGTTCCAGTTCAAAATAGTCAATCAATTCTGTATCACGTGTTTTTTGATGTCGCAAATCTTTGATCATTGCTATGATTTCTTTCACCTTTATGTTTCCAGGGAAGTTGGCGATTTGTGGTAAATAATCAATATTTTTTCTGTAGGACCAATTGTTTCTAGTATTGGATTCACCTACTAAAATATCGCCTTTACTTGAATGACACATTCCAAGTAATATTTTGATTAAGGTGGTTTTTCCAGAGCCATTAGGACCTAAAATAGCGGTGGTTTTACCTTTTTGAATCTTTAAATTGATGCCTGTGAGCACCTCATTTTTACCAAAATTTTTATGAATATCTTTAAATTCTACCATTGTACTTCGCGCATTAGTGGTTGTTGATCGGTGAGGTTTTTTGGAGTGAAAACTGGAGTTACTTTCTCAGAAAAGTTGATGATATCTATAAATAAACTTCTTAATAAAATGATACTTTCAGGCGTTTCATTTACCAGGTAACTAAATAACTTCACAGGGCGATAAGGCACATCTCCATATCCATCTTTGTCCAAATCATAACCTGTATAATCACTCCAATAATTCTTATCAAAGCTATTATCATTTAAGCCACCAGAATAACTCAAATCGAAGTTATTATAGAGGAAATTATTTCTTGAAAAATTATTCTGATAGCTACCACCTACGAATTTTACAGCGTAACCATTATTTATGAAGTCATTTTCACGATATGTTATTCTCGTAGAACCATCTGCTGTGATTCCTGTGGTGTTGTTCTCAAAAGTATTATGGTAGATTTCACCGTCACTGATTTCCTTTAGTAACAACCCATAAGAAGCGGTTCCCCAATTTTTTTTAAACACATTATTGTTCATTTGAATACGTTTGGAAAACATGACAGCTACTCCAGCACTATTATTTTGAAATGTATTATAACTGTAGCGATTATCGTTGGAAAACATGAAATGCAAGCCATAGCGCATATTGTCATGGCTAAAATTATTTTCAAAAACATTATTGCTTCCAAATTCAATGTAAATTCCATCACGCATATTGTAAACTTTATTCTGTCTTACAATCAATTCCTTTGAATCCCAAAGATGAATAGCATTTCCAGAGCTGGCTTCAGATTTACCTACTCCCGATATATTGTTATTTTCTACGATTCCATGTTTTGATTTTTCAATTAAAAACCCAAAGAATGCTTTTTTTAAAGTGATGTTTTTTAGTTTAAAATCATTACATCTGTAAAGGTAAATCGCTGCATAATCTGAAGTATAGCTTACTTCAACGTTTTTTATGGTAAGACTGGCAATGCTAAAATCGTTAGCTTCCACCTTAATCCCGTAGCCTTTATTGTCGATATCTACTATGCTACCTTCTTCACCAAGGAGATGAAGCGATTTCTTATTGATAAAAATATCATGTTCTTTATAAATCCCTTTTTTAATGAAAATGGAATCCCCGGATTTAGCAGCATCAACGGCTTTTTGAATCGAAGAAAACTCACAGTTATTCGCGCATACCTCAATTGTTCTGTTTTGAGAATATCCGCTAAGAAGTGTGACTGCAAAGCAAAAAATAAAGAGATATAATTTCATGTTAATGATGTTTGTGAATGTCTTTTTTGATGACACTTTTCAATTCATCCCATTTGTATACTCTACCCTCTAGTTTGCTTTGAGCCTCTTCAGCTTCATTTTTTGATTTGAAAGCAGTGAGATAAGCACCCATAGGACTTGGTAAGTTTTTACTAATTAAATATGAGGAGTTCTTAGCGGGTATCATTTCTCCTGGTTTATTGTAATTAGCGACAAGTAAGGTTGCGTTTTCAAATTTTTTGGAATCTTCTTTAATATAATTTACCATGCATTCAATAGCATCAAACTTGTGTTGTTTGCCTTTTTCAGTCACTAGCTGTGCTGCATGTGTTTTTTTAACGATACTCATGCTACAGTAATCACACTGGTCTTCTCCATATTTAATGGGTTTTGCTGATTTGTCGCAGGATGTAATAGCGATAAATAATAGGGCTAAAAATATATACTTCTTCATATTACTTTGCTTTTTTAAATCCGATGATGTAGGCTACACATGTAAGGGACATGCCTATTCCCATTAAAATTGCTCCGAGAGCCGGATAAGAATGAGCTGTAAAGTTTAATATGTCCTTAGAGCCAAATAAAGGCGGTTTATAACTGAGAGGATTTCCTTCCTTATCTGTCATTTTCATAATGGCTTTAGGGTCTAGATTGGTTCCATAATCTGTCATCCAGTTATTGAAATCAATCATACCCAGGACACCTAGCACAACCATAAGAATAAGCCATCCTAAAAACCAGTTGTAGGATATTTTTTTAAAGAATCCCAAAACACCTATAATAATTCCCACTATGGCCATTCCGCCAACAACCTTAGGAAATACAGAGAATTCCCACATTTCATCATCTTTAGGTAGTTTGCGCATACCTATATAGTGATTAAGACCGTCTATATTTTGGATATCGTGTTTTTCATGACCTTCAAGTCCGTCGAGGTGAATATACATTCCTATGCCACTTGGGTACTGAGGTGCTTCTAAGGTAATGCTCCAAAGCGGGTAGAGAAACAACCCAAAAAGTAGTGCAGAACCAATTATCATGGTAATACTTGCAATTTTCATAAGCTAATTTTTTAATAAAAAAGGGACGAGCAGAGAATCTACTCGCCCCAGAATTGAGTAATCAAAACACTAAAATCAATTCATTACTCTTTCCACTCGTCATCAAGTGACCAGCGTAACTTAGTATTACTGTTTTTAGCAGAAACTCTTACATAACCTTGCATTTCCTGGTGAAGTGCAGAACAGAAGTCTGTACAGTAGAAAGGCCAGACACCTTCGCGTTTAGGTTCCCATGTAATGGTTTTAGTTTGTCCGGGCATGACTAAAATTTCTGAAGTATTAGCACCAATCATTGCAAATCCATGAGGAACATCAAAGTCCTGCTCCAGGTTTGTGATGTGGAAATAAACTTTGTCTCCCACTTTAATCCCTTCAATGTTATCTGGCGCAAAGTGACTTCTCACAGTTGTAGCATAAATATGAACTTCATTTCCATTGCGTTCAACACGTGTATCCGCTTCACTTTTTGCAGCGTATTTATGGTTATTTTCCTCTAATTCATAATACTTTTTAGATTTAGATTTGATCAGTTCAGCAGGAATAGCAGCAGCATAGTGAGGCTCACCATGTGTTGGGAAATCAAGCAATAATTCCATTTTATCTCCAGTAATATCATATAACTGAGCTGAGTGCTCTAGTTCCGGGCCCGTAGGAAGGTACCTGTCTTTAGTAATTTTATTCATACTAAACATATACTTACCAAAAGGTTTTCTTGAGTTACCACCAGGGATGGTTAAGTGACCTACTGAGTAATAGGTAGGGAGTCTATCAATAACTTCCCAGGTGCCTATTTTCCATTTAACAACCTCAGAAGAGATAAAGAAAGTAGTGTAACCATAGCCCTTTCCATCAAACTCAGTGTGCAATGGGCCTAATCCACCGCTATCTACAACACCTTCCAAAACAGATTCAAAGCTTAAAATAGGGATACCATAAGCGTCACCATCATAATCTTTATCTTCAATGGCTTTCATCATTTTATCAAAAGAATAGACACTTAATTGAGTTGATAACTTTCCATTACCGATAATATATTGTCCCGATGGATCTACATCTAATCCATGAGGAGATTTTGGTACCGGCATATAATATACAGCACCTTCTACATTTCTTGGATCTACAGAGATCACACCTTCTTTCATTTCTGTAGTGGCTGTCATCGTAGACTCGTCATAAGTATTATGTGCGTAAGTACCTGCTACTTTTGTACCGCCGCCATTTTCTACATATTCTGCAATCTTCTGCCAATTTACAGCTGCGATAAAATCTTTATCATTTTGTGAAGCATTAACCTCCATCATAGAGTGTGCTTCTTCAGTGTTATATGAAGTAAAGAAGAACCAACCATGAGATTTATCTCGCCCAGGGTGAGCTAAGTCATAGTTAAATCCTGGCATGTTCAACTGAAAATCCAGATTCATATGACCGTGCTCCTGATCAATAGAAATAAAGCTTAAAGGTCCTTTAAACTCACCTTTCATTTCATCAATAGGCATGTCACGTTGTGGATTTGGAACCGCAAAACGAGTACCTGCCACGATATATTCTGTGTTTTCTGTTACGAAAGAGGAGGCGTGATTTCCCGCTGAATTAGGAATTTCGATGATTTCTTCTGTTTCGAAAGTCTCTAAGCTTATTCTTGCAATACGCGGAGTGTTATTTTCGTTGATAAAAACCCAGCGTCCATCTAATTCTCCGTTGGTTTGGGAAATATCTGGGTGGTGAGCATCACCCCAGGGTACAAAGCCAAAAGAGGTGTTAAGCATGGCTTTAGTTTCTTCAGAATATCCATACCCATTGGTTGGAAATTGAGAAAAAACAGGGATTTCTTTAAACATTCTGCCACTCGGTAAGCCATAAACAGTAAGGTTACCGGAATAACCGCCAGATAGGAAAGCATAGAACTCATCATGCTCACCTGGAGCTACATATACTTTTTCAGCATTGGAAGAAGCCATAGCTCCAGAAGAGCCATCCTTTGAATTGTTACCACAACCTATGAGCAGTAATCCTGCGCCTAGACCTAGTAAAAGTTTTTGAATAGTTTTCATTGTTGTTTTAATTTTAAAAATTAGTTTTCTGGTATTAATACGTTATCGATGATGTGTACCCAGCCGTTACTCACATTAACGGTAGCAATAATTTTAGCATTACCGATGTAAAGGTCTTCCCCTTTTTTTATCACTTCCAGATATTGACCATCCGCCATATAAAGTTTTCTGTCTTTTTCTATGTTTTTTTCTAAAGTTTTGACAGGATAGTTGCTAGGCGCAACGTGATGGACTAGAATGTTAGCGAGCTTAGATTTGTTTTCGGGTTTTAACAAATCTTCAAGAGTTGCCTTGTCCAGTTTGTCAAAAGCCGCATTGGTTGGTGCAAAAACTGTAAGTGGTCCTACATTTACCAGGGAATTTTCGACACCTGCTGCTTGTACAGCTTTAACCAAAGTGGTGTGATCTTCAGAGCCAATTGCTAGTTGAAGTGCGTTTGGATCTCCATTATCATCTTCAATAAAAGCTTGTCCTTTATTGGAAGTAGAAGTTTCGGTCATGTCTGTTTTACCATCTGCGGATTGTTCAGAACTTTTTGATTTATCTGAAGAGTTGCATGCTAGTAAACATACCAATACAAAAACAGAGGCTATTGATTTAATAAAAAACTGAATGTTCATAGAGTTGTAGTTAAAAGGATTAATGAGTCTTATCATATTCTCTGAAGTACTCTAGAATAGCGCGTGCATCTTCTTTAGACACATTTTGATTGGCCATTACCGCCATATTGCTCTCTATTAGCAATTGTTTAGCAATAGGATCTTTTTTAATCATTTCTTGAGGATTAAGAATCATGTTCATGATCCACTCTGGGCTTCTACGTTCAGTGACACCACCTTGCGCCGGACCAACAAATTTCTTTTCCATCTTATGGCAAGCTGTACAAAGATTGTTATACACCTTCTCACCGCGAGTAGCCATTTCTTTATTTATACCTTCACCTACATCTACAGATTTGATAGGGCCAATACCTATATTAGCTAAAGCATCTTCTGCAGAAATTTCAGTTCCAGATTGTTTTTTCGGTTCAGATTTTTTTTCAGTGCTGGATTTTTGACCAACTTTTATTTGGTCTTTTTCTTTCTTTTCCTCATTTCCGCCACAAGCTATGAGCATGCCCAGGAGAACAATGGAAGTGAATTTAATAAGTGTTTTCATGTTTTCTGATTTTAATTACTTTAACAAAAGTATAGTCTACCTTTTTTTTGCTATATGATTCAAATCATATTCAAATTTCTGTTTATTATAAAACACACTATATGTGTCTGGTTATTAGGTTATTAAATTTAATTAAAAAACTCAACATTAATAAGTATGTTGTCATTATTCTTTCGAAAGCTGATAGTTATCAGTTTTTTATTAAATATTATGAAATTTAATTTATAGCAGATTGAATCTATTTACTTTTGTGAGTGTATATTCACTTACTTATGACAAATCGACAATTAGAAATTATCAATTCAGCTGGTAAAATTTTAACCAGAGAAGGAATAAGCGGGTTAACCATAAAAAATATAGCAACAGAAATGCAGTTTTCAGAGAGTGCTCTTTATAGACATTTTAAAAGTAAAGAACAGATCATTTTGAGCATGCTAAATTATTTAGCTGATGGTATGCAGGAGCGCTGTGAAAACGTAATAGAACAGAATGATTCTTCTACCCTTCAACTTGAGAATTTATTTGCTCATCAGATATCCTATTTTAAACAGCACCCCCATTTTGTGAGTGTTGTTTTTTCTGATGGCCTGCTAGAAGAAAGTGAGCGAATAAATAAGGCGATAAGGGAAGTTATGAAGGTAAAGTATGATCTGCTTTTGCCGATTATTCAGGATGGTCAACTTAATGGTGAATTCAATAATGCGATAGAGAGCCGAAATTTAGTTGAAATTATAATGGGAGCCTTTCGTTTACAAATGTTCAAATGGAAGTCCTCTGGTTTTAGCAGTGATATAGACGGCCATGGAAATGCAATTATTGAAAATCTAATTTCACTTATTCAGAAAGCTGAAAAAGGTTTAACCAGAGATGTTAGAAAGTATTCATAAAGAAATAAAGAGTCAATGAAAAAACTTATTCTTATATTCTTGTTTACTGGGATAGTAGGACAAGCTCAAAAGGTACTTAGTTTAAATGACTGCTATGACCTGGCAGCAAAGAATTATCCTTTAGTCAAACAAAAAAAACTGTTAGAAAATCAATTATCTACAGAAACTGATGCGATAGATGCAGAAAAACTTCCTCATATAAGTCTGTTATCAAGGGCTAGTTATCAATCGGATGTTATCAATTTGCCGATTCCAAATTCTGATTTACAAGGTCCAAACAAGCAACAATACAGAAATGAATTGCAAATTAATCAGTTAATTTATGGCAGTGGGGTGATTGGTGCCAAGTCAAATCTTATCAATAAAACCAATCAAGCCGATCAGTTGGCTGTTGACATTAGATTGTATCAATTGAAACAACGCATCAATCAAGTATACTTTTCAATTTTACTTTATCAAAAGAAAATTGAATTACAAGCCAAGCGAAACCAACAACTTCAACAACAATTGCTGGAAATAAAATCTGGCATAGATAGTGGAGTTATTATAGCCTCGGCACAAGATGCTATCCAAGCAGAATTATTAAAGATACAACAAGAAACTACAGGGTTTGAAGGCAATCAGCAATATCTTATAAATGCGCTTTCAGGTTTAATAGGGATAAAGGTTTCAGATGTATATCAGTTGCAGTTTAGTGAAATTAAGGTCAATAATGGATCTTCTCTCCAGCGACCAGAATTAAATTTTTTTCAGGCCAAAAAAGAAGAATTGACAGCAAATCAAAATTTGATGTCTAAAGAGAATTTACCGCAACTGAATGCTTTTGCTAATGCAGGATATTCCAATCCAGGTTTGAATATGCTGGACAATCAATTTCAAGATTATGTATTTGTAGGACTTCAATTGAACTGGAAACTATTTGATTGGAATGCTAATAAAAACAAACGCAAAAGTTTAGATTTTAAGAAAGAAGAGCTCTCTGTAGAAGCAGAAACTTTCCGATTAAATACCAGAACTGAACTAGATGAACAATTTCAAAAGATAAAAAGCTTAGAGCAAATCATAGAAGATGATGACGCTATTATTCTATTGCGGCAAAAGATCATGGATGCAACTTATTCTCAGCTCAAATATGGGTTGATAACCGCTTCCACTTTTTTGGCTGAGCAAACTCAATACTACGAGAGTGAAAGTTCAAAACTGATACATCAAATTGAGTTGATGCTTGCTAAACAAAATTATAATACCATAAAAGGACACTAAAATGAAAACTATAACACAACTCCTATTCTTGCTTCTACTATTCTCTTTCTCATCATGTTCTACAGATGAAAAAGCAGATGCTTATGGAAATTTCGAAACTACAAGCGTATTGGTTTCTGCAGAAAATACAGCTAAGATCGTAGAGCTAAATGTAGATGAAGGAAGCCTTCTTCAAAAAAATCAAGTTGTAGGTTACCAGGATACTCTTCCGTTACATCTCAAAAAGCAAAATCTTAAAGCGAAGAAGCAAGTTGTACAAGCTAATTCTGCCAGTGTATTGGCAGAAATCAATGTACTTTCTGCAAGAGCAAAAACCGCTAAAATAAATCGAAATCGTATTAAACAAATGCTAAGCGATAATGCAGCAACTCAACAACAATTAGACAATATTCAAGGAGAAATAAACGCTTTGCATCAGCAAATTAACAGCGTTAAATCTAAAAATGCTTCAGTACTTACTGAGCTTCAACTCATAGAAATTCAGTTAAAAGAATTGGAAGATTTACTTCAGAAAAGCATGATTAAGAGTCCTATTAATGGTCGAGTACTCAACACCTATGCAGAGGCCTCGGAAGTTGCACAATATGGCAAACCCTTATTTGAAATGGCTGATTTGTCTAAGCTTGAAATTAGAGCCTATATTTCAGAAACACAATTAACAGAGTTTACCTTAGGAGATAAAGTAGAAGTGAAAGTAGATTCACAAGACGGCATGCTATCTTATAAAGGCCAAATCATCTGGATTGCTGATGAAGCCGAATTTACTCCCAAAATTATCCAAACGAAAGAAGAGCGTGTTGCTTTAGTCTATGCGATTAAAGTTGAAGTTGAAAATGATGGAAAACTCAAAATAGGCATGCCAGCAGAAGTTTGGTTGAAATAAAACTACTAAAACAAAATGTCTAAAAATCAAAATAAATAAATAATGACTGAACACGAATATAATGTTGAAATAGAATGGCTGAATACCCGTAGGGGGAAAATGTATTCACCAGAATTAGAGAATACAGAAGAGAACATTACAAATGAAATAGAGGTTGCACCACCAACTCAATTTTCGGGCGGGATTCCCTATACCTGGACACCAGAGCACCTGTTTACATCTGCCGTAAGTAGTTGCTTGATGACTACATTTCTAGCTATCTCTGAGTATTCCAGGCTTGAGTTTGTAAGTTATAAATGCAAGTCGAAAGGAATTTTGAAGAAAATAGATGGGCGTTTCGCGATGAGTGAAATTCAATTGTATCCAGAAGTAGTAGTTAATGACGAGGCTTTAGTTGAAAAGGCCGAAAAGGTTCTTTGGAAAGCAAAGAAAGCTTGTCTTATTTCCAATTCGGTAAATTCAGAAATTACAATGCATCCAACCATCACCATACAATCTTATGCAAGTGAGCCTTCAAATTAGTAATATTTCAAAATCCTTTAAGGATTTAAAAGCCTTGAAACACATTAGTCTTGAGGTCAAGGAAAACGAGCTTTATGGCTTGATTGGTCCCGATGGTGCTGGTAAAACAACGCTTTTTAGGATTTTGGCAAGTTTACTTTTACCAGATGAAGGGCAGGCTAATGTAGCAGGTTATAATGTGATTACAGATTATAAGCAATTAAGAAAAAATATAGGTTATATGCCGGGTAAGTTTTCGCTTTATCAGGATCTAACGGTAGAGGAAAACCTAAACTTTTTTGCTACCATTTTTAACTCCAGCATCGAAGAAAATTACGATTTGATCAAAGATATTTATGTACAGATAGAACCTTTCAAAAAACGAAAAGCTGGAGATTTATCGGGTGGGATGAAACAAAAACTAGCACTGAGTTGCGCCTTGATCCACAAACCAAAAGTTTTGTTTCTAGACGAACCTACCACAGGCGTTGACCCGGTATCCAGAAATGAATTTTGGGATATGTTGAAGAAGCTTCAAAAAAAGGGCATCACCATATTTGTATCGACCCCCTATATGGATGAAGCTGCTTTGTGTGACCGTATAGCCTTTATAAATAAGGGTGAAATTCTTCAGGTTGATACGCCTTCGGCTATTGTCAAAAACTTTGCTAAGCAAGTTTTAAACATTCAAACTCCGTCCATATATAAAGCCTTGCGAGTTTTAGGGAGTTATCAACACACGCATAGCATTTATCCTTTTGGGGAGTCCTTACATTATATGGATTCTCGAAAAGATTTTGATTTGAATGAGGTTCTAAATCATCTAAAAAATGAAGAAATCAAAGACGTTGAAGGAGAGTTGATTTCTCCGGAAATTGAAGATGTGTTTATGGAACTCTCAAGAAACTAAACTCATGGAAACAACAATTAAAGCAACGAATCTAACCAAGTCCTTTGGTGATTTTACAGCGGTAGATAAGCTAAATTTTGAAGTTGAAAAAGGTGAGATTTTCGGTTTTCTAGGAGCTAACGGTGCAGGAAAAACAACGGCTATGAAAATGCTTATCGGTATTTCCAAACCTACTGCAGGAGATGCCATGGTTGCCAATTATAAAGTTTCAACTCAAGCGGATTTAGTCAAAAAAAACATCGGCTACATGAGTCAGAAATTTGCTTTGTACGATGATTTAAACATTAAGGAAAACATTCAATTTTTTGGTGGGATTTATGGTCTAAATGCGAAAACACTTCAGCAGAAATACCAGCAGGTTGTAGAAAATTTAGGCTTAGAAAACTACGTTAAGCAGTTAGTGAAAAACTTACCGCTGGGTTTGAAACAAAAATTAGCTTTTTCGGTAGCCTTGTTACATCAACCCAAAGTCGTGTTTTTGGACGAGCCTACAGGTGGAGTTGACCCCATCACTCGACGCCAGTTTTGGGAATTGATCTACGAAGCAGCAGATCGGGGTACCACCATTTTTGTGACCACGCATTATATGGATGAAGCCGAATACTGCGACCGAATTTCTATGATGGTAGATGGCAAAATTAAGGCCTTGGATACACCAAAAGCTCTCAAAAAGGAATTTGGCGCAGAGACATTGAACGAAGTATTTTTAAACCTTGCCAGATGAAGAAGTTTATAGGATTTGTAAAAAAAGAGTTTTACCATATTTTCAGGGATAAGCGCTCTCTTTTTATCCTATTCGGTATGCCTGTCGCTCAGATTTTGCTGTTTGGTTTTGCGATTTCCAATGAAATCAACAACGTTGATATCGCTATTCTTGATAAAGCTGATGATAAAAATTCAAAAGAAATTATAGTCAATCTAAAGGCCTCTAAATATTTCAATGTACTCGATTATCTGCAAAGTGAAAAAGAAATTGAAACCGCATTCCAAAAGGGTAAAATAAAAGCGGTAGTGACTTTTGACCAGGATTTTGCCAGAAATCTGCAACGTCCGAAAACCAGTAAATTGCAAATCATCACCGATGCTACCAACCCCAATGTAGCCAACACGATAACCAACTACATCAATTCAATAGTCGTAAAATATCAAATGGTGAATTTGCAGCAGGACCCACCACCACAACTTGTGCAATCTGAAAGCAGAATGTCCTTTAATCCAGCCCTTGAAAGTGTTTACATGTTTGTGCCAGGAGTTATGACCGTCATCTTAATGCTGGTTTCTGCAATGATGACTTCCATATCAATTACGCGAGAAAAGGAAGTAGGTACGATGGAAATTTTGCTGGTTTCTCCTTTAAAATCAAGTACAGTAATTGCAGGTAAAGTGGTGCCCTACATTTTTTTATCTCTTATTAATGCTATTGTTATTGTTCTCTTAAGCGTATTTGTATTTCATATGCCGATAATGGGAAGTTTATTCTGGCTATCTATCGAGAGTCTTCTGTTTATCGTTACTTCGTTGAGTTTAGGGATTTTGATTTCTACCTTATCCTCAACTCAGCAAACCGCTATGATGATTTCATTGATGGGCTTAATGCTTCCTACTATCTTATTATCTGGGTTTATTTTTCCTATAGAAAGTATGCCGTATCCTTTGCAACTAATCAGTCATATTATTCCTGCCAAATGGTTTATCATCATCATTAAATCAATTATGCTGAAAGGAGTTGGTTTTAGTTTTTTCTGGAAAGAAACGCTCATTTTAGTGGTAATGACGATTTTTTTATTGGGTCTCAGTATCAAAAAATACAAGATAAGATTAGCCTAAAGCATTCATAGTATTAAAAACAGGACATGAAAATTGTATTCATTATCATAAGAAAGGAGTTCAAACAAATATTTAGGAACAAAGCAATGCTTCCTATCATTTTTGTGTTGCCCTTACTTCAGCTTATTATTTTATCGAATGCTGCTACTTATGAGGTGGATAATATTCAAGTGGCTTATATAGATTATGATAAAAGTCTTTCTTCTCGAAAATTGATAGAGCATATAAAAGGGTCTTCCTATTTTGAAAATCCTGTTTATTTTGGATCACTTGCTTTAGCTGAAGAAGCCATATTAAATGACAAGGTGGATCTAGTTTTAGAAATTCCTAATCATTTTGAAAAGGATATTCAAAATGCCAATCATCCAAGAGTTGCTGTAAGAATAAATGCAATAGATGGTGCTACAGCTGGAGTCCAAAATGTATATATTCAAAAAATCATTTCAAATTTTAATAAAACTATTAAGGTAGAAAGCTACAACCCAGCTCAACAAAGTCTGAACTATTCAAGCATAGAGAGTGTGACTTCATTTTGGTACAATCAAAATTTGAATTATAAGACGTTGATGGTTCCTGGAATTTTGGTTCTCATCATCACCATGTTGACTTTGTTTCTCTCTAGTATGAATATTGTACGGGAAAAAGAAATAGGTACATTAGAACAAATTAATGTCACACCAATAAAAAAATGGCAGTTTATTGTCGGCAAACTATTTCCGTTTTGGGTGATTGGATTAATGTTGTTAAGTATTGGATTGATCATAGCTAAGCTGATATTTAATACTCCGATGCTAGGGAGTAATATGTTGATTTATGCCTATACCAGCCTTTATTTATTATTGATTTTAGGTATGGGTCTGCTTATCTCCAACTTCACAGACACTCAACAACAAGCGATGTTTATCGCCTGGTTTTTTGTAGTAATCTTCATTTTAATGAGTGGCTTGTTTACACCTATTGAAAGTATGCCGATTTGGGCGCAAAACTTCACGCAACTCAACCCTGTAGCTTATTTCGTAGAGATGATGCGAATGATCATGCTTAAAGGCTCTACGTTTCAGGACACAGGAGTTATTTTTATGAAGACCTTTATTTATGCTTTGGTCATGAACTTTTTAGCGGTCTGGAATTATCAGAAAAAGAATTGAGAAGCTACTGTTTTGAATTCACGTTAAATAGAGGTCACACAATGGTTAAATAAAGGTAAAATCTGTATTTAAGTAACTCAGGTTACGTCTGGTTTTTAGTACAAATCTCTATTTTGTAAATAAAAACTATGGATGTAGAAATTCTATCTCGTATCCAGTTTGCTTTCACAATTGCATTTCATTATATCTATCCACCTCTGAGTATCGGAATTGGTCTTATTATGGTTGTATTTGAAAGTATCTATATACGGACGAAAAAGAAAGAATATGAAGTTTTAGCAAAATTTTGGACCAAAATTTTTGCAATTACTTTTGGTATTGGAGTAGTAACGGGAATAGTCATGGAGTTTGAGTTCGGCACCAACTGGGCAACTTATTCGCGTTATGTGGGTGATATTTTTGGAAGTGCTCTTGCAGCTGAAGGTATTTTTGCCTTTGCACTAGAAAGTAGTGCACTGGGTATCCTTTTATTTGGATGGAATCGCGTAAAACCCTGGGTGCATTTGGTCGCAACATGGGCTGTTTTTTTAGGATCTATGTTTTCTGCTGTATGGATAGTTATCGCAAATTCATGGCAACAAACCCCTGCTGGTTATCACATTGTTGGCGAGGGTATGCAGGCCAGGGCAGAAATTGTAGATTTTTGGGCGATGGTGTTTAATCCGTCTTCTGTAGATCGATTGACACATGTTTGGCTTGGAGCTTTTTTGGCCGGGACGTTTTTAATTCTAAGTGTACATGCTTACTACATTCTAAAAGGTCGTTATGTGTTACTTTCAAAAAAAGCATTTAAAATCACACTTGTTGTTGCCGCAGTCTGTTCCCTTGCACAATTGTTTACAGGGCATCAATCTTCAGAAGGAGTTTCAGAAAACCAGCCTGCAAAATTAGCAGCTATGGAAGGGCATTTTGAAGCAGAGGCGCCAGCAGATTTATATTTGCTAGGATGGGTAGATAAGGAGAATAAAGAAACAACAGGTTTGAAAATCCCTGGAGGACTTTCATTTATGCTGGATCAGGATTTTGAGACTCCAGTAACTGGTTTGAATGCCTTTCCCATAGAAGATCAGCCTTCTCAAGTGAATGCTGTATTTCAATTTTATCACCTTATGGTGGCTATCGGAATGTTTCTAATAGCTATAAGTCTCTTTGGGTTGTGGCAGTGGAAGCGTGGTAAATTGTTTGAGAAAAAATGGTTGCTATGGACTTTTGTTTTTACAGCACTCTTGCCTCAACTCGCAAATCAATTTGGTTGGTTTGCAGCAGAAATGGGAAGGCAGCCCTGGGTAGTTTATGGATTGCTTAGAACTTCAGATGCATTGTCAAAAAGCGTACAGGCCAATCAGGTTTTATTTTCACTGATTTTATTTTTCATTGTATATTTTATTCTATTTCTATTGTTCGTGTATTTGATGAATAAGAAAATCCAAAGTGGTCCTGAAAGTGAAATTGATTTTGATCAAGGAAGCCTGAACAAAGAAATTTCAGAAGTCATTTCAAAAAAATAAAATATGGAAACGTTTTTAGGTTTAGATTATCCAACATGGTGGTTCTTGGTAGTAGGCGGTCTTTTTTCTGGCTATGCAATCTTGGACGGCTTCGATTTTGGGGCAGGCGCATGGCATATGTTTTTCAGAAAAAACTCAAGTAGAGAAACAGCACTTAAAGCAATTGACCCAACATGGCATGGAAATGAAGTTTGGCTTGTCATAGGAGGCGGGACTCTTTTTGCAGGATTCCCCGTGTTTTACGGAACCCTTTTTTCTGCCATGTACACGCCTTTCATCCTTTTTCTTTTGTTTATCATTTTTAGAGGGATCTCTATCAAATTCAGAAATATGGAAGAGATGCTTTGGTGGAGAAAAATGTGGGATTGGAGTTATTCGATTTCTAGTATAATGCTGGCATTTCTGCTTGGGGTAGTTTTAGGAAATATTTTAAATGGTATGCCTCTGGATGAAAATTATGAGTACATAGGAAGAGGTTTTTTTGAATTTTTAAACCCATTTTCAATTCTTGTAGGTGTGACGAGTCTAGCCCTTTTTATGATGCATGGTGCTATTTATTTATTATTAAAAACTGAAGGGGAACTTTTTAATAGAATCCAGCAATTTCTGAAATTCGGAATGGCATTTTTCATCATATCCTATATTGTAACAACATCTTATGGCTTTTTTTATGTGGATCATTTGCTCACAGTTTTTGAAGAAAATCAAGCGTTGTTTGTTGTGCCTTTTCTTGTTTTCTTAAGCATAGCCAATGTACCAAGATTGGCAAGCAAGAAACAGTACGGCTGGGCGTTTGTATTTACAAGTCTTACGATTGCTTTGCTGCTTGTGATTGTTGCTTTTGAATTATATCCGCGTTTACTTCTATCCAATTCTACAATCGAAAACAGCATTACCATTTACAATGCAGCCGCCTCCACCAAAACTTTAAAAATCATGATGGGGTTTGTTGCTGTGGGAGGACCTTTAGTATTGCTGTACAGTTATTTTGTATACAGAACATTTTGGGGTAAAGTAAAATCTGATTTTGAATCTTACTAAAGCGACCAGATCATAAATCTTTCTATTTGGATCGATCGATTATAACAACAAAGCCCTGCAGGTTAACCTGCAGGGCTTTGTTTTATTTAATTTTTGGATAAGTTATATATCGTCGAAGCTAATGTTTGTAAAAGCTGCAGCACTTGTTTTTGTAGCAGGTTCTTCTGTATGGATTGAGCCACTAGTTTCCATTTCTGATGGTTTAGTGAAATCTTTCTGATGCTTATCACTTATGACTTCTTCTCCTTTTTTATCTATGATAAAATTGGTTGTTTCATCTAAGGCTTCTTTGAAATTTTCAAAATCTTCTTTGTACAAGTAAATCTTGTGCTTTCTATAAAAGAAAGAGCCATCTTCATTTGTGAATTTTTTGCTTTCTGTAATCGTGAGATAATAATCATCTGCTTTGGTTGACCTTACATCAAAAAAATAAGTTCTTCTTCCAGCTCTTATCACTTTCGAGAAAATGTCTTCGTTCTTCATCGACCCTTGTTCACTCATAATACCTTTGTTAAATAAGATTAATATAACGTTTGTTCAAAAGTCTTAAAAAAAATCAAAAATTCAAATATATTTTCAATTTTCTTTTTCTGAAAGTTGTTTGTTGTATAGGTCTTTATAGTAACCGTTCTGAGCGACAAGATCGGCATGTGTCCCTTCTTCGAGGATCTCACCATTATCAAGTATAATGATATGATTTGCATTTTTTGCAGAAGAAGCACGATGACTGACTACAACTGAAGTCTTATCACTTGAAATTTTATTAAGCTTATTGAAAATCTCTTCTTCTGTCTCTGTATCTACTGCGGATAAGCAGTCATCAAATAATACAATCTGCGGATTTTTAATAATTGCTCTAGCGATGGAGACACGCTGTTTCTGACCACCAGATAAAGTAATGCCACGTTCTCCTAGTACAGTGTCGTATCCTTTACTAAACTCTATGATATTCTCATGTACTGCAGCGTTTTTTGCTGCACTTATAATGTCCTCTTCGGTAGCATCTGCTTTTCCAAATTTAATATTGTCTCTAATTGAACTACTAAATAAAAAGGCATCCTGAGGCACATAGCCAAGCTGTTGTCTCAAGTTATTAAGGTTATAACTTTCAATAGGTTTTCCATCTATTAAAATTTCGCCTTCATCTACATCATATAATCGGCCTATTAATTCTAAAATCGTTGATTTACCAGAACCAGTTTTACCCATAATAGCCAGGGTTTCCCCTTTTTTTACTTTAAAGGACACATTTTTTAAAGCAACAATATTGGTGTCTTCATAAGTAAAACTAACGTTCCTAAACTCGATTTCACCCTTAATAGATTCAGAATAATTTGTAGAATTATTTTTAACATTGGGAACTTCGCTTAAAAATTCATTGATACGTTCTTGAGAAGCTTCAGCTCTTTGCACCATAGAGGTGATCCATCCTACAGAAGCGACAGGCCAGGTAAGCATATTTACATAAAGTAAAAATTCTACTATAACCCCTACGTTTTCAATTTTTCCATCGATGTATTGCATTCCGCCAAAATAGATCACAAACAGATTACTAAAGCCAATAAGTAAAATCATAAGCGGAAAAAAGAAAGCTTCAACTTTCGCCAGATTGACATTTTTATCCTTGCTTTCGTGAGATAGTTTTTCAAAATCTGTATTAAATTTCTTTAAAATTCCGTAAGATTTAATAACTGCAATGCCACTAAAGCTTTCCTGAGTATAGGTATTAAGGTAAGATAAAAATCGCTGGATCTCCGCACTTCTCTTATTAATAGCTACACTCAATTTGTAAATAGCAAAGGATAAAATAGGGAAGGGCACCAATGTGTACAAGGTAAGAGTTGGAGCTGCCTGAATCATAAAATAGATTACTACTACAAAAAGAGTAAGTGTTTGCACTCCATACATAAGAGCCGGACCAACGTACATTCTTACTTTTGAAACATCTTCAGAAATCCTGTTCATCAAATCTCCCGTCCGGTTTCGTTTGTAAAAATCTAAAGATAGGTTTTGGTATTGTGTGTAGATTTCATTTTTTAAATCATATTCAATATATCTGGAGACGACTATAAAAGTTTGGCGCATCAAGAATGTAAGGATTGCAGAAGCTAAAGCAGCACCAATAATAAGACCTATATTGATAAGTAACTCTTCTTTAACTTCGGCAACACTGGCTTCATTACCATTTACATAATCCTCTATAGCGTTTGTAGAATTCCTAATAAGTTGAGGTGTAAAAACTGCAAAAACACGTGCACCGATGGTTATGATAAAGCCAAGAAGCAATCTGCCTCTGTATTTAAACAAATATTTATTTAGACTTTGTAGGGCCTTCATCCACAATTTACTTTGAGGATGCAAATGTAATCAAAAGACTGTATTGCCCTTTGTAATAACAAAAGTTTAAAAGTCTATACAGGCAATTGTCTTGTTGTAATTTATATTGTCTTTAAAAAAATCAAAATAGGGTTCAAACTCTTCTTTTAAATATTATTTTTGCGCTAAAATTCTAGAACTTACAAATGTTAACAAGAAGACATATTCGTGCCAAGGTAATGCAATCTCTTTATGCTTTCCATCAAGGTAGCAAAGACTCTATGCAAGCTGAAGAGAAATTTTTAAAAAAGAGCACAGAAGACATGTACAATCTTTTCTTACTCAATTTAGAACTCTTGGTTAGCATAAGAAGTCAGGCTGAAGACTATTACAATATTGTAAAAAAGAAGTTTCTTGCTACTCAGGAAGAGAAAAATCCTAATACAAAATTCATCAACAACCAGCTTCTGCAGAGAATAACCAGTAGTCATGCATTAAGCGAACTTATTGAAGGTAGAAAATTAAACCACTGGTCTAAAGATGATGAGTATCCGAAATTAGTTTGGAATAAAATTTTGGAGTCAGATCTTTATGCAGATTATATTTTTACAGAAACGACGAGCTTCAAGGAAGACAAAGATTTCATTGTAGGTATATTCAAAGAAATTATAGCACCCAACGATGATTTGTATGATTATTACGAAGATCATAATTTGACATGGATAGATGATTTTCCTATTGTAAATACAACGTTGTTGAAATTTCTTCAGAAGCAAAAGGAAAGTGATGAGGTTATATCAATTCCGCGTTTATATAAAAATGTAGAAGATGAAAACTTTGCTCGGGAGCTATTTACCAAAACACTCCTTGCAGATGCACAGTTTTCTGAAATAACCAAAAATAAAACACCAAACTGGGACCAAGACAGAATAGCAGAGATTGACAGTATTCTTATGAAAATGGCTTTGTGTGAATTTATGAAGTTTCCGTCAATCCCTGTAAGAGTTACTATAAATGAATACCTGGAACTTGCTAAAGAATATAGCACTCCTAAGAGTAGTACATTTATAAATGGAGTTCTGGATACGGTGTCGAAGGAATATCAGACCAATGGTAAAATTAATAAAATAGGCCGAGGCTTAATGTAATTGCACAATTTGTCATATTTTTGAAATTAATTTAAAATTTATCACTCATGAAAAAAATAATGTTAGCCCTAGTAGCATTAGTTACACTATCACTTACTGCTTGCAATAACAAAGCTTCAGAAAAAGTTGACGAGTCTAAAAAGGAAATTGCAGAAGAGCGTGATTCTAAAACTCAGGCATACCCTGTTATGGAATTTGAAGAAAAAGAGTTTGACTTTGGGACAGTAGAAGAAGGAGAAGTTGTAGAACACACCTTTGCATTCACAAATACCGGTGATGCACCTCTTATAGTTTCCGATGCAACTTCTAGTTGCGGCTGTACTGTTCCAACATGGACAAAAGAAGCTATTGCTCCAGGTGAAAAAGGAGAGATGCTAGTAAAATTTAATACTAGAGGTAAGCCAAACCAACAAATGAAAGCGGTAAGAATTACTGCCAATACAGAATCTGGAAGAGAAACTCTTAGAATCAAGGCTTTTGTTAATCCAAAAGATAGCAATGCTGGTTCACCAGTTAAATAATATATATGGATCAAATAGGAAGTTTATTACCCTTAGTTTTAATATTTGTAGTGCTTTATTTTTTTATGATAAGGCCACAGATGAAAAAACAGAAGAAAGAAAAAAGTTTTATTGAATCCATCAAGCGTGGAGATAAAATAGTTACTAAAAGTGGTTTGCATGGAAAAGTAGCAGATATTAGCGAAAAGTTAGATGCTGTTATTCTTGAAACAGGTTCAGGTAAAATGACTTTTGACAAGTCTGCCTTATCATATGAGCTAACTCAAAAAATCAATGCCCCAGTAAAAGAAAAGAAACCAGAAAAGAAATAATTTTCTTAGGTATAAAGTGATTCAAAAGCTATCGGAAACGATAGCTTTTTTTGTTTAAATTTGAGCATAAATTTAAAAATCAGAATGTCTTTAACTCCCTCAAATATGTTGAAGCTTGGCACTAAGGCTCCGAGCTTTGAACTGCCAGACAGCATATCACGTACTCATTACTCCTTACAGCAGCTCAAAGGAAAAAAGGGGACTATTCTTATGTTTATCAGTAATCATTGTCCGTACGTTAAGCATGTGAATGAAGAGATTGTTAGATTAGCAAATGATTATAGAATTCTGGGGTTTAGTTTTGTAGCGATTTCCAGCAACGATGTAAAGGCTTATCCTCAGGACCATCCGGTAGAGATGTTTAAAACAGCTAGACAGCTCAATTATCCCTTTCCTTACCTGTATGATGAAAGCCAGGAAGTCGCCAGAGCTTATGATGCTGCCTGTACTCCAGATTTTTATGTTTTCGACGAGGCTTTGAAGTTAGTGTACAGAGGGCAATTAGACGATTCAAGACCTAAAAACGGTATTCCGACTTCCGGGAGAAGTATAAGGGAAGCTTTAGATGCTCTTTTAAATAACAGACCAGTTCCTGAGCAGCAAAAACCAAGTATGGGCTGCAATATCAAATGGAGAACCTATTAACATAAGAACCATTGATTCTTAAATAAGATTAATTAATATATTATTAAGTTATATATCCCACAACAAAACTTAATTTTGTATAAAACAATAATATTATGGCTTTAGAAGTAACAGATAAAGATTTTCAAGAAAAAGTATTGGATAGTGATAAACCAGTATTAGTTGACTTTTGGGCGGCTTGGTGCGGTCCTTGTAGAATGGTTGGTCCTATCATAGATGAGCTTAGCACAGAGTATGAAGGCAAGGCGGTCGTTGCAAAAATGGATGTAGATCAAAATCAAGAATTTGCAGCAAAATATGGTGTAAGAAACATTCCAACCGTTCTTTTATTTAAAGACGGAGAAATGGTAAATCGTCAAGTTGGTGTCGCTCAAAAAGAGACATATAAAGAAGCAATTGACAACGTATTGTAATTTACAGTAAGGTTGTTTAAATATAAAGGCTTGGTATTCAACCAGGCCTTTTTTATTTTTAGCACATATGGATTTAAAAAATACACTGCGAGAGTCAAACCTTACAAACCTTCCATTGCTTGCATCACAAGTTGTAGAAGGCTTTATCTCTGGAATCCATAAAAGTCCTTTTCATGGATATTCTGCTGAATTTGCCGAGCATAAGCTATATAATACAGGGGAAAGTACGAGACATATAGACTGGAAGCTTTATGGTAAAACAGATAAACTTTACACTAAAAAATTTGAGGAGGAAACCAATCTTAGATGTCATTTCATTTTAGATCAATCGGCATCCATGTATTATCCTGAAGTTTCATCTCCCTCTTTATCACAACTCGATAAGGTCAGTTTTTCTGCATTGTCTATTGCTTCTATCATGCAACTGCTCAATCAGCAGAGAGACGCTGTGGGGCTTTCAATTTATGATGAAGAGTTGAGGTTCCAAGCGACGGAAAAGGGGAGTGGCCTGCATTACAATATGATTTATAATGAGCTGGAAAAAAGTATTAATACACCACAGCAAAATACAAAAACCAATACTTATCAATTTCTTCATGAAATTGCAGAAAAACTAAAACGGCGTTCACTTGTATTTCTTTTTACAGACTTATTTCAAGCAGATTTATCCAGAGCAGATTTATTTGAAGCTTTAAGGCATCTTAAATACAATAAGCATCAGGTTGTGCTATTTCATACTTTAGATCACAAAACAGAAGTTAACTTTGATTTTGATGAAGCTCCCAAACGTTTTTTTGATTTAGAAACTGGAGCCAAAATAGATTTGCATACCCAGCAATTCCAAAATGAATATGTCGAAAGGATGTCCGAATTCATTCAAGAAGTAAAACTTACCTGTGCAAAGTATAAAATCAGATATGTAGAAGCTGACATTCGAAAAAATTTCGAAAAAATTTTATCGACTTATTTAGTTGAAAAACAGAAGCTAAAGTCCTAAGGTCAATTTTTGTGGAATTATTTTTTCCAAACATGTTTGTGTAATCAAAAATTGGGTTTATATTTGCACTCGCAATTAAGCAACGGTCTGGTAGTTCAGTTGGTTAGAATACCTGCCTGTCACGCAGGGGGTCGCGAGTTCGAGTCTCGTCCAGACCGCTTTAATTTTCACATAAGTGGAAATCTTATTAAGAAGTTGTGTTGTGAATGTGTAAAATCATTCTTAGGTTTAGAAAGTTAAACCACTAGAAGTCTTTCCAAACAGGAAGGGCTTTTTTATTTCCAATAGTTTCTCTTCATTTTACATCCTTTANCCAATAGTTTCTCTTCATTTTACATCCTTTAAAAGACATTTTGACCAAATAAGGTGACCTCAGAGGTGACCCATTTTATTTCTGAGGTGACCCATTTTATTAATCAATAAAATTGAGTCTTATGAAGGTGTTATTCTTAATTAAAAAGAAAAAGGTCAACAAGCGTGGTGAACTGCCAATTATGTGCAGAATTACAATCGAAAAATCTAGGAAAGAGTTCTCTACAGGTATTATGGTTCAGCCAGAGTGGTGGAATAACAAATCTCAGGAGGTGACACAAGCGGTTTCAAATTCAAATGTGATTAACTCCCGGTTGAATCAAATTCGACAGAAGCTTGATAAAATCCATTTATTATTAGAAGTAGAAGCTAAAGATTATGCTGTAGGTGATATTATCAATGTATTCAAAGGTGAAAAGACTAAGAAAGAGTATACGCTTCTTGGAGTTGTTAAAGAGCACAATAACTACTATGAGAAGTTAGTCGGGAAGGAGTTAAAGAAGGTGTCCTGGCAAAAGTTTGAGAATACCTGTGAGCATCTAAAAAAATATGTTTGGTGGAAATATAAGCAACAGGATATAAAAATTGAGGGATTGAAGTTCCCATTCATTACTGATTTTGAATATTATCTGAAAGTAGTAGAGTCGATGCAACAGAGTACAATTAATAAAACTACTCAACGATTTAAGAAAATGATCAATTTCGCTGTTGCCCGGGAATATATACAAAGTAACCCGTTCATGCTCCATAAACCAAAATCTGTAAGAAAGGAGATTATTTATTTAACCTCAGTAGAATTGGAGGATCTGGAAAATAAGGACTTAAATTTAGCACGATTAGAAGAAATTAGAGATTGCTTCGTGTTTTGCTGTTATACCGGATTAGCTTTTAAGGAAATGAACAATTTGACTGCTGATAATCTTCAAACTACATCTACAGGTGACCTAGTAATTCAAATTATAAGACAGAAAACAGGTAGGACAGTGTATATTCCTCTTCTCCCAAAAGCTAAGAAAATAATTGAAAAGTATAATAGTGGCAGTAGTAATACTTTTAGTGGAAAGCTCTTACCTTCAAAAACAAATGCCCATTTTAACGCTTACCTGAAGGAAATTGCAGTTGTATGTAAAATCAAGAAAAGGTTGACACATCATATAGCCCGTAAGACCTTTGCTACAACTGTATTGCTTTTAAATGATGTTCCCATCGAAATTGTTAGTAAGCTGTTGGGACATTCAAGAATAGGGATTACTCAAGCTCATTACGGTGAGATTCTGAATAAGAAAGTGGATCAGGAGATTTCAAGGATTTCAAAACTCTTTTAATTACTAAGTATATAAAGAGTTAACCCCGCAGTTTAAGCGGGGTTTATGCTATACAAAGTCTTTCATTCAAATTTGACTTATTTCTCTTCTGAAGTGCCTCTATTGCCCTCTTTTTTGAGGTTCTTGATCTCTTCATCTTTAACTTTTTTATTTATTTCTTCCTTTTGCTCTTTAAACTGTTTTGAATATTTGTCCATAGTTTTGTGAGCTATTCCAGCACATTTAGCTATCGCTTTGTTGGTTGCTTTACCTTGTTGAATATCCCAATCATTTAAGCATTTCTGAATTTTAGCTATAGTTTCTTCCCTTCTGATTTTTCCACTTATTTTACCGCCAATTCTGCCACCTATGCTTTGTTTCTCTTTTTTTGGTATTTTGTCAGAAAATATAACATATCGGGGAAAATTCTTTATTGGCTTTAAGTCACCAGATTTTTTCTTCTTGAGAAGATTTGCAAGAATGCGTTGAATTTCATGTTTAGGTAATGGTTCATCACAGTAGCTATTAAGATTGTTTACTAAGTTTTCAATACGTTGATCACTCCAGTTTAGATTTAAGGCTGTCAGTTGATGTAATGATGACGAAACTGTAATATGTCTTCTACCTGTTGGTATCCTTTGTGGAACAAAAGCTTTAGAGAAATACTTCTTTTCATCAAAAATAACATATTCCTTACCTTTCAAGTCATAATTGTCTAGATCATTCCATCTTGTATGTTCAGTAGAAGCACCCCCTTTAAGGTCGCACTTCTCTCTCTTTTCTTTTTTAAGTGCTACCTCCAAGGGGGTATTTGTGCTCTCTATTTCCTCCTCTTTACTTATTCCTTCCTTGTAGATAAAAGTTTGACTGCTTTTATTAATGAAGATATCCGGGTCATATGATAGGACTACCTGCCTGGTAATATCAACGCACTGTGGGTCTGCCTCTATGCCTAGTTCTTTAGCTACCGAGTGATATGCATCTTTGAAGTTATGTGTATTAACCCCTTTTGTTCTTACGAGAATTCCTCTTCCTGTTCCGCTAAGGGATAACCAAGAAGCATAAATAAAAGGAGAAGCTTCAAGTTCTGTGCAATTATCTAAGTCTAAATACATTAACCCAGTGAGCTCTTTTAGGTTTTTGACTGCTCTTTTTTCATAAAAGGAGGCATTAGGGCTAAACGTTAAGATTTGAGTCGTTTTTAGATGATCATACAGACTTGTATTCTTTCCTGCCTTTCTTGCTTTAAAGATAGTACTCTTATGAGTTCTACCAACCTTAATGTTACTAAGGACGCTTTCAATTGAGATTTCATCTTTAACCTTAGGATCTTTTACGGAATTGAAAATACTAACCGTATCATCAACTTGTTTTTCTTCTGAGTTAGATTCTTTCCACCTATAAGAAGGTATACAATCTGTTCTCATAAATTTTTCAAGATCGGTTAGATCGGTAGTTCTGTCATTACTGTTTTCTCTTACTAGTGAATTGTTTTTGATTCCCATAATTTAATTGTTTTATTATTATGGTGCATAAGTATTTAAACACTAGATTTTTAACTAAAAAGGGGAATTATAGAAAATGAAAAATGCCGGCTGAGATACCGGCATTACTGAAGAAAAAAATAACAGAAATATTTAAGAGGGGAATGGAAAGGGAACTGCTATTTAATATTTTTTAAAAAGAAAAATTCGGCTTCAGCCATTTGTTGACTGTAATTAGGTTTGTTTATCCATTTACTTGGCTTCCTTTGTCCTCCAACTTCAAAATTGTATCTGCTTTCTAATGCTTTTAAAGGTTTTGCCGTGTCTTTAAATATAGGCTTGATTATCCCGCGACTATTACAATAGATATAAAACATTAAAAGACTCTTTTTCTCATCCATTTTCCACAGATTACCAGTTTTGTTTAAACAATCTCTTTGAGATAGCTCTTCTTCGAACTTAAAGAACAATTTTTCTTTGCCTGGAATAATGAACTTGAGAATGTTATCGTGAGCTCCTGAACCATTATTTGACACTTCCCCTACCTTAAAATTCTTGAGCAAGTGGTCATAATGATCTCTGTAATTTATTGAAAAGTATTCATACGTTTGAAGATAATTTTCTTGGTGAATCTTTGATATGATCTGTTGTATTTTATGAAGATCATTCGATGGGAGCTCTTTCAATGAATTGTAGGCATCATTTAAGGCTTTTAGATGATCATGAAAGAATTTATGAGCTTCTGAATCTGTACCTGATACTATACCTTCATCAATATAATTTATATAGTTCTTTTTAAGTCGTGAAACATAATTTTGGACATCATTTTCAAATTCCTTTAAAACGATTTTTTCATGAAATGAATCAAAATCATATAAAACCTGAGCTGATTCTAAATATTCAGTTGAGCTTTCTTTCATATCTTCAAGCTCTAATGTGTCCCATCCATCCTCACTCATGAAACGTACATTGGCGAATGGATAAATTTTAGAGATGCTCTTAACTAGAGGACGCTTTAATTTTTTTCGGTCTAGAAAGTGTTCAAACTCTGTTTCTTTCCAAGGTTTAAATATCGAGTTTAAATCTTCTTTATCGTATTTTAAATAGTTCATAAAGTATTAAATTAAAGATTCATATATATATCATCAAGCTCCTCCTGGCGAATTCCTAAATACTTTCTTGTAATGGCTACCGAGGTGTGATTGAACAGCTCAGACAGGTATAGTAGTGCTTTCTCAGACTGGTGATTGTTATCCCAAACTCTTCTTCCGAAAGTTTTTCTAAGGCTATGAGAAGAGACATTTCTGCCCTTAAAATACTTCTTTATTAACCTGTTTACATGTTGAATAGAATAGACAGTTCCTTTCTGGCTTCTGAAGGCATGAAAAGTATCTGGATGCTCTGCAAAGAACTCTAATGCAGTCTTAATATGATGGTTGATTTTTAAGTTCCGTTTCTTACCTGTTTTGCCTTCAATGATCTTTAAGCTTTCACCTCTAAGTTCACCGTAGGTTAAATCTAATAGATCAGAAATTCTTAGTCCCAGGTTTATTCCTGTCACAATCAGAAGTCCGAAACTGGGATTATTTCCTGTTCTAATTAAACGCATGCCTTTTCCTAAAGCTTTGTCGAAATCTAAATAAGTTGAGCCTGTCATAAATTTGAAGTTTATAAATGATCAATTACATCAAAAATAGCACATTTTTGAACATTATCAAAATAAATATGTAGCTAATACTCTATGAAACCTATAAATGTTCATTTATGATATTAATGAACATTATTATTTATTGGCTAATTATTAATTTTCAAGCATACCTCTTTACTTATGATATTATTTAAGTCAAAGAGTTAGATAGTTATAGTTAGGTGTTCTCAATAGAGTTGTAAAGTTATTTTGCTATCTACCTAGTAAAGTTTATGACTGGGTAAAAATCTTCTTGTTCTCAAAAAAAATCTTAAATTTCTTTAATCTTTCTATGTAGAATGAAAGGGGGGGGTAAGGGTAAAAAAAGAAAATTTTGACTGCCTTTTTTCTTACGGTATGTAGCCGTTTTACCTCAATTTTAATTTTCATATATAAACGATAGGGGGGTGTCTATTTTTAAAAAAAATGACCCCGGGGCTTTTCTTTAAGTACCTGATTATTTTATATGACAGTGTTAGTTGTAAATAACAGCTTCTGTTCTATATCATGTCCTCGAAGTCTTTCAGTTCTTCGTACACTTCTTTTACTGACTCCCCGGGTTGAACCGCTTCGCTCAGTGTACCCTGCCAATAAGGAGGATAAGTCATTATTTCCTTCCGCTGTTCGTGACTCAAGTTTGGCGTCTTCTCTAATTCTTCTCGCTGTTTCATATTTTGTAAAGTTGTATTTATTTCTTGTGATATAGGTAATCGATATTGGTTACAGAGTTATGAAAAAAAGCTTAAGATGCAGCGGTGCTCTAGAAACAATCTTTATAGTTTTTAAAAGGTTAAATAATCTAAGATAAATTAATTTAAATATGTGTTTATCCATGAATAATGCAAATAAACATAGGATGCGTTTTAAACAAGCTAAAACTGGCAGCACAAACAGTACATTTTGTTTTTTGACAACACAAAAGCCAAACCTAAAAGAAAACAAAAGAGCTTTTTCACCGAAACTGGAAAGAAATGAGGGAAACCATAAAATGAATAAATAAAATAACTGTATTTTAGGACATTCTAAAGAATAAACCTTATTTGTAAAAAGAATGACAATTGACGAAATCTATAAAAAAGAAGAGATAAGTGTTAGGTCTTACAACGTTTGCAAATACAATGAATTATACTCTGTACCTGATTTAAAGAAGTATTATTACAAAAATAAATCTTTTGAAAAACTTCGAAATTGCGGAAGAAAATCAAATGAGGAACTAATCGATATATGTAATAAATATCAAGATGAATATATTGAAAATAAAGAAATTGAAATCAAAAAAGAAAAGCCTTTAAAAGGAATAATTTCAAATTTGACAAGAGTTCAAAGAGAAGTAATAAATAGTTTTATATTAGTTAATACTAATAGCTTATCCGTAAGAAGTAAGAACGCAATCTCTTTGCATTTAAATAACAACCTTAAGGTTAAAAACTTTTCCTTAAGAATACTACTTTCGGATAGTTTCAATGTTCAAAACATGAAGAACGTTGGAGCAAGATGTGTTCCTGAAATAGAAATTTACATTTCAACGATTGAAGATTTAATATTTGAGGTAAGTCAAACAAGAGATGAGAAGTACTTAAACGCATTAAAAAATAAATTCTTAATACAACAAACATTCGATATCTCTTTGGTTCCTGGTAACATATTAGAATCAGGATCTATTTTTCAACTTACAGAATTCCTCTTAAATCAAAACGCATTTTTTGATAACACTCAGACAATAATAGTCAAGAAAGCCTTGAAATTATTCAAAGATCAAAAGGAGCTAACGCTTGATGAGATTGCTGACCAAGTTGACCTTTCAAGAGAAAGGGTTAGACAAATAAGAAAACTTTGTCTTAACGATTTATTTACCAAGCTACTTTTTGTTTCTAATTTCAATGAAGATTTATTTCAAAAATACAGTATAGATATTGAATCTAATTATATTGAAATTAATAAAGATATTTTAAACAAAATAAACCAATCAAATAACACTCATTTTTCTAGAGAATTCATCACTTATATACTTTTAGCATACCTTAAAGATAGATTTATAATAGTAGGAAATTATGAAGACGTGCTTCAACTCAATTATTCTAATCCGCGCGATAGGCACAATTGGAAAAACTTTTATATAGTTGAAAAAGAATTAGCCTCGGAAATCGATTTTACCTCCTTAACTAACGACATTTCAAGCAGGAACAGCGAAAGAATTGAAGAATCTTATTCTTTTAATTTTAAAAGCTACTTGTCAAAATTTTTAACAAATAACAATTTTGATAATTTATATTTATTGTTCCCAATCTGTGAAAAGATAATTAATGAAGAATTTGAAATTTATCTTGATTTAGAAGAAAACATAAATTTTAAAAGAAATACTAATCGGCAGGTACATGAATATTCATATGAGGCACTTGAACATTTAGGGAAGCCATCAAAGGTTAAAGAGATTTTTCAAAAAGTGAAAGAACTTCATCCTAATTATGATACGGAAGAAGCAAAGATTAGAGTTTCAATGAAACGAAAAAATGGTTTTGTCCCTATTGGTAGAAAAAGTGTATTTGGATTAAAAAAATGGGAAAATGAATTGAATGATTTCAAGGGAGGTACTATAAGGGATATTGTCGAAGAATATTTAATGCAATTTTCCGTACCAAAACATATTTCAAATATAACTGGACACGTTTTAAAATATCGTCCAAAATCAAATCAACATAGCATTCTTCAAAACTTAAAACTTGATGAATCAGGTTTATACATATTTTTTAAAGGCTCCCATATAGGGTTATCAACAAAAAAATACGAATCTAATTTTAAGAGAATATCAGTGATTAAGAAAACTGATAAAAAAAGCTGGGAACAAAGGTTTGAAATGCTTCAAAACTTTGTTGCTAAAGAAGAAAGACTTCCATTTTCAAAAAGAGTGCCTGAAAAGGAAATAAAACTGTATCGTTGGATTAATGTTCAAAAAAGTAAGATAAACAAAGGAAAGCTTAATAAAACTAAAAAAGATAGCCTAAACAGTTTATTAGCAAAATATCCAAGTATTAATGGTAAACGAAGATTAAACTCAAAAGAAAAGTATCAAGAATTAATTTCATTTGTTTCTAATAATCACAGACTACCATCAGCAAATAAAAATGGTGAAGAAAATTTATATCAATTTTTTTACAAACAACGTAGATTATTTGATGCAAACGAACTCGACAGTAAAGAACAAATTAAATTTATCGAAGTTGCAAAACTTCTTCAATATACAAAATATGAAAATAAAAGAAACTAAATTATTGCAAAACCAAAGACTCAAAGAGATTTGTAATAACAAAGATGTTAATTTCGAATCAATTGAAACTCTGTTGGATTCTGTTAAAACAAAAAAGTTACTAAAAAGAAATAATTACCATCAGCAAAAAATTAATGATGTCATAGAAAAAGCAATAAAATGAAATTATCAAACATAGAAATTAACAATTTCAGGCAATATTACAACGTTGTAAATATTGATTTGTCAACTAATGGCGACCAAAATATAGTAGTGATAGGCGGTAGAAATGGTTATGGTAAAACGAATCTCTTATTAGCAATAGTTTGGTGTCTTTATGGAGAAAAAATTTCTCAAATTGATGATAACTTCAAAAAAGAAATTCAAAAAGAAAAAAACTATTCATCTTTTATGCAACAATCCATTAATTGGAGTGCAAAGAAAGAAAATAAAAATACATTTTCAGTAAGTATAGTTGTATCAGAAATTGAATTGCCAGAATTGAAGAAATTAAATTCAAACTCCGAAAGCATTATTATCTCTAGAACTTTTAATGTTACTGATATGAATGAAATTTTATCAATTTCAGATCCAAAATCAAAGATAGAAATGTTTGATGATGAAGCTGATAAAATTAATTTCATCAATGATTATATAATTCCAATAGATGCTGCAAAGTTCGTATTCTTTGATGCAGAAAAAATCTCTGAAATAGCCAATTTGTCGATTAAGGAGGAAGGAAGTTTTATAAATGATGCACTAGGGAAAATATTAGGACTAGATACATACGTTACACTAATTGAGGATATTGAGTTTTACATCAATGCCCTAAAAAAAGAAGGTGCAACAAAAAACTTACAAGAACAAATTGTAGATAAAGAAAAAGCAATTGAGCTATCTAACATAGATATAGATAGACTTGAAGAGGAGAATGCCGAAAAGTTTAAAGAGATTGATGATTTAAAGAAAACTATAAGACAATACAATAATCTTATCTCCCAACATAGCAAACAAGGAAATTCAACATTTGACAGGGAATTAATTTTATCTGAAATTGAAAAGTTAAAAATAAAAGAAATTGAATTATCTGAAAGGTTTAATGAATTAAGCGAAATAATACCGCTAGCTATTTTAACCGGAAAACTTGAAGAAGTCAGCGAACATATAGAAATTCAAGAAAAAAATACAATATCTCAAAACTCATCAAAAGAAAATTCTGAAAAAATTGAGAAATTTATTGAACTTCTTTTTAATAAACCACCAGAGCCAGAAAATTCTACATTGTCATTTAAGGACAAGCTATTTTATTATGATAAGGCGAAAAATTTAGGGTCAGCATTGTTTAGTTCTGATATAAGTTATCAAGAATTAGAATTTGAACACGATCTAAATAATTCAGAAAAGAATTTAATTTCAGATTCAATAAATCTAGTTAACACTCGATCAAAAGATTCATTTGAAATAACAATTGAAGAATTTAATGAAGTACAAATTAAACTTTCTGAATTAAATAAAACATTAAATAAGGTTGATGCTGATTTAGAGGATGAATTAATCTTGGAGTATTCATCTAAAAAAGAAACAGCTGATTATAATATTACAGAAAACAACAGGAAAATTGGAGAAAACATTCAAAAAATCACAAAATTAAAGAGTGATATCATTCGTTTAAATCAACAACTTTTAACTTTAGTAAAAAAGGTAGATGTGAATGCCCAAAATAAACTCAAAATTAAAGAAAGTCAAAAATACATAGACGCCTTAAAATCATTTCTTGAAGAACAAAAAAATAAACATAAAGACAGTCTTGAAAAAACTATTATTAGTGAGTTAAAGGTATTAATGCACAAACTTGGAAGTGAAAAAAACAATAGCAAGTTTATTGAAGATGTAAAAGTTACTATTCTGGCATCAGGTCAAGGAATGAAAATCACACTGCTAGATCAAGATGATAATGAAATAAGGAAAGAAAGCCTATCATCTGGCGAAAAGCAAATTTATATTTCGTGTTTGATAAAGGCGATATTAAATGAATCAATTCAAAGTTTACCAATTTTTATAGATACACCTCTTGGTAGACTGGATGAACAACATAGAGATAATATTACTAAAAAATATTATCCAGCTCTTTCCGAACAAGTAGTTTTATTTTCAACAAATAGTGAGATTACACCAAAACGTTATAAAGATATTTTTGATAACATTTCGAAATCCTATCTTTTATTTAATGATGGAGCAAATACAAAACTAAAAAACGGATATTTTAATACTCCAAAAAATGATTAGATTTAAAATAGATTCAGAAAGCACAGAATTATTAGATAGAATCACTAATATCTATAATTTTAAAAGAGATACAATTACAGGAAGAATTGCTTTGTCATTAAGTATAGAAAATGGGCGTCTTTTCGATGAAAATGAAAGCAGTTTACCTCAGAATGGCAGAGAATACACTCCAACAAGTAACATCTTTGGTCATTTAGTAAATGATGTTGATAATTACATGCTTTACAAGAGTGTTTTTGATCAACACTATAAAAAAGACTTATCTGAAAACGATTTTATTAGACTTTATAAACTTCATTTAAAAGATGGTCTTGAAGAGTGGCATAATAAATTAAATAGTATTGATATTACTAAAGGAGAGCATATATCACTTCTATTAAAGCCAATAAAAAAAGGATTAAATAAAAGAAAGTCTAATGTATATGTTTCAAATTCAAAAAAAGCAGAAGCAACTAATTTAATTAATTGCACAAATAAACCTATTGAATTAAATCTAGGTAGCGAACTTAATGGAGAACCGATTAAAATTAAAATTAATGATGAAACAGAATACACAAGTCGTCATTTTGGTATTGCAGGAACAACAGGATCAGGAAAAACCCAACTTGTATTTGATTTAATTTATCAAATTTCTAAACAAACTGATTTTGAACTCAACTTTACATTTTTTGACTTTAAAGGAACAGATACTAAGGAAAAACTTGATACTTTTCTATCTTCAACAAAAGCAAATTTCATAGATATTAAGCATCAAAATGGTTTTCCTTTTAGTCCATTAAAAAATTATGATTTAAGTAATCAAAACTATATTGAATCTTTTGCAAGTGATTTAAGAACCTTTTTTAAGAGTATTGGTCAAGTTCAATCTGCTAGCTTGGTAAGAGAAATAAAAGATTACTATTTTGATAATAATTCTTCACCAACATTAGATGATTTATTAGATAATATATTAGAAAAAAATAAAGGTAAGTTTGACACAACTACAAGTGTAATTCAACAACTGATAAACTCTGGTATTTATGATGAATCCAAATCATATTCTATTTTTAATCAAAGCACGTACATTTCAATGCCCTCAGAGGTTACAAAAGAGATCAAGCAATTCGTAACATTCAATCTCTTGAAGTATATGTATGATAATATAAAAAAATCAGGAGACACAGAAGTTACAAATAATATAAAAGCTTTAAAGCATATCATTATTATTGATGAAGCACAAAATTTTTTGCAACATAAAAATGCTAGACCAGTAATTGAGTCAATGTTAAGAGAGTTACGTTCAATGGGAGTAATTATAATTTTAATTGCTCAAGAAACACAAGATTTTATTTACAAAGACTTCAATTTTATGTCACAAATTCAATTTCCAATTTGTGCTAATGTTAAAGATAAATCTACTAAGAGGATTATTCCATTTCTTGGTAGTGTAAATAGCGAAGTTAAATTAAATGATCAATTAGCAAAACTGGAAGGGGGAAAAGCTCTAATAAATATAGGAGAACCAAAGCTAATTGAATTAAAACAATGGTGGAAAACGAAAAAAGCTGAAAATATATAAAGCAACACTTTAAGCCATAAGAGAACCGCTATGCGAAATTTTAAGTATACCTCAGAAAAAATAATACAATTGATCTAAAAGATAATTATAAAGAACATTTTCTTATATACAAGGAATATTTAGAGGTAATGAGAAAAGATATAAAAGACTATGTTTTAAAACGTTTTACAACATAGCAAATATTTTATGGCTAAAACTTTGCTTAAACGAGAGTGTTAGTTTTTTGGCAATTAATAGTTAATCTGAAAAACTTGCGCTTGTTATCTCGCCAGAAACACATATTTAATCAATTAGTGCATAGACCATGACAAAATTCGCAATAAAATATTTTGGCAAAGAGTTAGACGAATTAAACATTTCCGATATTGAAGGTTTCTTTCTCGAAGAAAAGGAAGAGTCTGACAATATTGAATTTAAATCCTTTCATCCTAAACTAAGTGTAGTTAAAAAAGATACGGATTCAGTAATTCGTGGGATTTGCGCCCTTCTAAATTCAAATGGAGGTCTCCTAATTTGGGGAGCACCGCATGGAATAAAAGAAAAAGAGACGGTTATTTTTAAAGGTGAATTAAGCCCTGTCAATAAGAAGTTTGATAAGGATTCTCTAATTAGTAAAATTTCTGATTCAATCACCCCATTGCCAGTTGATGTTAATGTAAAAACTTTAAAAAAAGATAAAGGATATGTATACGTTTTTGAAATTCAAAAAAGTAATTACAGCCCACATCAATTTAAAAACACATATTTCGCAAGGCTTGACGGTCAAACCAAACCGGCACCACATTATTTAATCGAAGCACTCTTCAATAGAGTCTCATACCCTAATATCGAAGGATATCTAAATTTCAATAAATTTGGATCAAATGGAGAACATCAGTTTATTGATATATCCATAATCTTGGTTAATTTTTCGAAGTTAATAAATGAATATAATGTTACTGCTAGATTGATATGTCCTCAAGCAGTATTCAAAGGAGGTCACGGTAGTTTACCTCAGAATTACGTCATGGCTGGTAGTGAGTATACTAATCAAGGCAACATCAAGACCTTACATTATGGGGCTCCTCATGAAGACCACCAAAGGCTTGTTTTTAATCTTGAAAAATTAGGTGACGAACATAATTATGAAATGGATTTCATTCTCCAGTTTGGAGGAAAAAAATCTCCGCTAAAAACTTCGATGTATAAACTCAGTTTTTCTGGAAGTATACCAACTACAAATTTAGCAACTTTAATTATTCAAAAGGAGGAAAATATTCTTGCTTCAGATAAAGAAAAACAGGTTGGATCCAATAAAGAAAACCTTTTGAAACACCTCCTTAAAAGATAAGACGTACAATAATATAGCTTAAACTTAATACCAAAAAGTGCTATATTCAAGAATCGGCATGAAAGCATAGCTAAAAACCTTTGCCAGTAACTATGAAAGAACATTATGTATACATACATCTAAATCCAAATAGCAATGAAATTTTTTATGTTGGAAAAGGAAAAGGAAATAGGAAATCTTCGAAAACTAGCAGGAATGAAAAGTGGGATAAATATGTTGCAAAGTTGGGCGGGCAATTTAAAATACTGATTATTAAAGAGAATTTGAGTGAAAAAGAAGCTATCGAATTAGAAAGAAAAATAATAAGTAAAATAGACTGGCATTACGATGATTTGACTACCAACATAGCTGATTCATTTTCAGATTTAGAAGATTCACATACTATTGAAATAGTTTTCGAAAATTTAAAACAATCAACTCAATCAAAAAAACATACACCGAAAGCCAAGTTTCAAAATTTAAGCGATCTAGAAATAATTTCAACTTTGTTGTATTTTCCAAATGAATTAGAAATAAAAAAAATTTCAACGGAATTTGAAAAAGTTTGTGAGTACTTTCAAGACAATTGGGGTGAGCTGGAAGAAATCGACGAAGACATTTTTCTCAATATAGAAGATGTCGTTGATTCTATTGAAGATTTATTTACTGAATATAAAAGTTCTGATAAAAAAAATATTCAGGAATTCATAATTGATTTAGATCGTGAAAAAGTGGAAATAGAAATAATTCAAGAAGACAAACCAAAAGGCAAACAAAAGAAATTTTTGACCGATTTAGCTGAATGGGTTGACAATGTTACTGGAAAATAACTACGGACAATAAACACTATAATTAATTGCGGTTGAATTGATTATCGGAATTCAATGTATTTTGATATCTTTCGGCAACAACCGGAAGAATCCTGTGTGTTTTTCCGAAACTAAATTATAGCCGGGAACGTGCCATTAAAACAGAAATAAATTGCGAAACCAGATAATATCGATTAGAACAGAAGATTCTTTAATTATCTCAATTCAAGATAGCTTATATCTTGAAGTTGTAACTCTGAATAAAAATATATCATTGATACACTCAGATTTACATAATCACTTGAATCAAGAAACCGATACTATTTTGGGAGTTTCAAATGATACTTTTTTCACAGTTGTTTTTACTGTTTTAATTTTTGTACTCGGAATTATAATTGATAGAATCTTAAAAAGAAACAATGAGAAAAGTGAGCTTAAAAAAATAAAAGTTTACTTCAACAATCAATTTGATGATTTGAAGAAAAACATTGTTCCTGAATTGAGAAATGGTTACAAAAAGTTTTACCAAGAAACAATTAGCTTGGATAATGGAGTTCCGACAACGGCACCCAAAATATTAACGAATACATACGACAGATTATCTAACTTAGAGTCACCACTTTTATTTAAAGCTTTTAAAAATAGTTCTGAATTTAATACAGCATTTTCACAAATCGACTTTTTAAAAAACTTAATGGTTGTAGTTGATAATTATCATTCTGTAGTGGTAAAACGAAGTGAAACCTTAAAATCCATATTTGCGGAATTGGATAAAAAATACATGGATAAAGTTGTAGAGTATACAGAATATGAAAAAAATCACAATTCTGATTTCAGAGAAGATTCAACTTTCCAACTTTTAGATTCAAAAGTGAAATATTATCATGAGAATATAACTGGTAAAAGAGCCCTTACTGATTATTATAAAAATGTTATTCGTCCTATTCAAAAACAAATAGTTAGTACAAATTTATTTAGAACACATCCTATCGGAAAACAATTGTCAATTATAGGGAGAGATATAACTCATCAATATAATCACTTGAGGATTTTGTATGTAGAAGTTCGCTCACAATACAGATATTTTACTCAAGTATTAAACCAAACAATTTCGAAATTGGAATCTTTAAATACCGAATAAATACTAGTAGCAATAATAAAATTTAGCAAAACCTACTTTCAAATAAATTCTCCATTTTTAGGTTTTGGTAAATTACACCTATATGTGTCTAATAGTCTTCAACTGCTTGACCTTTAGCCTTCAAGAATACGTTTATAAGGGGGTGTAGAGCCCCCGTGGTCTTTCTGGCAGAATTTTAAATATATCAAATGTTCTATATGTAGCTAATACTCAAAAGAGTTTAATTTGGGAAATTGGGCAAGCCTTAGTGTATTTTCAAAAGCCTGATGGCAAAAACTTGGTAAGATTTTAAACTATTAGTAAAAAAATCTTTGTTTAGAAATAAATAAACTAACTTGATTTATGAAACCAACCAAAATCTATTATGAAAACGATTATTAGAATTTCAATATTTATTTTATTCACAAATTTACTACAAGCTCAGATAAATACTACTAAAGTCTCTGAAAGTAAGCCACATCCCACAAAAGAATATGATAGTTTAAAAAACTTTCTTGGAGAAGATGCAATGCAATACAAAGGACAAACATTATACCTTAAAGGAAAAAGCGAGAGCTTAAGAGAATATGGCTATGATAACTTCATTAAAAAAATGGAAAATGGTTCAAATAAAGAAAACATTTATAAGTGTTGTGATGGCTACAATTCTAGTTACGACTCCCTAAATAAAAGATATTTTACAGTAATTGATGTTATCGAAAAACCAGACAGTTATGGCACTGAGTTTTATTTAAAGTTAGAAAATCAAAAATCTAATGAGATTCTGTTTTTTGATTATAGTTCTAGGTATAGTAGTTCTTTCCCATTCATTACAGTAGGTTATTTTGAAAAAAATAAAGAATTATTAAAGGGAGAGAGTTTTATTTTTAGAAAAGGAATACTTGACGGCTTAAATGATATAGATACTGGAAATCTCATTACAAATGAACTTGGTCAGAAATGGGATTATGTTGATTTAACTATTGAGCAAAAATATTATACGTTGTCAGTTATCTTAGAGAATGATAAAGAAGAAAAAATAACATTTAGTTTTAGTTCAATTTACGGTGAAAATGCAAGAGGTGTTTTTGAAGCTGAAGATGCTGAAAGATATATTAGAGATTATGGAATTGAGGCTTTCAATAAAATGCTAAATGGTAAAGTATTAATAGGGTTTACAGAAGAAATGGTTGTTGATACTTGGGGCAAACCAGAAAGTATAAATAGAGCATCTTATGGTGATCAATGGGTTTATGACGGTCAGTACCTTTATTTCAAGGATGGAAAGCTAGAATCTTTCAATTAATTTTTTTTCTATTTTAGGGTAATCTCATAAATTTTAAATGAATGCTTTTAGCACTTTCTGATAAAACACTAATTCCGCCTTTTAAAAATACCACAGCTCTATGTCCTTTATGTGAATCAAAAGTAGTGTCCAAATGTGGGGAAATAAATATTCACCATTGGGCTCACAAAAATGGTGAAGGCTGTGACAGTTGGAGCGAGCCAGAAACTTATTGGCACAAATCCTGGAAGGAAAGCTTTCCTCTAGAAAACAGAGAAGTCGTAATTGATAAACAAGGTAAAAAGCATTTCGCAGATTTATGTATTGATAATGACGATGGTGATATTGTAATCGAATTACAAAATTCTAGTATTAGTTCGGAGACAATTAAAGAAAGAGAGGATTTTTACGGTGAGAGAATGTTATGGGTTATCAATGGTGCAAGATTTAGAGAGAGTATAAGTATTTGTTCAAACTTAAGTTTGCATGAAAGGATTTTGGGAGATAAACAAGATCATCCTCACATTGGAATGGATTTAAGCTTTGATAATATAAATGAAATTTTGAAAACTTCTAAAGAATTTCCGTTTTGCTGGAAAAATCCAGTTCGATCTTGGTTAATATCAAGGCGACCTGTTTTCTTAGATATAGGTGAAGACTATATTCTTAAATTTAATGAAGGGCTTGGAGCTAATCATGGAACATTTAGGGTTTATCCAAAACATACATTTTTTAAAAAATACAAAGGCGATTATTCTAAATATCAAAAGTTAAATGACCGAGAAAGGCTAATTAAATACAGTGATCTTGTAAATATTGCTAGAGACGTTTTCTTTGAATTTGACAGTGATTTTAAAACTTACAGAGATCCTCCCTTTATATCACTTCAGGTTTATAACAACCAAACAAAGAAAACTTGTTTGAATAGAGTAAGGTGGAAAGAACTCATAATTCCGAATGGTAATAGCAAAGGATTATTTTTTATGTTTTGTGTGAATTTGAAAAATCCTAATCTGATTGGTCTATATGCTCAGAATGCAAAAAATGAGACGATAAAGAAAAACATCTTAGAGATTATTGAAAAAGATGATCTTAATTCCTTTTACCATATTGATAATACCTGGAAATTAGATTGTATAGCATCTATTCCATTCAATAACTCAGACAATGAATATTTATCTCAGTTATTGCTGGAATTCTTTTTAAAAAATATCCGACAGAGAATAATGGATAACAACAAAATGGAAATTATAAAAATTACAGATAAAAGTGAATAATGTAAATTGCAGAATTTCACGTAATTAATTAAGTAAAACAATTAATAGATTGAAGTTAATAACTTGGAATTGTAATATGGCTTTTAGGAAGAAACTTGAGATAATACTCGAAGAAAAGCCTGATATTTTAGTAATTCCTGAAAGTGAAAGCCCAGACAAATTCATTTTAAAGAAAGAAATACCTAAGCCAGAAGATTCATTTTGGTTTGGAGATAATCCAAATAAAGGGATTGGTGTTTACACTTATAATGATTTTAAGATTAAAGTATTAGAAGATCATAATCTTGAATTTAGATTCATCATACCATTATTAATATCAAACCAAGAAATTGAATTTATTCTACTTGCAACTTGGTGTCAAAAACCTAAAAAAAGTGATAATTATGGAACTCATACTTGGAATTCAATAAATTATTATACTAAACTGCTTGATAACGAAAAAGTTATTATAGCAGGGGATTTTAATAGTAGTTCAATTTGGGATAAACCAAATAGAGAAGCCAATCATACTAATATTGTAAATCGGTTTAAAGAAAGAGGAATTAAAAGCACTTATCATATTTACCACGAAGAAGAGCAAGGAAAAGAAAAGCATGCTACTTTAAACTTACACAGAAAAATTGACAGACCTTATCACATAGACTTTTGTTTTGCTTCGGACTATTTCATTAAAAGACTTGAAAGAGTTAAAGTAGGTGAATATGAAAAATGGACAAACTATAGTGATCACAAGCCATTAATTGTAAACTTTAAAATAGGCGACAATTTAATTTAGTACGCAATTGAGGGCTGAGTTTATCTTATAAATATTTATTTCAAACATTTAAATAATACATATATATAACTAACTGCCTGCAAACTTAATTAATTAAAAATGAGTTATATTCGAAAAAATAATTTAATCCGACTCGATGTTTTTGTTTGATCCAACCGCCAAAGACTTCGGTAACACATTAGAAATTCACTATTGGTTTAATGACAACTCGCATTCTATGAATGCTTACGTTGAAAATAAATGTGAATATGAGTTACTGGGTATAATTAAAGAGATATCAAAAGTTTACAATGTCAAAATCACAATTGAAACTGAACCATTTGGGTCTGGTGGATTAATAAAATGGTTAAAAGTAGTATCAAAAGATGAGAACAAGAATGCTACTATTACAACTGCATTTATTATTTTCTTAGTTACTACAATACTTCTCTCACCTATTACGAAAATTACTGACCACCTAATAGATAAATTATTTGAAGACACAGAGTTAACGGAACTTCAAAAAGAAAAACTACGACTAGAAATTAATCAATTAAGAGAGAATGCGTCATTACAAGCAAAGCATCTCGAACAAAATTCTTTAATAAAAAAGAAAAAATCAAATTTCTATGAAAGTCTAGAGCATTACAGTAAGGTTAAGCAAGTATCCTATACCGTAAGTAATAATGAAAAAGAAAAAAAATCAATAGAGAAATTTGTAGATAGAGCGGAATTTAAAAAGTTCATTTTAACTTCTGATGATATAGATCCCATCAAAATTGAAAAAGCAGAAATAGAGATAATTTCACCTGTCCTTAAAAAAGGTAAATACAAATGGACAGGATATTTTAAAAGTGAACCAATATCATTTTCAATGCAGTCTCACGAGTTTAAATCACTGGTTCAAACAGGTGAAATAGAATTTAAAAATGGTTCCTCAATAAACTGCTCTTTAACTATCAAAAGAAAAATTGATAATGAGGGAATTGAAAAGATTGTTGGATATGAGGTAGATAGAGTAAATTTTTATTTCCAAAACGATAAACCAATAGAAACAAGTGAAGGAAAACATCATCGAAAAATAAAAGAAGCCGAGAAAAATCAAACGAAATTGTTCGACAACGAATAAGAAAATTTAACTGCAATTCGCCAGAAGGCAATAACGGTTATCAGGAGTGTTTTTTATTGTGTGAGTTAATTTGCTACATTTATTTCCATTAGAAAAATCCTTTAGGCTGGAAAGTGATTCTTTCTTTACAACCTTGTCTTCTTAATAGGAGACGTTAGATACAAATTTAAGACGAAAAATGCGGTAACCGAAAAGCTTATAAAATATTTATCGTCTTTTTAATTACATGTGTTTTAGGATAGATTCTATTAAGGTAAAAATAGATAAAGAGGAATTTTAAATAAAATTAAATAACAGATATAAAAGCTTTTATAAAGATGGGAATAGCAGAACAAGTAATGTTAGATAAAGAATATAATGATGATTTAATTGAGTTTTTAAAGGGGTTATTAGAAAACAATGAACTAACCGGATCAGCTCAGGGAATTTCTAAGCTTGTAATTGACAAAGGAGTCGATTCGGTATCAAAAAAACAAAAATATGTGATAGATAGTATAATAGATACCTATAGAGATAAATACGCATGCGAAACATGCTCTAATGGAAATATTGCTAGGCTAACCGACCACTTATTTATTGCAGAATATGGTTTATGTCCTATGTGTGATAATGACAGAGAAAAATTTATGGAAGATTAAATGGTTTCAACTTAGCAATGTTTTAAAGAGCCTATGAAATTTCAAAAAAAGCTTATATTTACATTCAAATTGTTCTTTAAGGTAGTGAAATAAGAGACCGCCTTTTTCTTCTAGACGGTAAAAGCTTCAATAACAATACAGCAGGGTGAGATCATCGAGTCTCGTCCAGACCGCTTTAATTTTCACAAAAGTGGAAATCTTATTAAGAAGTTGTGTTGTGAATGTGTAAAATCATTCTTAGGTTTAGAAAGTTAAACCACTAGAAGTCTTTCCAAACAGGAAGGGCTTTTTTATTTGGTGTCAATTGCAAATATAATTACTATCCTACGATGTTATCAGCCGCATAAACTGCAGGTAATAGTTCGAGTTTGATTCTTGCTTTAAAGCCTAAGGATTCTACATAACCAACAGCAGCTGTTACCACTTTATTAGATTTATATTTTGGGTTCACATTATAATCAAGGTCAATCGTATCGATTTCAATTCCATTCTCCCTTAGATATAATGCCACCTCTACAGAACGTTCAGCCTCACCCCATAGTCTTGTCCACATGTCCGATATAAGTGGAACTATTTCTTTCTTATAGATGATGTGACAACCAGAGGAAGCTACATTAAATACCAAGGTAGTTGCATAAGTGGTTTGTAAGCGATTTTGACTATCACAGCCCAAGTAGATTCGAAGCTTCTGGCCTTCATATAATGTAGAATACTGCTTTACATATCTTGCAACATCAAAAGGCTCGTCACTGGTTAGTTTTTTAAATAGCATTCTAAAAGATTTCTATTTCAAATAGGGACTGAATATCAGATAGTTTCATTGAAAATTCAATTAAATCTAAGCCTCTTAATGCTTCTTTATGAGGTTTTCAATTTCAATTTTCCCTTTATACACAATCCAACTAGAAAGGTGATGGTAAAACAATTTTTAAAATGATTTTGTTTTAGAAAACTTAATGCTTTACGATATATTTCTCAAAGCTGTTAATGACTTAACAATCCCAGTCTGGATTTATGATGTACTGAAGGTTTTACGATCATTTGAAATACAGATTTATTAAAAACTTAAATCGATGTCCAAAAATAGTCCTCTTAACTAAGCACTTTTTTTAATTTATAATGGCTTTTATTATTGCGACTAATTATTTAAGTAATAATTTAGAATTGTTGATTGTACTTCATGATAATGGGTGAATATTTTGTATTTTTTTGCTATTAGTAGAATTAATAGTTCTGCTTTAGTAATTCTCAAATAAATTAATTTGATATAGTATCTCAGTGGATTCTTATTTCCATAGAGTTAGCAGGTTCAGAGCAGAGATGTGTTGAACACGGACTAAAACACAATTTGACTTATCACATTTATTGATAAGGGGCTATTGATCTCAAGCTATAACAGGATTTAATTTTATTCATTACAACATTATAACTCATGAAAACAAAATTACTTGTCACAGTTAGTCTATTGATAATCACATTTCTTGGAAATGCACAGGTCGGAATAGGGACTGAGACACCAGATCCATCTTCTATACTAGATATTCAATCAGCAACTCAGGGAGTATTAATTTCCAGAATGACCTTGACAGAAAGGGATGCTATTGGGACTCCGGCAGATGGATTACAAGTTTATAACACCACCAACAATACTTTAGATATATTCAGTAATGGGAGCTGGAAATCGTTTGCGTATTCCACCAACTCCAACCTTGTTTATATTTATTCTTTAGATGATTTGCCTACGCCTGAAGGTGGTGCCATCACACTCGATTCTAACAAAATGTACGTGTTTTCTGGAACTGTGAATATCATCGATAATTATATAAATATAAACGGCGCTGGACTTAGGGGAACTGATCCTCAAAAAGACATGATAATTTCTGCTGTATCTGGTGCTGTATTAAGAAGCACTAATAAAGGTATATATATAAAGGAGCTAGCCGTTGTACCTGCCAGCCCAAACACTCAAGCTTACAGTTTTACAGATGATGGGACACATTTTTGTAATATTTTTTCAGGATCCTCAGTGGTGGGAGATGGAACGTCTCTGGGTGTAGAAGAAATCTCCGGGTTTGCAGCTATTACTATACTTCAAAATTATTGGAATACCTCAAATGGTGTGAAAATAGGCGGTAATGTTGGGAAATTTACTTCGGGTTACAATTTTATTGTAGATGTAACCAATGGTGCTGGTATAGAATTTTTGCCTGATCTTGATGCTAATGATGTAGATATAGCTAATAATTATTTTATTTATACTGGTCAAATCGGCTTGAAGGTAAATTCTCTTACGAAAGTAGATAGAGGTCGTCTTACTTCGAATATGTTTAGAAATGTTGGAGCTCCATTGGATGGTATAACTTTTTTTGAAATAGGATGGAGCTTTTTGCAAAACACAAACATTTCTGACTCAAGAGCAATTGGCTTTGTTTACAATAATAACAATACTACAGCAACAACTTTTACTAATACCACTGATTTTGTAAAAGTAGCTGGACCCACAACTGCTGCAGTTCAACAAAAGTTTACGGCAGAGAATAATAAGTTAACTTATGATGGCAGAAGACCAATTGTAGCTAATATTGTCGCATCTATAAATGCAACATCTCCTAGTAATGGTTCCGGATTTACGATTGCAATTTCGAAAAATGGACAGCCTATAATGGCAGCACCAGTTAATTCAATTTCTGATTTAGGAAACAACAATAAATTTCAACTTTCTATAAATACAAATATAAATTTAGAGACAGATGACTTTATTGAAATTTTTATCCGATCAGATGTTGGAACTTCACCGTTAATAGTGAGTGGACTGCAGTTCAATGCAACCGATTAAGGTACTCTTGAAAAGACGTAAATCTAAATTGAGTAAAATGATTTTTGCTATGATTGAAATCTAAGAATCCACAATTTTCGTTGCGGGTTTTCCTTTTGCGTACAAATAGGATTTACTGTGTTGATCCCAGAAACGGTATCCTGAATAAGCATAGAAATCCCAATCAGGCTGGCGCCTGCTTTTTTTTTTAATGCCTGACCTCTTACAAAAGCCTTGCTTTTGACGCGACTGGACATTAAAAAACCCACAACTTTCGTTGCGGGTTTTCCTTTTGCGGAGAAAGAGGGATTCGAACCCCCGGAGGTGTGACCCTCAACAGTTTTCAAGACTGCCGCATTCGACCACTCTGCCATTTCTCCAGTAAACCATAAATGGTTTTCTTTAGCGGTTGCAAATATACTAAGTTTTTTAGTTTAACAAAATTATTCTCATTTGTTTTTAAAAAAATGTTTCAGGAAAACTTTTCTTCATCAGTAAGGTTAGAGTTAAAAGCTATAGCTTCAGACTGTATCAAAATCAGTAAAGAATTATACCTCAGGACTGGATAGTTAAGCCACCTAAAAGCTTTAAGGAATGTATCGCTAAACATACAAATCAGTAGTGTGCAAATTCAGAATAGATTTTCAGCCAGATTATTTCAAAGTCAGAGGTTTTACTAGTATTTTAGCGTCAAACAATTGATCCATGAGAAAAATAATATTACCACTAGTAGTGGCTTTGAGTCTTATAGGCTGCAAAACACAAATGAAAGATGTCACTGAAGTTGATCCCGTTCGGTTTTCAAAATCGATAACCTCTTCAGAATTAAGTGATTATCTATACACAATAAGTTCGGACGAATTTGAAGGCAGGGATACTGGCAAAGAAGGTCAGAAAAAAGCAGCTCAATACCTTAAGAATTACTACAGCAGTTTGAATATTCAGGGAGGTTCTATGGAAGATGAGCCTTATTTCCAAACTATTGATTCTTCTTACTTCAATGGTAAATTGCCTTCTAGTGAAAATGTAATTTCTATCATTAAAGGGAGTGAATTGCCTGAAGAGTATCTTGTGATTACTTCACACTACGACCATGTTGGTATTAAGGATGGTGAAATTTATAATGGAGCTGATGATGATGGTTCTGGAACTGTAGCGATAATGGAAATTGCAGAAGCTTTTCAGAAAGCGGTTTCGGAAGGTTACAGACCAAGACGATCTGTGGTTTTCCTTCATGTTACAGCAGAAGAAAAAGGACTTTTGGGTTCTAAATACTATTCAGAAAATCCTATTTATCCTTTAGATAATACAGTGGCTAACTTGAATATTGACATGATTGGCCGTATCGATGATGATCATAAAGAGGATTCGAACTATGTTTACCTCATAGGTAGTGATAAGTTGAGCACAGAGCTTCATGAAATTTCTGAAGTCGCAAACTCTAAGTATACCAACCTTAACCTGGACTATACTTACAATGACGATAATGATCCTAACAGATTTTACTATAGAAGTGATCATTACAACTTTGCAAAATTTGATATTCCAATTATTTTTTACTTCAATGGTGTTCATGAAGATTATCATAAACCAACTGATACACCAGATAAAATTGAATACGAATTGCTAGAAAAGAGAGCTAAGCTGGTATTTTTTACTGCCTGGGAAATTGCAAATCGCGATGAAAGACCATTTGTAGATAAACCTACTTTATAAAAGACAAATATTATAACAAAAAATGGCAACTGTAAAGTTGCCGTTTTTTTTGTTTTAGATATTAGCTGATCCTTTACCTTGTCTTATTAGTTCTGGTTCTGGTTGAGTAAGATCAATAACCGTAGAAGCCATGTTATCTCCATATCCGGCATCAATGACTATATCCACTAACTTATCCCATTTTTCTACTATAAGTTCTGGATCTGTAGTGTATTCAACCACATCATCATCATCTTTTATTGATGTCGAAATAATAGGATTTCCAAGGTGATGTACAAGCATTTGGGCTATCCTATTGTCCGGAACACGTATTCCTACAGTTTTTTTCTTCTTAAAAACCGAAGGCAAATTATTGTTACCTGGTAAAATAAAGGTGTAAGGTCCTGGTAAATTACGTTTTAATATTTTGAATGTTGCAGAGTCGAGCTGAGCAACATACTCAGAAAGATTGCTTAAATCTTCGCATACAAAGGAGAAATTCGCTTTTTCAAGTTTTACTCCTTTAATTCGTGCAATTTTCTCTAAAGCTTTAGTATTATTAATATCACATCCTAAACCATATACCGTGTCTGTGGGGTATATGATTAAACCACCATCTTTAAGAACTTTTGCAATGCGTTTTATTTCTTTTTCTGAAGGATTTTCTTCGTAAAGTTTGATGAGTTCTGCCATGTCTTTTAGTTTTAATGAAACTCAATTTACAAAATTATTGATCTAAAGATGATCTTTTTTTAATGGTATTAACTTTACTAGTGATGTAAGAAATAATAGCACCAAAGATGGCAATGCCGTTAAGGATTAAGATACTCGCTGCCAGTTTTCCAGGATTAGTCACAGGGTAATAATCTCCATAGCCTACGGTTGTAATTGTGATATAACTCCACCACAAAGCATCTTCAGCGGTTTTAATGTTGCCTACATCCTGTTCGATATGCAGTACCAAAGTGGTGCTTAAAATCAAAATCACTGTCGAAATAAAAACAATCAAGCCATAAAGGCTAGACCTTTTATTACTTATGATATATGCGTAAAGAATTTTGTAGGATCTTAAAATTCTGACTATCCTGAAAATCCTCAGCATTCTAACGTAACTAAACTCAGACATGACAGGTATTGAGGATAGTAAATCGATCCATCCGTAAGTGAAAAAATATCTCCAACGTTTTTTTCTCTTATATAACTGAATAAAAAAATCGTACAAAAACACGGCACATAACCCCAGATCATAATAATGAATAAGTTTATTTAACTCCGAATTTTGATCAATAAAAAAAGTTAAGCCTAATAGTGCGATACTTAAAATTGAGAGTAAGGCAACAATAAGCTTAGTTACGGAATTCATTAAGAGATGATTTTAAGTTTTGCAAATTTCAAGATGAGATTTTTAACACCTCCATTTTCAAATTTTATAGATGCTTTTTTATCCATTCCGGCACCTTCAACATTCATAACCTCTCCTTTACCAAATCTGGTATGTTCTACAATTTGACCTGCATCCAACTGAATAGGTTTTGCTTTTTGAGCAGGAAGTTCTTCTCCTTCTGGTTTTACTTTTCTAAGTCGCCTTAATTGTTGTTCTGTAGGTTTATGACTTGGTGGCGGAGTTCCATTGGTTGGCTTGGTTTGTCTCAATTTGCTTTTGTCGACGTCGTCAAAAATGTCTTTGTCAATTAAAGATTTGTATCTGTAGTCATCTTTAGGAATCATAAAATCCAGATACTGGTCATCAATTTCTTCAATAAATCGACTAGGCTCGGCATCTATCAATTTTCCCCATCTATACCTGGAAAGCACATAAGTCAAATATGCTTCTTTTTCTGCGCGGGTTAAAGCTACATAGAAGAGACGTCGTTCTTCTTCCAATTCAGACCTTGTATTCATACTCATGGCTGAAGGGAAGAGGTCTTCTTCGAGCCCTACGATATATACGTAAGGAAATTCGAGTCCTTTAGCCAGGTGAATCGTCATTAGCGCAACTCTGTCTTCCTCTGCCGTTTCTTTATCAAGATCGGTGGCTAATGCCACATCTTCCATAAATTCTGAAAGGGATCCGGTAGAATCTACGATTTCCTTTTGTCCTTCCACAAAATCGCTAATACCATTTAAGAGCTCTTCAATATTTTCAATTCTAGCAATACCTTCTGGTGTACCGTCTTTTTTGAATTCTTGAAGCAGACCAGTTTTTTTTGCAACTATTTCAGTGATCTCAAGAGCATTCAGTTTCTCATTCTGAACCTGAAAACTTTTAATCATGTTGACAAAGTTGATCAGTTTGGTTTGAGTTCCTCTATTGATCTTTAGATCCAGCTTTGTAATGTTTTCAATAATTTCAAAAATCGTTCTTTTGTAATGATTGGCTGCTAGCGTCAGCTTATCCAAGGTGGTTTGTCCAATTCCTCGAGAAGGATAATTGATTACTCTTTTTAAAGATTCCTCATCTTTTGGATTGATAATCAGTCTTAAATAGGCCAAGACATCTTTAATTTCTTTACGCTGATAAAAAGACAACCCACCATAAATTCTGTAAGGAATATCTTTACGACGTAAAGCGTCTTCAATCGCTCTACTCTGTGCATTGGTTCGGTATAGAACTGCAAAATCACCATTTTTGGCTCCTTCCTGCATTCGTTTTTCGGTCACCGAGTTCGCTACAAATCGACCTTCCTCAGCATCATTGATAAGTCGATTGACATGAATTTTGGAACCGTTTGTATTTTGTGTCCAAACCACTTTATCCAGTTTGGTTTTATTTTTTTCGATGATGGAATTGGCAGCTTCTACTATATTTTTGGTAGAACGGTAATTTTGTTCAAGTCTGTAGGATTTTACATCACTATAATCCTTTTGAAAATTTAAAATATTATTGATGTTTGCCCCACGAAATGCATAAATACTTTGCGCATCATCGCCCACCACACATATATTTTGGAATCGGTCACTTAAAGCTCTTACGATTAAGTATTGTGAGTGATTGGTATCCTGATACTCATCTACTAAAATGTATTTGAATTTCTGCTGATATTTAGCCAGTACATCTGGAAAACGAGTTAAAAGTTCGTTGGTTCTCAACAGTAAATCGTCAAAATCCATAGCGCCGGATTTAAAGCATCGATCCACATATTCCTGATAAATATCTCCCATACGAGGACGTTTTGCCATTGCATCTGCTTCTTGCAATTCTGGATTTTGATGATAGGCTTTCACAGTGATTAAACTGTTTTTGAAAGACGAAATTCTGGATTGAATTTGCTTGTATTTATAAATATCCTTGTCGAGGTTCTTTTCTTTGATGATCGTTCTTATCAGTTGCTGAGAATCATTACTATCATAAATTGTAAAATTGGAAGGGAATCCCAATTTATCCCCTTCAAACCTCAATATTTTTGCAAACACAGAGTGAAAGGTTCCCATCCACAAGTTTTTAGCTTCAGGACCAACAATTTCAGAAATCCTATGTTTCATTTCTCTTGCAGCCTTGTTGGTAAAGGTCAGTGCGAGAATATTAAAAGAATCTACACCTTCACTCATCAAATAAGCAATTCTATAAGTAAGAACTCTGGTTTTGCCAGATCCAGCTCCAGCAATTACAATCATTGGACCATCTTTTTGTAAGACTGCCTCACGCTGGGCTTCGTTTAATTGTTCAATATAATTCTGCAAGAGTTGAATTTTTTAGATTATTACATTCACTTCAAAATTAGTGATTTTTGCAAGCATTCTTTGACTTATCACTTGTAAAAAATTAAATCAATAAAACATAAAATACGCTTTAATATTTATATTTGAAAAAAAACTTCATAATGGTATCTTTTTCTGAATTTTTAAATTATTTAGCTTACTTGCTTCCAGCGCTAATTGCCGGTGGAATAGGCTATTATTTTTTTAAAACCTATGTCGATCACCAAAAAGAAATACAATATTTAGAACTCAGAAAAGAAAATCGGAGTGAGGTATTACCAATACGCCTTCAAGCATTTGAACGTTTAGTACTTTTTCTTGAGCGTATATCCCCAGGCCAATTATTAGCCCGGGTAAAACCTGTTGGTGATAACAAATATGATTATGAAAATCTTCTTATTGCTTCTATAGAGCAGGAATTTGAGCATAATCTAGTACAACAGGTATATGTAAGTCAAAAATGCTGGGATGCTGTAAAGGCCTCCAAAAATTCTACTATTTCACTTATACGAAGAACGAGTATGAGTGATAAAATCACAAATGCTCAGAAATTAAGAGAAGTTATCTTAACGGATTTGCTGGAGAAATCATCTCCAAGCGATACTGGTATAGCTTATGTGAAAACTGAAATCAAAAAACTGTTTTAATATCTGTTATTGAAAAAGGTTTTCTCTCTTACAGAGAAATCATTTACTAGTTTTTGAATATTTGATTTATGTTTGCTAGACTGCATTAATGTGTCAAGCAATTCTCTGCAAAATTTTTTAAACTGCCACACAGGATGGAAGACACCTTCCATCAAATGTTTATAATTACTTTCAGTAAACGTATCTATCTGATATAAATATCCAAAGGCATGACGCCTTACTTGATATGGGTATCCTGTTTGAGTGTGGCTACTCAATTCAGAAAACACCGTTGACTTTTCATTAGGTTTATAATCTGGAGTTGCAAGATTTAAGGTGAGCCATAAAAGCTTTACATTTTTATCTTGAAAGCCTATGATATCACTGGTCCGATCGAGGTATCTATGTCTATCTTCTGGAAAAGACATCCAAAGATGTAATAATGCTTTTTCTATTGTCGTGTAAGATTCATCATCAAGTAAAGTCTCATAATCAGTCTTGAGGGCTCTTGGAACCGAAGAAAGGGAATTTGCGATGGCTTGACTCACATAAAGATTGTTGGTTTCGAGGGCTTTTTTATAAAGAGGAAGAGCTAATTTTAAATCTTCACTACTTAATTGATAAACCGCTTCTTGGCCTAAGTAGTCGTTTACGGGAAAATCAAGAGCTTCATCAAGCCGTTCAGTTTTAAAAGTTAATCGAGTTTCTCTAAAAGCTACCAATTTCATGTAGTCTTGAATGAACTTATTTTTTTTCAAATACCTAAGGCTTTCCCGTGACTGAAAGGCTTTTTGATTAAGCCACCGCTCCTCAAAATTGTCTAATGTTAGACCATATTCAAGTTCTACCTCTTTCATGAAATCGCTAGTATTTACATTACTGAAAGCGTATTTTTTTAAGTAGTTTTCGACTGCTTTTTCAAAAACATCTTCTCCCACAATTTCTCTTAAAATAATAAGTGCCCAAGCCCCTTTTTGATAATAGGTGAGGGAAGAACCACCTTTATTTACCAGAACTTGACCTTTGCCAGTATCACTAAGAGCTTTAAGCTCTTCTGCAGTTTTATAGATTTTAAAATAATAATAATCATCTCCAAAAATCTCTCGCTCTACTTCCAAGGCATAAAACGTTGCAAATCCCTCATGAAGCCAGTGATGTTTCGAAGAAGTTTCTGTTACTAAATTGCCAAACCATTGGTGAGCGAGCTCATGAGCCTGAACATTCACAAAGCTTCTATCGTTCGCACCTATCTCATCGACCACAAACTCTTCAGAAAACGTATTCAGCGTTGTGTTCTCCATTCCAGCATATAAAAAGTCTCTTACAGGCACTTGTTTAAAATTTTGCCATGGATAATTTATATTGATTTTGCTTTCTAGAACATTGAAAATCTTTTCATGATGCTTATAAGTCGAACTCACTTTATCTGCATGTCTGGTTTCAATATATAATTGAAGTGGAGTGCCATTCTCACTCTTACTTGCCGCTTTGGTAAAGTCCCCCATTGCAAAAGCTACGAGATAACTACTCATGGGTTGGTTCATCTCAAAAGTCCACGATTTGTGGTTCAACCGGGACCTGGTCCTTGACAGCTTTCCATTAGCGATGACTTCATAATTTTTTGGAGCTAAGTAGGTAATATTGAAAATGATCTTATCATTCATATCATCTAAGCTGGGGAGCCAATGGGAAGTATATTTACCCTGACCCTGAGTCCAAACCTGGGATGGATACTCTTTAAGATTTGAATTAAACCCAACATAATAAAGAGCTTGTTGAGTTTGACATTCGTAAGAAAATTCAGCCGTGTACTCTGTATCTTTTTTAAAATTACTGGTTATCCAAATTTTATCATTTTCTTCAACTATTTTCAAAGGGTTTGTTTCTGAAGTCTTAATTTTCATATCAACACCATCCAAGTAAATGGAGTCAATATCTTTTAGTGTTTTAAATCTGATTAGGACTTTGCCTTTGACTTTAAAATTTACAGTGTCGATTTCGACACTTGCATCCATATCTAAGAAATCGACTTTTTCGGTTTGTTGCCCATAGCAAAAACCCATTGAAAAAAGTATTAAGAATACTATTCTAATCATATTTCAAAGTTAGTATTTAAAATAAAAAAAGCTGCTAGAATTAACTAGCAGCTTTAGACTTAAGTATTAGAATTTGATTCTAATTTACATCCCAGAATAGTGGGGTTTGTTGAGTATCTCCTCCTATTGCTTGCGAAGCAGCATTGTAATTTGCTTCATTCAAGTTTTGTTCATTAATAGGGTAAGTATATCTTACAGGAACTGGATTTCCAGAAGATTCAGGTATATTAAGACTTGGCTCATCATACTTTCTCCAAGCAGACCATCCTTCTAAAGGATTATCAAACATCGCAATCCAGAACTGAGTTCCTATTAAAGCATTAGAGTCTGCAGAGTTATAAACAACTCCTGGACTAGCTAAATAATCATCAATAGCATTTTGATCATCGATGCCAGCATAATTCATAGAAGCTGTTATACCATTATTATAATGAGTTTGTGCATCACCAAAAACATTATAATTAAGTTCTGATGCAGTAGCTAAATGAAATGAAACTTCTGCAAAATCCAAAAATATACCTGGATGCGTTGGATCTCTAAAGTTTTCACCAATATGAGTTGATCCGGAAAAAGGATTTTGTGCTCCGTAAGTACCACCTTCGTAAACACCGTCACCAAGATTTTGATCAAAATAGTACGTACGTCTAGGATCATCAAGATCATTCATAATGTCAACAATTGTATTTGCCGCAACATAATCAGATCTACCACTTTGCACTAAATCTTCCCATAGAGGATTAGTATTAGGAGGAGAGCTTTGATAAGCAATAATTGCATTATCCTGATTTCCTGTGAATACACCTTTACTTGCCGCATCTTCTGCAGCATCTTGGGATAGACCTGGATTACTATCAGAAATTCTCATCGCTAATCTTAATTGTAATGAGTTGTTGAATTTACTCCATTTGCTCATATCTCCTCCAAATATTACATCTGGTCCTGTAAATCCTTGTCCAGAACCTAAAAGTGTACTTGCAGTTTGAAGTCTTTCAATAAGATCTTGATAGATAACAGCATCATCTTCATAAGCTGGCAGAGTAACTGTTTCTGCTTCTAAAGCTTCATTATAAGGGATGTCACCAAAAGTATCAACTAAAACTTGCCAAGCATATACTTGTATAACTTCTATTTGTCCAATACGTGCATCTTTTTCACCTTGAGTTAGATTTTCGCTTTCGTTGATGTAGTCTTTAGCATCGTCAAGATCTAACAATACATCTCTGTAAATTTCTGACCATTGCGACTGTGGAATATTTCTATTTGTCAAATCGTAATTTGGCTCATCAACATAAGTTGTAGCCGTCAGGTATTGACTAATAAATCTAAATATATTGATATTTACATTTGGACTAGCCAAAAAATCTCCCAAACTAACCGTTGCTGAAGTAAATAAAAAGTCTTCTGATACTTCAGTTGGGTTCTTTGGGTCTTGATTTAGCCTTTCATATTTTTCATCATCTGAACAAGATATGAAGAGAAAGGCCACTATAAATGTTACTAAGTATTTTTTCATTTTTTATTGTTTAAAAATTAAACCTAAGATTTAGCCCGTATTGCTTCATTGCCGGATACGCTCCAGATTGATAACCCTGTATGTTACCAGAACTTAAACCAGCCTCAGGGTCTGAGTAAGGTAAGTTTTTATCAATGATCCATAAGTTTCTACCAATGAATGAAATTGAAGCATTTGTGAATGGAAGCTTATCAAGGATTTTATCACCAAAGTCATAAGTTAAACTTAATTCTCTTAACTTAATATAAGATGCATCATACACATGACCTTTGTTTGCGTCTCTTGCGTATCCATAAGGATTTGCATATGTATCAAACGGAACTCTAGTTTGATTTTGCGATCCGTCTGCATTTACACCTGGTAAGATTATACCACCACTATCAGCTCCGCCTGTTAAAGGAGCCCTCATTTCATTACCAAGATCATTAATACCTGCAGTTACATCATACACACCAGTAGCCATACCGTACCATGTATCTAGTGAGAAAATATCACCACCTTCTTGTATATCAATTAAGAAACTAAATCTAAAATTTTTATATTTAAAAGAGTTTGTAATACCTGCATTCCAGTCTGGCTGGATATTACCAATTATATTGTTGTTTGAAGATGTTGTTTCATAATATCCTGCTTCATTAACAATTTTATTACCAGCATCATCATAAACATAATCAGAACCTCTTATCGCTCCGTAAGGTTCGCCTGGAGCAGCATTAATAGATACACCACCCTGAAGGCTTGCTAACTGAAGATTATCAATACCCTCAGTAAGGCTTATTACTTCATTTCTATTTCTAGACCAGTTCATGCTTACGTTCCAGCTAAAATCATTTAGTTTCACTGGAGTACCGCTAAGAAGTACTTCAAATCCTTTATTTTCGATCTCACCAGCATTTAATAATTTTCTGGTGTATCCTGTAGCATTAGAAACCGGAACCGGAGTAATTTGGTCTTCTGTTCTTGTTCTGTAGTAAGAAAAGTCTAAACTTAGTCTATTATCTAAGAAACTTGATTCCAAACCTATCTCAAAAGATTTCGAGGTTTCAGATTTTAACTCAAGATTGTTAAGTGTACTGTTTAAACTTGCAACACCTTGACCATTGAAAGGAGTTGATACTACATACGTGTTAAATACTCTATAAGGACTTGTTGAACTACCTACCTGAGCATAATTGGCTCTTAATTTAGCAAAACTCAACCAATCTCTTTCTATAATATTTGAAAGTAAAACACTGGTAGAAACAGAAGGATAAAAATATGTGTTATCATCTTCTGGTAAAGTAGAAGATCTATCTCTTCTCATTGTAGCTTCTACATAATATGTGTTTAAGTAACCCAAACTAGCTCTAGCAAATATACCGTCAAGCATTTCGTCCGCTTCATATTCTGAAGGAGGATTTAGTGGGTCTTTACTATTACTTAATGCAAAGAAATTAGGAGCATTTAAGCCTCCGTTAGTGGATGCTCTTATAGACGATTGCTCATTTCTTCTAAGGTTAAAGCCAATATTACCATCAAGATTTAAATCATCGTTCAAATCTTTATTGAAATTTAATATTAAATCATAATTGTACTCAGCAACTCTATTATCGAATCTAGAATATCCTGAGACCCCTACAGATCCAACATTTTTACGTTCTTCCTGTAATTCGCTGTAAGTATCGAATGTGAATCGACCTAATACGCTAAATACATCACTGATTTGATAATTCAAATTGATATTACCAAAATAACGATTACGTGTATCAGTTTGATAATTCTCATATCTAGTAAAGTAAGGATTATCAGTATAAATAGGGCTTAAGTTTTCGGGACCATTTGGATTCCAGGTAATGTTATTTCCTGTTGAAAAATAAGCATCACGTTGCTTGTAAAGGTCAACATTTGATTGATTCCACTGTCTAAAAGACTGCATAACATTTAGAGCGTCATATCCTGTACCATATCTTCCTTTTCCATCAGTCTTGATGAAATTGAAATTAGAGCTTACCTGAAAGTTATCAGTTAAATCGTGAGATGCTGAAAACTTTATGTTGTTTCTTGTAATGCTACTATTAGGCAGACTTCCTTCCTGATCTAAATTTGTAAAACCGATTCTGTAAGTACTTTTATCAGTTCCGCCATCTAAAGCAACAGAATTGATCATAGTATAACCTGTTTCCCATATATCATTTGGAGTATATTCTGCAGCATCCCAAGGTGAAGCTTGTTGATATGTGTCCAATTCTGGATATATAGAATTCCACTGATAGATCATTCTGTCTGGGTCAAAAGCTGCACCAAAAGAAGCATCCTCAGTAAAAGGCGTTGTCTCGTCTAAAACACCATCACCATTTACATCATAAAGGTTGAAATAACCATCTTCAGATTGATAATATGGTCCATAACCAGCTCCATATTTTCGCTGATAGTTTGGTAAAGTTTCATCATCTGCATTTGAAAACATAACCGAAGATCTCACAGTTACACCAATACCTTTATTTTTTTGACCTCTTTTCGTCTCAATAATGATAACCCCGTTAGCGGCTCTTTCACCGTAAAGTGCAGAAGCAGCTGCACCACGTAGAACGTTTATGGATTCAATGTCATCTGGATTGATATCCGCAGCAGCGTTACCATAGTCATATCCACCTTGGCCTGCTCGTTGGCCTCCGGTATTAGAGTTTTGATTGATGATTGGTGTACCATCAACAACAAAAAGAGCCTGATTGTTACCTGTTAAAGAGGCATTACCTCTTATAACAACATTGGTAGAACCTCCCATTGTCCCAGAAGATTTTACTTTAAGACCAGCAACCTTACCAGATAATGCGTTAGTGAAGTTTTGAGTCGCAACATCAGATACTTCATTTCCGCCAACTTGTTGAGTCGCGTAACCTAAAGATTTCTTCTCTCTTTTAATACCCAAAGCAGTAACAACGACTTCATCAAGTTGTCCTGTATCAGGTTCTAATGTAATGTCGAAAGAATTTTTATTTCCGACTGTTACCCTTTTTTCTTTCATTCCTAAATAAGAAAATACTAAAACAGCATCATCACCCACTTGAAGAGAAAATTCTCCATCAAAGTTGGTTTGGGTGCCATTTGCAGTTCCTTCCTCAATTACGTTGACACCTGGTAAGGGTAGTCCAGAATTGTCAACTACAGTTCCTGTCACTTCTTGATTCTGCGCCAATCCCACATGGGAGATTAAAGCGAAAATGAATAAAAAGATCCAATTTACATTTTGTTTCATTTGTTAGTTTTTTTATTAGAATTAGCCACGTCGAAACTAATAGTAATTTAACTAGTTAACAAATGCATAACGTTAAATTTACATAATTTAGTAAATCACAGTTAGATTTTTCAATTATTGCTTTGATTTTCATTGTAATAAAATATTCAAAAATTATCTAAAAACAGACCAATCCAATTTTAAGGAAAAAACATTGGAGTAGAGGGCAAGGCTTTGGTCACCAATATCGGTAAGGGCATAATCAATTTGAATTCCTTTGTATTTGAAACCAACTCCAAAGTTGGGCTGAAAGCCAATTTCAGTACCATTGCCTCCCAATTGTTCAAGATTTTGGAAATTACCAACTCCGCCGCGTAGATAAACTAAATTGACATATCCAACTTCAAAACCAAAAGCAGGAGTGGCACTTACAGATCCAGAAGAAATAATATCGTTGGTTTGAGCGAACCTCATGTCTAAATTTACTGAAGTGTTGAGATCAAAATCTCTAGTTAGTGCAGTGTTTTTTGCAACTCCAATCTGTAGTTTTGGTAATGTAATTTCAGAGGCTTCAGGTGTCGATTGATTTTGTCCGTCTATGGCATTCTGAATTGTAGCCAATTCAGAATCATCAAAAGTCCATGTATTATATGTGGTTGTGATGTCTCTTGCCATAACTCCAAAGTACCAAGAGTTTTTTTGAAATTGAATTCCAGCATCAAAACCAAAGCCCCAGGCATTGGCAAAGTCACCAATAACTCTTCTTATAACTTTGGCGTTTACGCCGTACGAAAACCCTTCGAGAGGGAGGTTTCTCGCATAAGATAAGGTAAAAGCATAATCTGCTGTAGAGAATAGACTAATGCGATTATAATCAATATTCCCTTGTTCATCAATAAGTTGGGTAGTATTTAAAATATCATCAACACCAAATCTAATTATACTGAAGCCAACAGCGCTCTTACTGTCAATCGGCATCGCACCAGCGACATAATTATAAGTAGCAATGTTGGCGAAATAATTGGCATGCATTGCAGAAACCTGATTATCTTCCAAATGAACCAGGCCTGCAGGATTCCAATATCCAGAATTTACATCTCTGGTCGTAGCTGTCACCGCATTTGCCATTCCGAAAGCAGCTGCGTCTACTCCAATATTTAAGAATTCGTTGGAATATTTTGCTGTTTGAGGAAAAGCAAAAAATGTTGAAAACGATATTAATATGAAGGTGAACCTCTTCAATACATTAATTATTTTGAGCAAATATGCTACAATTAATAATATTAAAACTTATTTTGCTATTTCTTATTGTACAAAACTATTTGACTTTATGATATTGATAAAAAGACAAATTCCAAACTTTATAACGCTTTTAAATTTACTCTCAGGTTCTGTTGCTACTGTATTTGCAGTTCAGGGAGAATTGAGTCTGGCTACTTTATTTGTTGCTTTAGGGATTTTCTTTGATTTTTTTGATGGTTTAGCTGCAAGAGTATTGAATGTGAAAAGTGATTTAGGTTTACAGCTAGATTCGCTCGCAGATATGGTAACAAGCGGGCTGGTCCCTGGGTTAGTAATGTGTCAGCTTTTATCGCAATCTATCGGTTCTTCAACAGGTTTAGTCTTTTTGTCTTCAGACGTAAATTGGATGATTTTTACAGGGCTTATAATTACATTAGGCTCTGCTTACAGGTTAGCAAAATTCAATATTGATGAGCGACAGACCGATAGTTTTATAGGTTTGCCTACCCCTGCAAATGCATTATTGATTTTAAGTTTAGCGCTCATCTTAGAGTACCATCCAGAATCCTTAATCTCATCCTGGTTTGAAAATACATATGTTCTTGTTTTTATATCTATAATTAGTACATTATTACTTAATGCAGAATTAAAATTGTTTGCTTTGAAATTCAAGAACTTAAATTTTAAAGAAAATTGGTTTAGATATTTTATTCTCGTCTTCTCAATTGTAACCTTAGTTTGGCTTCAATTCATAGCTATTCCACTCATAATTTTGACTTATATACTATTATCCATAGCACTACAGATGAGAGATTAAATTATCCTCTTCTTTTCGTGACTGCAAATAATAAAATGAATAGTGCTAAAAAATTTGAAATTCTAGGAATAAAATCACCAAACTTCACGTAAAACGTTTCGCCTTCATAGAGTGGCAGGTTGTATTTCAAAATAGTTTTTTCATTGTATTGCGACTTTTCAAGAACAGTCCCATCTTTATCTATAAACCCAGATATTCCAGTGTTTGCGCTTCTTGCTATAGCCCGTCTTGTTTCTATAGCCCTTAATCTTGCGTAACTCCAATGCTGTAAATGACCTTGGGTTTCACCCCACCAGGCGTCGTTGGTAATAATAGCTAATGCATTTGCTCCATTGGATACATAGCCATTAACAAATTCGCCATAAACAGATTCATAGCAAATAATAGGAGCAACTCCATAGCCGTTGTTCAATTTGAAAACGCTTCGTTCTTCTTGCGTTGTTTTCATGGCAACAGTTCCTCCAAGATCTATCATGATATCCCCTAGTAAAGGCTTGAGTGTAGATTGATAAGGAAAGTTTTCAACTCCCACGACTAATTTTGACTTATGGTAAAATTCATGCTCAGTATCCTTTCTTTCAAATACAGCACTATTATAATCGTTGAACCAAACTCCCTTTCTTAAAAAATTAGTTTGAGTAGAGACTTGAGTTTCATCTCGTAAAATCTGGTACATCGATATGCCAAAAAGAATATTAAGGTTTTCGTTCTGAGCAAAAAGATCCTGAGAAAATCTTTGAGCTTGAGAATATCTGTAATTTTTGATATCGACACCCTCAGCAAAAACAGTCTCAGGAGCTATAAGAAGTTGTTCTTTATCGCTAAGAAGCGGTTCAGCTAACTCTTTTAGATTCTCAGAAATTCCTTTGTTGTCTGTATTATATTTTTCAGCATAAGGGTCTACATTAGGTTGCAGACTTAATGTTTCAATTGTGTTTTCTGAATTTGTTTCAGGTTTTATTAAAATGCTGATAATAATGGGTATGGTAATTATTATTACAAACCTTAGGCCTGTGCGAAACAAAATGCTTTTATCTTTATGTTGAATGTATAGCAAAACTCCCTTAAATAGTATAAAGTTGGAAATTAAAATCCAAAGGCTTCCGCCAAAAGTCCCTGTGTATTCATACCATTGAATAAAATTTATGTCGTTTGCGAAAACATTGCCTAAATTTAACCAAGGCCAAGAGAACTCCCATCCTAGATGTAGTTTTTCGAAGCTAAGCCACAATGCAATGAAAAAAGAAGAAGCTGCTGTAAAAGCAACTCTTTTAGCAATGATATGATAAATCAGAAAAACTAAACTCATTAACAGGGAGTTTGCGAGAATAGCAAAAACTCCACCAAATGGAGTTGAGAAGTAAAGCCAATAAGTGGTGAATGTATTCCAGATCAAAAAGCTGAGAAAGGCATAACCAAATGTTCTTAAATTCGTTCTTCTGAAATTATCTTTTCTAATATCAAATTCTGCAATAAGAAGAGGTACAAATCCTATAAAACTCAACGGACTAAAACCAGTGGTAGGCCAACTTAATGCTAATAACAGTCCAGAGGTTAAGGCTAAAAGTATATTTTTCAAACTAATAATTTTTTCAAATTTACTTTAAAATTGAGGGCTTCGAAAGAAATTCTTGCAAACTAAATATTTAAATATGTGGTTCAGGAAATATATTTTATAAATTTGGCCATTATCATCCTGAATTATGAAAATTAACCAAGTCAATCATTTTGAAATTTCTGAGAGAAAGGTATTACTAAGAATTTTTGATGTAGTTTTTGTTTGGCTTGCACTTTTCATTACTACAGAAAATTCCACGTTCACTTACTTCCCCTTTAAATCTAACGTATGGACATGGTTAATCACCTTAGGATTTTATATTTTACTGTTTGGAACTGTTTTCGAAATTTATAATTTACAAAAAGCTGAATCTAGAAAAGCAACTGTAAAGAATGTAGTACTTACTAGTCTTCTTGTTACCCTGTTTTTTTTATTAACTCCAGTTTTTTCTCCTCCATTGCCAGATAATCGTTTTCAGATTATCTATTTTTTTGGAATTTTAGTGTCAACATTATTGGTCTGGAGATTCCTTTACATAGGATTAATTACTTCACCAAGATTCTTTAAACGAGTCTTGATTGTTGGTGATGATGTAGATATTGACAAAATAGGGAATGACTTATTGTTAAACGATCCCAACTATGAAATCAAAGGGTTTATAAGCACAAAAGAAAAATCATCAGCAAACTTTGCATCCTATAAATTGAACGAACTCCAAGATATCGTTCTTAAATACAAAGTAGGCGAGATTGTAGTAGCAAACTCCATGGAGGGATTAAGTTCTGATCTTTACCAAGCTTTGGTTCCTCTTTTGAAAACAGGATTTCCAATTAAAGCATATGCGCACGTTTATGAAGAAATTACAAGCAAAGTGCCTATTCAATATGTTGATAATGACTTTTATTTTTATTTTCCATTTAGTAGGAGCAATCAGAATCGACTTTACTTATTATATCACAGATTGGTTGATATTATAATGAGTTTAATTGGTTTAGTCTTTGGGCTCATTATTCTGCCATTCATACTAGTTGGAAACCTGATAGGAAATAGAGGTAGTTTATTTTATAAACAACTTAGGTTAGGTAAATCTGGTAAAGAATTTAATATTATAAAATTCAGAACCATGGTGAAAAATGCAGAAAGAAATGGAGCACAACTTGCATCCAAAGGTGATGTGAGAATCACCAAATTCGGTAATTTTTTAAGAAGAACTCGTCTCGATGAGACCCCTCAATTTTTTAATGTGCTAAAAGGAGATATGAGTTTGATAGGACCAAGGCCAGAAAGACCGGAGTTTGTCAAAACGTTATCAGAAAAAATACCTTTCTATGAAGTAAGGCAAGTGATCAAACCTGGGCTTACAGGTTGGGCTCAAGTCAATTCAAAATATGCAAACTCAGATGAAGATATGATTGAAAAGCTTCAATACGATCTTTATTACATAAAGCACAGAAGTGTTTTTTTAGATTTAAGGATTATTCTTAAGACAATAAGTACAATTATATTCTTCAGAGGTCAATAATTATTCATCGAAGGCTAAGACATCTTTAGAGTTAAAGCCAATTTTGATGGTATTTCCTAACACAGGCTCACTAGTAACAACTGTTAGGTGTTCTCCATTATCCAATTTCAAGAGCAATTGAGAGTGAGTTCCTAGAAAAGTTCTTTTAAGTATTTCAGCTTCAGATACATAATCGCAATCTTGGTTTACAGTAAGACTTTCATTTCTGATGGCGTGACAACAATCTTCTTTTAGTGGACACTTGAAGGCTGTTTGTAAACCTTTATTAAGTTGAACAGTATTTCCGAATAAGGATGCTACATAAATAGATTGAGGTTTTTTATATAAAGCAGAAGCTTCATCTTTTTGCACCAATCTACCATTTTGAAGTATCAAAATTTCATCTGCTACTGCCAACGCATCCTGAGTGTCATGAGTCACAAAAATGGCTGTAACTCCAGTTTTTTTTATGATATTGAAAACTTCATTTCTTAATCTGTGTCTCATCATCGCATCTAGATTACTGAAAGGTTCATCTAAAATTAATACCGATGGTTTAGGAGCTAGGGCTCTAGCTAATGCAACTCTTTGTTGCTGTCCTCCTGATAATTCATGAGGGTAACGTTTTTCAAAACCTTTTAAACCAACAAGACTCAGGGTTTCTAAAGCAACATCTTTTTTTGATTTTGATTTTTTTATACCATAGATTACATTCTCTAATACAGAAAGGTGAGGAAATAAGGCGTACTCTTGAAAAACCATTCCTACATCTCTTTTTTCTGGAGCTATGTTTTTTTTGATGGAAGCTACAAGTTGGTTTTCAATATGAATTTCTCCAGAATCTAATTCTTCCAATCCAGCAATCAATCGGATAAGTGTTGTTTTACCACTCCCACTTTCACCAACTACTGCGCAGATATCTCCTTTTTTGACGAAAAAAGATATGTTATCGAGCGCTTTTACCTTTCCTTGGTCATAAGACTTTGATAAGTTAGAAATGTTAAGTGTTGCTTGCATTCTTCAAAAGTAACTTATTTAAAAAAATTGCGGGAATTAATGCCGTTAATATTATGAGAAGAGAAGGAAGTGCTGCAGAACTTACCATTTCATCACTAGCGTATTCAAAAGCCTTAACGGCCAAAGTATTTACGTCATAAGGTTTCATGATTAAAGTAAGCGGTAATTCCTTCAGAATATCAATGAAGACAAGAATAAAAGCACTCAATAATCCAGTTCTTATGAGGGGAAACTCAATTTTGAAGAAGGTTCTGAAGTTTCCTTTGCCTAATACTTTAGAAGAATCAGATAAGCTTCTGTCTATTTTTAGACTAGAAGACTCTAGGGGTTGGTAGGCTACAGCTAGAAACCTTACTACATATGCATATACTAATGCAATTAATGTCGCATTCAAAATCAGTTTTGAAGTAATATTTTTTTCGATTAACCACTTATCTAGGTATAAACTAGGTATTAAAACACCTATAGCAATTATAATCCCAGGAATCGCATAACCTAAAACACCAAGCTTTGAGGTGGTTTTAAGCAATTCAATTTTATTCCATTTTGTAAAAAAGAGTAGGAGTAGAGCTATCAAAACGGTAACCGAAGCAGTTAGAAAAGCAATGCCAAAACTTTCAAGGGTAATTGAAATAAATTCAACATTCCAAACTTTAGAAAAAGTTTGTTTTACCCAGATAACTAACTGGACAACAGGTAAAATGAAACCTAAAAAAACAGGAACAAAGCAAATCATACTAAACCAAATTTGATTACTCATTTTTGGTTTTAACCTTGAGTTGTAATTTTGCTTTGAAGATTTTGCTGAAGTGAAGTTCAGATTTCTTCTTTGCCACTTTTCGAAAAGTATTAATCCGAATACAATAATCAAAAGGATGGCTGATAAATAGATAGCAGTTTCAGGCTCTCCAAGAGAAAACCAGGATCTAAAAATCCCAGTAGTAAATGTACTTACTCCGTAATAACTTGCAGCACCGTAGTCATTCAATACTTCCATAAGTACTAAGACTAATCCTGCTATTACAGCTGGACGAGCTAGTGGGAAAATAAGCTTGAAAAAAGATTTGAATTCACTTATTCCAAGCATTCTTGAAGCTTCGAGTAAATTGGTTGCCTGAGCTAGAAAAAAAGTTCTACAACTTACATAAACATAGGGAAAGAGTGAGATGCTGAGAACAAATGAGAGGCCGTAAATGTTCATGAATTCTATTCTGAAACTATCTACTCCCATTATTTCCATAAAGTTTGAAAATACTCCAGAATATCCAAAAACACCAGCATAAGCATAGGCCATAATATAAGCGGGGACCGACAGTGGTAAAATTAGAAGCCACTCCAATTGTTTTCTGAAAGGAAATTCAAACCTGGAAACCAGCCAAGCTGTTGTAACTCCGAAGACAATAACAATGATAGAACAGAAAATGGCTAATAGAAATGAATTTTGCAAATAGTCAAACAGTACGTAGTCTACTATATGATTCCAGCTTTCTCCAGGACCGTCAAATAATTTGAGGCCTATGGTGAGAATAGGGATGGCTACTACTGCTAAGATTAACAACAACAAAAGAGACCATCTATTGAGGTCTCTTTTGAGTTTGTAAAATCTATCTTTTATGTTCAACTAAGTATTATTTCCAGCCTACTTTATCAAAAATAATAACAGCTTCTTTATTATTTCTGCCAAGTTCGTTTAGTGATAATTTGTCTTCTTTAAAATCTCCCCATTGCTTCAATATATCTGAAGGCTCAACATTTGGATTTACAGGATACTCATAGTTAGATCCTGCAAATATATTTTGAGCTTCTTCTTTCAATAGGAATTCAATAAATTGAATAGCATTTTCTTTGTTTGGAGAATATTTAGCAACACCAATACCACTCACATTAATATGTGTTCCTGTTGTTTCTTGGTTTGGGAAAAATATATTAACACTATTTCCAGCTTTTAATTCATCCTCATCTTCAGAATTTAAAAGTTTTCCAATATAATAGGTGTTCACAATAGCTAAATTCCCAACACCATTAGCTACTGCTTTTACCTGATCCCGATCATTACCTTTAGGTGACCTAGCCATGTTATTAACTATGCCCTGGGCCCAATTTTCTGCATACTCTTGACCTTTATTAGCTATAATAGAGGCTAAAAGAGACTGATTATAAATATTAGAAGAACTCCTAACAAGTATTTCATTTTTCCATTTATCTGAAGTTAAATCTTCATATGTAGATAATTGAGTGGAGTCTATATTTTCTTTAGAATAAGCAATCACTCTAGCTCTTTTGGTCAATCCAACCCAGTGTCCATCTTCATCCTTTAAATAGCTGGGTACAATAGAATCTATAAGAGATGAAGAAATCGGTTGTAGTAAATCTTGAGATTTAGCTCTGTAAAGTCGACCTGCATCTACAGTTATAAGTACATCAGCAGGAGACTGCTTACCTTCAAGACTCATTTTTTGTATCAATTCATCAGCACTGGCATTCACTATATTGAGTTTGATGTTAGTTTCTTTCTCAAACTGTTTAAAAAGCTCCTGGTCAGATTCGTAATGTCTATGAGTATAAACAGTGAGTTCGTTAATTTTTTCGTCTTTTTTGTCTTCAGACTTGCAGCCTAATACAATCGTAAAAGCGAATAATAAATAAAATAATTTTTGCATGACTTTTTTTTACAAATTTAATTATCTAAACTTATTTAGACTTATTATTGATAATTTTTTTTAGCAAAAAAAAGGTCTCGACTAAGAGACCTATAAATACTTAATGTGTTTACTTATAAAGCAGCAACGTGTTTTGTTAACTGAGATTTTAAGTTAGCAGCCTTGTTATCATGAATGATGTTGTTTTTAGCCAACTTATCAATCATAGAAATGATCTCAGGAAGACTTTTAGCTGCTTCAGATTTATCTTCAGTAGCTTTCAATCTTTTAATGGCATTACGAGCCGTTTTGTGCTGATAACGATTTCTTAAGCGCTTTGCTTCGTTGCTTCTTATTCTTTTTAATGCTGATTTATGATTAGCCATAACTTTCTAAATATAAAATTTTAATAGTAGTCCGTAGGGGAATCGAACCCCTGTTACCAGGATGAAAACCTGGCGTCCTAACCCCTAGACGAACGGACCGTGTTAATAATGTATGATATGAACTTTTAAACTTGTAGTCCGTAGGGGAATCGAACCCCTGTTACCAGGATGAAAACCTGGCGTCCTAACCCCTAGACGAACGGACCATTAAATTTGCGAGTGCAAAAATAACTAATTATTTAAATTGCGCAAATGTTTTTCTGAAAAAAAATCAATAAGCTTTAGCAAATAATACCCGTTGAGAAGAAAAGTTGCCTGTTAACACGCATTTTCCGCTTTCTTTAGAGCTTTCCAAAGGTATGCATCGAATTGTAGCTTTTGTAATATCTTTAATTTTTTCTTCAGTTACTGTAGTTCCATCCCAATGTGCAGAAATAAAACCACCTTTGTTTTCTAAGGTTTCTTTAAAGTCTTCAAAAGAATCAACTTCAGTAATGTGATCGTCTCTAAATGTTTTTGCTTTGTTGAACAATTCCTGTTGTATTTCTTTTAAAAGGTTTTCAACGAGATCTTCTATTCCTTCTTGATTTTCAAATGTTTTAGAAAGAGTGTCTCTTCTTGCAAGTTCTACACTTCCCTTTTCAAGATCTTTTGGGCCAATAGCAATTCTGAGAGGAATTCCTTTTAGCTCGTACTCTGCAAATTTCCAACCTGGCTTATGAGTTGTTCTATTGTCAAATTTTACACGTATTCCTTTAGTCTTTAATGCATCAGCAATGGCATTTGCTTTTTCAGAAATAAGCTGTAATTGTTCTTCATTTTTGAATATGGGTACAATAACAACTTGAATTGGAGCTAAGTTTGGAGGTAAAACCAATCCATTATCATCTGAGTGTGTCATTACCAAAGCGCCCATCAATCTAGTAGAAACTCCCCAGCTAGTTGCCCAAACGTACTCCTGCTTGCCTTGATCTGATGTGAATTTCACATCGAAAGCTTTGGCAAAATTTTCACCTAGAAAATGAGAAGTTCCTGCTTGAAGTGCTTTTCCGTCTTGCATCATAGCTTCGATACAATAAGTCTCAACAGCTCCTGCAAATCGTTCACTTTCAGACTTCAATCCCTGAACTACAGGTATAGCTAAATAGTTTTCAGCAAAATCAGCATATAACGAATTAATGAGTTCTGCCTCTTCAATTGCTTCCTTTTTTGTGGCATGAGCAGTATGACCTTCCTGCCATAAAAATTCTGTGGTTCTTAAAAATAGTCTGGTTCTCATTTCCCATCTTACAACATTGGCCCACTGGTTAATCTTAAGAGGAAGGTCTCTGTAAGACTCTATCCACCCTTTAAAAGTATTCCATATTAAAGCCTCTGAGGTTGGTCTTACGACCAGTTCTTCATCTAACTTAGCCTCTGGGTCTACCCTTAGTTTTCCCGGACGATCAGGATCGTTCTGTAATCTATAGTGTGTTACTACGGCACATTCTTTTGCAAATCCTTCAGCATTTTTTTCTTCAGCTTCAAAAAGAGATTTTGGGACAAAGAGAGGGAAATAAGCGTTTTCATGCCCAGTTTCTTTAAATTTTTTGTCCAATTCGGCTTGCATCTTTTCCCAAATGGCAAAACCATAAGGTTTTATGGTCATACATCCTCTTACGGCTGAGTTTTCTGCTAAATCAGCTTTTACTACCAATTCATTATACCACTTGGAGTAATCTTCTTTTCTACTTGTTAAGCTCTTTCCCATTATATTTCGTTTGGCACAAATGTTGTACCTCTGTTAATGATTATTTAGTTAGCACAAAACTAACTAAATTTGATAATAGTAATAATAAAAACCACAAGTTATGATACAATCAAACAAAATTTTGAATTCTATAGCATTAGGAATGTTATCTGTGGTTTTCTTGACTTCGTGTTCATCTTACAGAAATGTAAATTCTACTTCTGATGGAATTTATGGATCTAGCGTTCCTTCGGAGACTAGAAAATCTGTTTCCAACGAAAATACTTCTCAACGAAAATCAAACGCAGAAGAAAATTTAAATAAGCAAATTCAAACTTATTCAAAGTTTTTTCAAGATCAAGGACAGATGATTTCTGAAGCTAGAAATTCTAATAACGAAGTATTCACAAATATTGATAATTATTCTTCTGATGATGGGATTTATACAGAAGAAGAAAAATATTATGAAGAGCCAATTTATAATGGTAATAACGCAGGCTGGGGATCAAATCCTACGTCGGTAAGTGTTAATTATATAAATAATGGTTTCTACGGTCCTGGTTTTGGCTGGGGTGGTTTTGGCAGCCCATTCTTTGGTGGAGGTTTTTACGGTCCTGGCTGGGGCTGGGGTGGTTTCGGAAACCCTTACTTTGGTGGTGGCTTTTATGGTCCTGGATGGAGCTGGGGAGGTTTCGGATACGGTGGCTTCTACGGTTCAAGATGGGGCTGGGGAGGATTTGGCTTCGGTAACCCTTATTATGGGGGTTTTTACGGAGGATACTATGGAAGAGGTTATAATGGTATTGCTTTCAACAGGAATAACAGGTATGGCAATGTTTATAGTAGAAATACCAGATCTCAGTTATCTTACGGAAGTGTAAATTCAAGGTCGAATGTATCTCGAGCTAATTCTAGCAGAAGCAACGTGTCCAGAGCATCTAGTAACAGATCAAACGTTAGCAGAAGTACAAGAACCAACTCTTCAAGATATTCTAACAGGATAAATAATTCAAGAAATGTTGGGGCTAGAACATCTGGTAATTACTCGAGATCTAGAATAAGAAATTCTAGAAATGTAGATGCTAGATCTAGATCAAATTCTACATACAGAAATACATCTTCTAGAGCAAGATCATATAATAACTCATCTTCTAGAACAGGCAGAAGCAGTGGAGTAAGATCTTCATCAAACAGATCTTCTAGAAGTAGTGGTGTAAGAAGTTCAAGAAGTAGTTCAAGAAGCTCTTCCGCAAGAAGTAGTGGTAGCAGCAGTAGGTCTTCTGGAAGTAGAAGTTCTGGCGGAAGATCTTCGGGTGGTAGAAGTTCTGGAAGAGGATAATAAACAATCAAAACAATTTTAATGAAAAGATTAATAGTTATATTTTTATTTATAAGTGTCAATGTGTTTTCTCAAGATATCACAGATGCTTTAAGGTTTTCTACTAATGAAGTGAACGGTACGGCTAGATATACCGCAATGGGTGGTGCCTTTGGTGCTTTAGGTGGTGATATTTCAGCAATAAATATTAATCCGGCAAGCTCTGCAGTTTTTTTGAATAATAAGTTTTCAGGGTCACTAGACTTAAAAACTATTAATAATGATGCATTTTATGGTGGAGGTTTTAATACTTCATCAGATTCAGATTTTGATCTTAATCAGTTAGGAGCTGTATTTGTTTTTACAACAAATAATAAGGATGCTTTGTTCAATAAACTTACATTAGGTTTTTCATATAATAGAACAAACAATTATGATAATGAATATTTTGTAAACGGAACAAATTCTCAGAGTATTTCAAATTACTTTTTAAGCAATGCTCAAGGTGTTCCTTTAGATTTACTTCAACCTCTTTCAGGTGAAACTCCAAGACAATTATATCGTTTTCTAGGTGAAAATAATGACTTTGTCGCTCAACAGGCTTTTTTAGGCTATGAAACATTCATTATTGATGCTGCTAATCCTTCAGATTTAGATAATAATCAGTATATATCCAATGTTTTTGGATCAAATTATAGTCAAACTTATTCAGAGGAAACTACAGGGAATTCTGGAAAGTACACAGTGAACGGAGGGGGAATGATTGGAGATAGAATTCATCTTGGGTTGAATTTGAATTTTCATTTTATGGATTACAGAAGAACAACCCTTTTTGACGAATTTAACTCAGGTTCTGGAGTGACAGATATTTTCTTTGATAATGAGTTAAGAACTAGAGGAAGTGGGTTTTCATTTCAGCTGGGTGGAATCGCAAAAATCACAAAAGAGTGGAGGGTAGGTTTTACTTACGATTCCCCGACATGGATGAATATTTCTGAAGAACTTATGCAAAGAATAGAAACGGTAAGAGTTTCAGAACAGGTTGCTATATTGGATCCTGATGTTCTTAATATTTATCCAGATTATAATTTCAAAACTCCGGGCCGATTATCATTAAGTACAGCTTACGTTTTTGGCGGTTCTGGGTTGATAAGCTTTGATTATAGTTATAAAGATTTCACGGCTATGGAATTTACATCAAGTAATTTCGATTTTCAAAATCAAGAAATTTCAAACTTAATGACAAGTGCTTCTACATATAATATTGGTGGTGAATATAGAATTCAAAACACAAGTTTAAGAGCTGGATACTTTATCAAAGAGAGTCCTTATCTAGACGAAAATTTTCTTGGAGAAACTACGGGTTATTCTTTTGGTTTAGGTTATAATTTCGGAAACACTACGTTGGATTTTTCATATCAGCGAGTAGAACAGGATAGACAGGGTATATTGTATTTTACAGGCTTGTCACAAGAATCTGATATACAGAGTTTCATGAATAATTATATGTTGACGCTTTCATTTAACCTATAGTATTAAACTTTTGAGAAGTTTTTATTATTACATATATTTCAAAATCCTATTTTCGCTAAAAAAAATAAATGGACATTTTTTTAGTAATCATAGGATTTATTCTTTTGGTAGTTGGAGGTGAGTTTTTAGTTAGGTCTTCTGTTGCTCTGTCTTTAAGATTCAACATTTCGAAAATGATTATCGGTTTAACGGTTGTTTCATTTGCAACTTCAACTCCAGAGCTTCTAGTGAGCCTACAAGCTGCTTTATCTGGATTTTCTGATATTTCACTTGGAAACGTTATTGGATCGAATATTGCCAATATTGGCTTTGTCCTTGGCTTAACTGCTGTTATTTCTTCGATAGATACAGATAAAGAATTTTTGAAATTTAATTTTCCAGTGATGATTCTTTTATCTGGATTGCTTTATTTATTTCTATATACTGGAAGCCAAATATCAAGAGTAGAGGGGGTAGCTTTATTGATTGTCATTTTTATTTTCATTTTGATTTTAATTCAAAAAGCCTTAAAAGGTCAAGTTGAGGGTTCTGGAGGAGTGGATGCAACTTTAAATTATACTTCAATATTCAAAATAATTTTGTGGCTTCTTATTGGTGCTGCTGGATTATATTTTGGTTCAGAATGGTTAGTTGATGGGGCTGTTGGTCTGGCAGAATCCTTTGATGTGAGTGAACGGATAATTTCTGTAACAATGATCGCAATCGGAACAAGTGTTCCAGAACTAGCCGCTTCTGTAATAGCGGCGCTAAAAAAAGAAAAAGGAATCTCATTAGGTAACTTAGTAGGCTCAAATATTTTTAATATAGGTTCCGTAATTGGCTTCACTGCATTAATTCAACCTATTTCTCTTCAGTCAGAAGAAGTGTTAACAAATGATATATTGTGGATGATAGGGTTCTCGTTTGTACTTCTCCCATTAGTTTTTTTACCTCCAAAACATACAATATCAAGATATAAAGGGGGGCTTATCTTTTTGACTTATATTTTATTTATTCTACTTACTTTCATAAATAAATAGAGGGGTTTTTGTTTTAAAAGTGTATTTTTTAAAATTTAACCCCCTAAATTTTATGTCATATTCTAAAATTAGTTACTTTTGATTGAATTCTAAATTTAATTCATCATGGCAATTTTAAGATTCAATGCTTTAAAAGAATCACTTGATAGAACACCAGTAAAAATTCAAGAAGACGAACGTCGTTCTGATCTTTTTGGTAGAAATGTGTTTAATCAAAAGGCAATGCGCCAGTATCTTACTAAAGATTCATTTGAAAGTTTAAAAAGTACAATTGAAAACGGAACAAAAATAGATCGTTCTCTGGCTGATAACATTTCAACCGGGATGAAAGAATGGGCAATCTCAAAAGGAGCTACGCATTATACACACTGGTTTCAGCCTCTTACAGGTTCTACTGCGGAAAAGCATGATGCATTTTTTGAAACAATTGATGATGGAGACGCGATGGAAAAATTCAATGGTTCTCAGCTAGTTCAGCAAGAACCTGATGCATCTAGTTTACCGCATGGTGGTATTAGAAATACATTTGAAGCTAGAGGTTATACAGCCTGGGATCCATCTTCACCAGCGTTTCTTTGGGGATCAACCTTATGTATTCCTACGATATTTGTTTCATACACAGGAGAAGCTTTAGATTATAAAACTCCTTTATTACGTTCAATTTCAGCATTAGATAAAGCTGCTACAGATGTAGCAAAGTATTTTGATAAAAAAATAAATAAAGTCATAACGACACTTGGCTGGGAACAAGAATATTTCTTGGTTGATTCCGCACTGGCATCCACTCGTCCGGATCTTATGATGTCTGGAAGGACTTTAATAGGTCATTCTCCTGCAAAAGGACAGCAGCTTGATGATCATTATTTTGGATCTATTCCTAGTCGCGTTCTTAATTATATGCGGGATTTGGAAAAAGAATGTATGTTATTGGGGATTCCTGTTAAAACAAGACATAACGAAGTAGCACCGAATCAATTTGAACTTGCTCCTATTTTTGAGGAGGTTAATCTTGCTGTCGATCACAATTCATTATTAATGGATGTGATGGACAAAGTAGCTGAACGCCACCACTTTAAAGTATTATTTCACGAAAAACCTTTTCAAGGTGTAAATGGTAGTGGAAAGCATAATAACTGGTCTTTAGCAACAGATACAGGTTCCAATTTGTTAAGCCCAGGTAAGACTCCTATGAAAAACATGAGGTTCCTCACGTTTTTTATAAATACTATAAAAGCTTTTTACGAAAATGAAGAGCTTATAAGAGCAACTATAGCTTCAGCTTCAAATGACCATAGACTCGGAGCAAATGAAGCTCCGCCGGCTGTAATGTCTGTCTTTATAGGATCACAGCTTACCAAAGTACTTGATGAACTTGAAAAAGTAACTGATGGTAAACTTTCTCCTCAGGAAAAAACCGAGTTAAAACTGAATGTTGTCGGTAAAATTCCAGAGATCTTGATGGATAATACTGATAGAAACAGAACTTCACCTTTTGCCTTTACTGGTAATAAATTTGAATTAAGAGCTGTAGGTTCTACAGCTAACTGTGCTGATCCAATGACTGTATTAAATGCAATAGTTACTAAGCAGCTGAAAGAGTTTAAAGTGGAGGTAGACGATCTTATCTCTGATAAAAAGATGAAAAAAGATGATGCTATATTCAATGTATTAAGAGAATATATAAAGGCATCTAAAAAAATAAGATTTGAAGGAGACGGTTATGGTGAAGCTTGGGAGAAAGAAGCAAAAAAGCGTGGTTTAAGTAATTATAGGACCACCCCTGAAGCACTTAAGGCAAAAATTTCTAAAAAGGCGATTGATCTGTTTGGTGAATTGAACATCATGAATGAAACTGAAATCAAAGCTAGATATGAAATAGAAATTGAAGATTATTCTAAACATATTCAAATTGAAGGCAGAGTTCTAGGTGATATTGCAAGAAACCACATAATTCCTACTGCTATCAAGTATCAAAATATCCTTATAGAGAATGTGAAAGGTTTGAAAGAAATATATGGTCCAAATTTCAAAGATCAAGCTAAACAACAGATGAGTATTATAGAATCTATTTCAGATCATATTGAGAAGATTAACGAAGAAGTAGATCAAATGATTGCAGAAAGAAAGAAAGCAAATGCTATGGAAGATCCAACTGAAAAAGCTTACGCTTACTGTAATCAAGTAAAACCTTTTTTTGATGATATTCGTTACCATTGTGATAAGCTAGAATTACTTGTAGATAATGAAATCTGGCCTATGACTAAGTATAGAGAACTTTTATTTACCAAATAATTAATAGAATATACTTCTGCAAAATCCCAGTCTTGGATAATTATCAAGACTGGGTTATTTTTTTATAAATTTGCCATAAATTTTTTAAAATGAGTAATCAAGATAGATATGCAAAAAGAGGAGTCTCTTCTCAAAAAGAGGATGTCCACAAAGCCATAAAAAATATTGATAAAGGGCTTTTTCCACGAGCTTTTTGTAAGATTATTCCAGATCATCTTACTGGGAGTGAAGATCATTGTGTAGTAATGCACGCAGATGGAGCTGGTACAAAATCTTCGCTTGCTTATCTTTATTGGAAGGAAACAGGAGACTTATCTGTTTGGAAAGGAATAGCGCAAGATGCTTTAATAATGAATATTGATGACCTGCTTTGTGTTGGAGCAGTAGATCATATTTTGGTATCTTCCACGATAGGGAGGAATAAAAATTTGATTCCTGGTGAAGTAATTGCTGAAATCATAAATGGTACCGAAAACCTGGTTAATGAGCTTAAGAAGCATGGTGTTAATATTTATACTACAGGCGGTGAAACTGCAGATGTAGGTGATTTGGTAAGAACTATTATCGTAGACTCTACAGTAACTGCAAGGATGCATAAAGATGAAGTTATTGATAATGCTCATATAAAACCAGGTAATGTAATTGTTGGACTTTCTTCTTCGGGTAAAGCAACCTATGAAACCGAATATAATGGTGGTATGGGAAGTAATGGATTAACTTCAGCTCGACATGATGTTTTAAACCATGAGTTAGCTGAGAAATACCCTGAATCATTTGATCCAGATGTTCCTAAAGATTTGATTTATTCAGGTACAAAATCTCTAACAGAAAATATTTCAGAAGACCTTCCAGATGTTGGTAAACTGATTTTATCTCCCACACGAACTTATGCTCCAATAGTAAAAAGAGTTTTTGAAAAAATAGGTAGAAAGTCTATAAGCGGTATGGTCCATTGTAGTGGAGGGGCTCAAACTAAAATACTTCATTTTGTAGAAAATTTGCATATTATAAAAGATAATATGTTTGATGTTCCGCCGTTATTTAAGCTTATACAAGAGGAAAGTCAAACAGACTGGAGAGAGATGTATCAGGTCTTTAACATGGGACATAGATTGGAATTTTATGTTGATGAATCTTTCGCTAGTGATATTATAGAGATCTCTAAAAGTTTCAATGTTGATGCAAAAATAGTAGGTAGAGTAGAAGCTTCAGAAAAGAAATCACTTAGCATTTCTTCAGATTATGGTCATTTCGATTATCAATAAATTTTAATGAAACGAGTTTTAGTAGTTCTATTTTTTCTGGGCTCTATTGCCCATGGATACTCTCAATCTTTTGGTGAAATCATTGATGTAGAACCTATTGGTGATAATATTTTTCCAATAGGAGCTATACCTCTTATTAAAACAAGCTTAGACCTGGTTGATAAATATGAATTCACCTATAATGAGTTGGTTCCAAGAACTGGTCGATCTAGCTTTTGGGAATCTGTGAATAAGTTCACATTGGATGTAAGTGAAGTCGCCTTTGTAAACTGGAACGCTGGAGGAGCTAATTCAGTATCTGGGCTTTATGGAATGAACTTAGTTAGAACTTACAGAAATGACGGCTTTAGATGGGATAACCAGTTTCGATTTAGATATGGGATAAACCAACAGGAAAGTCAAGAGTTACGTAAAACTGATGATGATTTGGAGTTTAGTTCTTCGTTTGGTTATGAAGTTTCCAAAAATTCTAAGTGGTTTTATACAGGTAAATTTAGATTTAAAACTCAAGTTGCTAGAGGGTATGATTATCCAGATACTGAGGTTTCAATTTCGGAATTTATGGCTCCTGGTTACATCTTTCTTGGTGCTGGAGCCAAATATGTTGAAAGTACAGGCAAATTTGAGTTATACCTCTCTCCTGTAACTCAAAAATCGACGTTTGTGTTAAATCAACGCCTAGCAAATCAAGGCGCATTTGGAGTGAGAGAAGCTGTAAGAGATAATCAAGGGGAGATTATAAAAGAAGGTGAAACCTCCAGAAATGAGCTTGGTATTCTAGTTACAAATGAGTTTGAACAAAAGATTTTTGATAGTACTATTTTGACAAGTAGATTAAGTCTTTATACAGATTATTTAAATAATTTTGGGAATATTGATATAGATTGGGAACTTGTTTTCGATTTTAAAATCAATAGTTTTATGAGAGCTAGTCTTGGTGCTCACATTAGATATGATGATGATATCAAAGTAAAAAATGAATTAGAAGATGGGACGCTTTCAAGGGGAAGTCCTAAAATTCAACTCAAGCAACAATTAGGTATTGGGATTGTTATTGACTTATAAATGTTCTGTATAACTAAGATTAAGGCGGTTTTGAAGTAAAAAAATCCCTAGAATTCACTTAAATTCGCATCACATTAAATAGATATGCTAGATAAATTAAATTTTATAAAACAACGTTTTGATGAGGTTAGTGATTTGATCATTCAGCCAGATATTATGTCTAATCAAAAACGTTATGTAGAGCTTTCCAAAGAGTATAAAGACCTCAAGGCAATCATGGATGAACGTGAAGTTTATGTTGAATTGAAAAATAACCTTGAAGAAGCAGAGGAGATTATTTCAAATGAATCTGATTCTGAAATGGTTGATATGGCGAAGCTTCAATATGAAGAAGCTAAGGATGAATTACCGAAATTGGAAGAGAAAATCAGAATGATGCTCATTCCAAAAGATCCTGAAGACGCTAAGAATGCTGTTGTAGAAGTAAGGGCAGGTGCAGGAGGAGATGAGGCTAGTATTTTTGCTGGTGATATTTTCAGAATGTTATCCAAATACTGCGAAAACAAAGGCTGGAAAGTAGATGTTGTTGACTACAGTGAGGGAACAAATGGTGGCTATAAAGAAATTCAATTTGAAGTTTCTGGAGAAGATGTTTATGGGACTTTGAAGTATGAAGCCGGTGTTCATCGTGTGCAACGTGTTCCACAAACGGAGACTCAGGGACGTGTCCACACAAGTGCAGCTACGGTGATGGTTTTTCCTGAGGCTGAAGAGTTCGATATAGAAGTAAATCCTAAAGATGTTCGTATTGATTATTTCTGTTCTTCTGGACCAGGAGGTCAATCTGTAAACACTACATATTCAGCTGTCAGGTTGACTCACGAACCTACTGGTATCGTGGCTCAGTGTCAGGATCAGAAATCTCAACATAAAAACAAAGAAAAAGCTTTTAGGGTTTTACGTTCAAGACTTTATGAAATGGAACTTGCAAAAAAGCAGGCTGAAGATGCGGAAAAGCGTGGTACTATGGTCACAAGTGGCGATAGAAGTGCGAAAATAAGAACTTATAATTATGCTCAAAGCCGCGTCACCGATCATAGAATCAATTTAACCCTATATGATCTAGATAACATCATCAACGGTGATATTGAAAAAATAATTAACGAGTTGAAACTTGTTGACAATACTGAGAAGCTAAAAAACATTTCTGACGACTTATAGAAATTAATGGACATTCAAAATCTAATTCAACAGATCGAAAAGAAAAGATCTATGCTTTGCATAGGCTTGGATGTGGATTTAGAAAAAATACCTAAACACCTTCTTAATCTTGAAGATCCTATTTTTGAATTCAACAAGAAAATCATTGAGGCTACTCAAGAGTATTGTATAGGTTATAAGCCAAATACTGCTTTTTATGAAGCATACGGGATAAAAGGATGGAAAGCTCTTAAAAAAACTATAGATTACTTAAACGAATTTTATCCAGAGCAATTTACAATTGCTGATGCAAAACGAGGAGACATTGGCAATACTTCCACAATGTATGCAAAAGCTTTTTTTGAAGATTTAAACTTTGATTCTGTTACTGTTGCACCATATATGGGAAGAGATTCGGTAGAACCTTTTTTAAAATTTGATAAAAAACATACAATCTTACTGGGACTAACTTCAAATCAAGGATCAGAAGATTTTCAGTTTTTGAAATCAAATGATATGCTGTTATTTGAAAGTGTTTTAAGAAAATCTCAGGCTTGGGCAAACAGTAAACAATTGATGTATGTCATTGGAGCTACTAAAGCAAGTCATTTAAAGACAATTAGATCAATTATACCAGAAAGTTTTTTACTCATACCAGGAGTTGGTGCTCAGGGTGGGTCAATAAAAGGTGTCTGTGAGTTTGGACTAAATGATAATTACGGATTGATAATTAATTCATCCAGAGGAATAATCTATGCTTCAAATCAAGAGGACTTTGCAGAAAAGGCTGGATTGAAAGCTAAAGCAATGCAAAAAGAAATGGAATATTATATAAAGTAAAAAAGCTTATGCATTTAAATGCATAAGCTTTTTTATAAAATCAATGTAGTTTTTGACTACATTTCTTCTTTAGTTTCTTCAGCTGCATCTTCCATAGCGTCACCAGTTTCTTCAGCAGCGTCTTCCATAGCGTCACCAGCATCATCTGCAGCATCTTCTACAGCATCTCCTGTTTCTTCCATAGTTTCTTCTACTTCTTCACCAGCTTTTTCAGCATCGCTTTTTTGTTCTCTACAGCTTACAACTCCTAAACCAAGCAGTGCAGCCATAGTGATAGATAAAATTGATTTTTTCATTTGTTTTGATTTTAGATTAAGGGTCAAAAGTATAGAAATTTCTTAAATATTTTAAAAATTACCTGGGTTTTTTATTATTTCTTTCGAGCGATTGATATGGTTGTCAAGTGTTTCCTTTTTCATCTTTTTAAGGAGACTCATCATCATGTTCATTCTTTGATTGTTTTTAAAATGCTTTTGTTTCTCATGTAAAAAATTCCAGTATAAGTTATTGAAAGGACAGGCATCGTCCCCTTCTTTTTTACTGACAGAATACTTACAGGACTTGCAGTAATTTCCCATTTTGTTGATGTAACTTCCACTAGAAACATAAGGCTTTGTGGCCACAATCCCTCCGTCTGCAAACTGGCTCATACCTCTAGTGTTTGTCAATTCAACCCACTCAATGGCATCAATATAGACTCCGAGATACCAGGCATCAACTTCATCAGGATCTGTCATAGTGAGTAAGGCGAAGTTCCCCAAGATCATAAGTCTCTGGATATGGTGAGCATATGCATCATCCAGACTTTGGTTGACTGAGTGCTTTAGACAATTCATATCTGTTTCTCCCGTCCAGTAAAAATCTGGAAGTTTATTGGTGTTTTGCAATTCATTTTTGGACTTATAGCCAGGCATTTCTTTCCAGTAAACTCCTCTCATAAATTCTCTCCAACCCAATATTTGTCTTATAAAGCCTTCAATTTGAGAAATATTAATATCATCCTTATGCTCATAGTAGTAATCTAATGTTGTTTCTATAACTTCTTTTGGAGAGAGCATTTTACTATTCATTGCAAAAGACAGTCTGGAATGAAATAAAAACTTTTGATCGGTGTGAAGTGCATCTTCATAGTCTCCAAAATGAACCAGCAGATTTTTACAGAAATAATCTAGAACATCCAGACATTCTTCTCTAGATATTGGCCATGGGAACTTGTTTTTGTCTATTCTTCCTATGGTTTTTATGTCCATGGCTTCTATTTGGTTTAAAACTGCTTCCATATCTCTGTCAAATGTTTTTGCTTTTGGTATGCCTGGCTTTCCTGTCCATTTTTTTCGATTACTTTTATCGTAATTCCATTTTCCTCCCTCAGGTTTTTTATCGTCCAGCATCATGATGCCATGCTTTTTGCGCATGTCTCTGTAAAAGTACTCCATGGTCATTTCTTTCTTGCCTTCAAAGAACGCTTCAATGTCTTCTCTTTTGGTATAGAAATGCTCTGTGTCATAGGCTTTACTAGAAATATCAAGCTTGTTGCAGAAGGTTTTTAATTTAATATCAAGTCTATATTCATCAGGATATAAGTATTCAAAATGCTCAATATTTTCCTGCTCTATGATTTTATTGAGGTTGGATGGTAAATCCTGTTCGTTATTTTTATCATCTATTTCATAATAAATAACCTGGTGCCCATTCTCTTTCAACTCGTTTGCAAAGTTTCTCATTGATAAGAAAAAAGCTACAACTTTCTGTATATGATGTTTGACGTAGCCAGTTTCCTGCTTGGTTTCTGCCATGAAATAAACGACATCATCGCTTTTTTCTTTAAACCAGGAGTGTTCAGGATTAAGCTGGTCACCCAGTATAAATCTTAATGTTTTTTTCATTTTTCAATAGAATTTATGATTAAAAAATTTATGTTGAACTTTTACTTCTCCTTAGTTTAATTCATGAATCAAGTCTTGAGCTTGGTCGTATTCCATAGCATCCTCCGTAATAAGTTCTAAATAGACTTTTGTTATTTCATAATCGCCCTGTTTAAGTTTGCTTAAGGCTGCATACCATCTTACTTGGTTGGAATAAGCATTTGGCGATTCTAAAATAGGCTTTAAAGTAGAATCAGCTTCTTTAAACTTATCTTGCTCAATTAAGGAAATGGAAAGGTAAAGTTGAAGCTCTATATTCTTGGGTTCATCTTTAAGTATTGATTTAAAAAGTGGTATGGCCTCTTTGTAGTTTTCGGTATTAAAGGCTTTTTCAGCTTTCTTTTTTAGAGGCTGGTTGCTACCTCTCACAGTTAAGTTTATCTCAGGATGGTCTGCAAAATCTTCATATTGTGGAGTGGAAGAGAACCATTGTGAATAAAACACACCCATAATGACCAGTAGTGATGCGGCAATAGCGAGTTTCCAGGGTTTGAAATATCTTGTTTTATGAAGGGCTACTTTATTGGTTTCAGAATAGGAGTGACTTATTTTGCTGAGGTTTTGCTTAAAAGCTTCCCGTTCTTGAGCATTCGAGAATTTATGACTTAAAAAATTGGAAGTAGATTGGTAGAGCTCAAAAGCCTCTCGAAAATCTTGATCTTCTTTTAAACGCTTTTCAAAATTAGCTTTTTGGCCTTCATCTAACTCATTGCTGAGATAGTCTTCAAATAAAATATAGTCACGATCTTCCATCGAATCAAGTTTTTAGGTTCTGATATGCAGGTGAATCCTGTATCATTCTTGTTAATTTCCCTATACACAGCGATTTCTTTTTCCGGGCATATCCGTAAGTTAAATCAAGTGCCTTAGCGACTTCTTCCATTGAATTTAATTGAAAACTGGTAGTCAACAAGGTTTTACAAGCTTCTCCTAGTTTTTGAAACATGTCATCAAAAAGATGTTGCTGCGTTTCTGTATGCTCGGTATCTAAAACCAATTCCTGTACGGGTTCATGGTTAGATACAATTTCTTCATTAATTGTTACCTGTTTTAAGGATGATTTTTTTAAAATATTGATCCATTTTCGTTTGCAAAGCAAGAAGAAATAAGCATCAAAAGGACAAGTGAGTTGTAAGTTTTTAGATTTTGCCTGATCATAAATTACCACAAGAACCTCTTGAATCAAATCCTGAGCTTGGTCTTGGTTACCACTGTTCTTACAGACATAGCCGATGACTTTGGGTGCAAATTTGTCATAAATAGATTGTATGATAAACGAATTATTTTGCACCAGGCCATCTATATATTTTTGATCGTCGTGTAATTTAGAATCGCTCATCGCATTCAATTTATCCAACGAAAATATCAAAGTTTTTCCATTCGAAAGCCAGAATCCATTTTTAAATACAAACCTATCTTCATATTAAAGACATAACACACCTAAAAGATGTTTCCATATTTCACATCTACCCTGTTTTTAGCTTAAGTGAATTTTACCTCTCAGTTCTTATGATCACTATCCTTTAAATTTTTTCAGAAAAAAATCAATATTAATGGGTAACAAATTTAAACCGATGTTGATATAAGGGTGAATAACAAAATTAGAAACCTAAAAATTTAGAACTCATGAAAAATTTAAAACACACATTCGCCATTTTAGTAGCAACCATTTTTGTGTTCACAAGCTGTGAAACTACCGACGACGTAGATCCGCCGATTTCAAACCCTTTCAATCCTCCCACTGCCGAAGCTTATTCTAATTTGAAGGACGAGGCTAAAGCATTAATTACAGAATTTAAAACCTTTAATGCTGAAGATGGTTTAAACTTCATCTCTTCTAATGGAGTAGATATTACACTACCCCCTAACAGTTTAACTTTAAATGGTGATGTAGTCAGTGGAGAAGTAGAGCTTGAATACAAAGAAATTTTTGATCGTGGAACCATGCTTTCCACTAATAAAACTACGATGGGAAGACATCCTAACGGAGATAAGTCTTTGCTTATTTCTGGAGGGGAATTCTATATAAATGCTATTCAAAATGGAGAGCAATTGGAATTAAACGCCGATATATCTTTAGTTATTCCTTCTGGTTTAACTGGCGGTGGAGATCAAAATATGACACTTTGGGATGGAGAAGTGGATGAAAATGATAATTTAACCTGGGAGGAAGAAGAGCAAGATCCAGCTGGTAGAGGAGGTGTGTTTTTAGAAGGCGATGGAGCCAACGGTAACTATTATGCCTATTTCGATAGTTTTGGCTGGACTAATGTCGATCGTTTTTATAATGACCCAAGACCTAAAACTATGATTCTTGTGGATGTTCCAGATGGATTTGACAATACAAATAGCGCTGTATATCTGTCTTACGATGGTGAAGGCAACAATGCATTAGCTAACTTAGATACATACGACCCGAATACCGAACTGTTTTCTGAGCATTATGGACAAATTCCAGTGGGTTTGGAAATGCATATCATTTTTGCTACCGAAGATGATGGTCAATGGAGATATGCTATTAAAGGAGTGACTGTTGCAGAAAATGATGTTTACTCATTTACTATGTCAGAAACCACATTAGGAAGTTTACAACAAATGACAGATGCTATCAATGATTTGCCATAAACAATTGAATTACAATTCATCTGATTTTTAAAATCTAAGCCATTGGACATTGACTCCAATGGCTTTTGAATTGAAGGCCTGTCTGACTTTTAAAAACTTAAAAAAAAACAAAAAAGGGGGTAACAACTATAAGGTCATATTGATATAAGGGTGAATAACAAAATTAGAAACCTTAAAAATTTAGAACTCATGAAAAATTTAAAACACACATTCGCCATTTTTGCAGTATCGATATTTACATTTACTAGTTGTGAAATGAATGACGATGTAGATTCCTTTATGCCTCCAAGCTATGAGGATTTTAGAAATATTCAGGACAATGCATTTAATGACCTCAAACAAAATGCCTCTTTTAATGCAGAAGACGGCATCAATTTCCAGTCAGACGCTGGCGTATCACTTTCTATTTCACCCAACTGTCTTACATTGAATGGTAATGCAGTGACTGGTGAAGTTGACTTGGAATTTGTAGAAGTATTTGACCGTGGTAACATGCTTACCACTAATGCGACCACCGTTGGAGAAGATGCAAACGGTGACAAAGGACAACTGATTTCTGGTGGTGAGTTTCATATTAAAGCCTACCAAAACGGGGAAGAACTAGATTTTGATGAATTTTGTGGAATGATGTTAGAAGTTCCGTCCTCTATTACTGGCGGTGAAGTTGACGGTATGGGACCGTTCGTTGGTGAAATTGATGAAAACGATAACTTGGTTTGGTTGCCACAAAACACTGAGTTTTGGGTGAATCCTGATAATGGAAACACTTACAATGCGTTTGTTGAAAATTTTGGCTGGTTCAATTGTGATGTATTTATCGCAGATCCAGACCCTAAAACCGAGATTCAAATCGCTGTTCCACAAGGCTTTGATGGTAGCAACTCTTCTGTGTATTTAGCTAGAGTAGGGGAAACCAGTAGCTTAGCCTTTATTTATGGCGAATTTCCCATAGGATTGGAAGCTCATGTCATTTTCTTATCTGAACAAGATGGTGAGTTTTTATACGCGATTCAAACCATTACTGTAGAAGATGGGCAGCAAGTCTTATTCACACAGGAAGACCTCAGTATAGCCTCAACAGAGGATTTAACACAAACCATTAATAATTTGCCTTAAACTTCAAAATCAGGTGAAAACTTTGTCCTAACCTGTAAATTAAAGTGATGGTTCTGTAAAGTTACCATCACTTTTCTATATATTTAAATTCCAGAACTTATGATAACAATGAATTCAAAATTCCTTTTTCTTGTTTTAAGCTTTTGCTCCATGTCTTTTTGGGCTCAGCAAACCAGCTCTTCAGATTCTCTGGTTCGTCAGGTTGAGGTAGAACATGACGTAATGGAAAATACAGTTGAATTTACGCCAGAAACTCCACCGCTTATTCAAGTTGCAGGCGCGCCTAAGGCTTATTATTCCTATTATTGGGAGTTTGGAGATGGCCATTTCAGCAAAGATTCACTTCCAAAACACGTTTATGAAAAACCAGGTGAGTATGAGGCTCAACTCTGGGTGACTAATCATTACGACAATGGAAAAACTCCTGCCACTAGACCGCAAAAGGTGAAGGTGAATAAAGCCACAACAGATTATAAGGAAAAGGCCTCGATGACTAGTGATATCGATATAATCCGCAATCGAGACCCCATCCCTGAGGAAGATATTGTCGTTGTAATGCGGTATAAAAATCCTAAAAACTACACCACTTCTGGTCAGCTTTATTTATTTTATAACGAGCAGAAATACAAAGCTGATAATTTCGAGCTTACAGATATCCGAACACATCATGGTGAGCAACAAAAGCAAGATATACCCCTTGCGTTTTCTGGGGTAACAGAAGAAAATGAAACTTTACTCGCTTCAGCGCAAAATGAAATCCTCCAACTTACAAAGAAATGGAAGGATAGCACCGAAAAAATCAATTTGCCGCTGACCCTCGAAGAGTCTAAAGCCTATTATAGAGATTATCAATTTTTTGAGTTTGACGATATGCAACCGGGTGAAGAACGCAATATGTTTTTTACATTACGAACTACCCCAGAAATGCTTAAAGATACAAGTGCTATCGTAACGGTAAGAAGCGTTTATGTTCCCGATCGTCAGTTTGATACGCATAAGGTCAAGGATATGGAAATGGAAATTGTCACATCCCACGATCCTAATAAAATGTCCTCCAATGCCACGGTGATGAACTATAGGTTAGCCCGTTTTAAAACCTTTAAGTTCAAAACTAAATTTCAAAACAATGGAGAAGGCCCGGCTACAACCATTCGATTGGAAACCGAAATCCCTGAGATGTTTGATACAAGCAGTATCGAAATTTTAGATACGTATCCGGAGTGTCCAATATGTCCTAAGAATAAAGAGGTTTTTTATAGTTGTATTGATACCACCTTTACGCGTCAGAAAGCTATTTTTACGTTTAAAAAAATCTACCTGCCTGGTACGGAGCAGAAGAGTGTAACCGAAATCGATTCCACAAAAGGATTTGTCAAGTACAAAATCAAGCTTGCCAAAGATTTTCATAAAAAAACAACGCGAACGCGCACCGACATTTATTTTGATAAAAATGACCCTATCACCACCAATTATGCAACCACGCGGTTTTTGCCTGGACTTTCTATAGGTGCAAAGGCGGGTTATATCATGAGTCCAAGCCTAAATAATCACGAGGAATATTTTGTGGGAGCCACCTTTTCTCCTTACAAATCTTATCGCGGCTATTTACAAGCCGAGTTGATAATTTCTGCCAATTCCTTTGATGAGCTAAATCAATTTACAGAAGAAACGCCAACAGCCGACGGTTTTGTAGAAATCTATGATATTGAGCAGTTTAGAGAGCATCAAAATATTTCCTTCTACCTTGTTCCTGCGTCTTACCGCTATAATTTGAACAACGTTTTGGCCTTGGGTACGGGCGTTCAGTTAAAACTTGATTTGAGTAGTGAAGTGGAAGAAGAAAATACAGGAGAATATAGTCTTTTTATCCCATCTGAAGGGTTTACAATACGTGATGAGACTAAAGATTTTACTAGTGTCAATACCCAAACCACTAGTTTAGATAACTTTCAGGCTGGAGCATTTGTTGGCTTTAATATAGGTGTTGCTCGCATAGGGCCTAGTGCCGGCGTTCGATATGTGTATAATTTGAACGCTCCACATAATCAACTACAATTTTATGCAATTTGGAAATTTTAATTTGGGCGTTACCCTTTCCCAATTCAAAATTGGGAAAGGGTCGGGCTATCCGTTTCAATCTTTTCCCCAACCCAATTGGGGAAAAGGATTTCCACTTCTATCCCTAGCATAAAACCCACACTTTCTTACTCGAGGAAATGATCAATAAATTAATTTTCATATTATTACTTTATACTTCATTAGGGCAATCGCAAAGTCTTGAAGATGCGATTTATGCACATTTGGATGCCTTTGTAGAAAATACAAGTTCTACAGCGCTTCAAGAATTAAAAGCTAATGCTATTGATTTTACTAAAAATGCTCAAAACACAAATGAATATTTGGCTTTAGTAGTGCTTTATGCCAATATGGGGTTTTACGACAAGCAATATGGGAATTTTCAACCTGCTATTCGCTCTTATGAAAAGGCCTGGGAAATCTATAAAAGCCACCAGTTTGAGTCTTATGATATCATTGAATACACGCTGAAGCCGCTAGGAAATATTTATACTCAACTTGGGGACTTTGCCAATGCAGAGCGGGTTATAAAGCGCTATATAGCATTAGCTAAATCCCAAAATGACTCTCAGCAACAAGTAGCAGGGATTATAAACCTATCTGTGGTATACCACAATACAGGTAAGCATTCAACCGCTATAGAATTACTTCAGGAAGGATTAGAAACTCATGGCCTAACTCCAGAACAAGTTACAGCTTTAGAAAATAATATGGCGACAAACTTACTGGCGAAACAACAGTTGAACAAGGCGAAATCCTTCCTGAAGACCACCAATAAAAATGATGTTCTAAAACTGAGAAATAAAGCTCAGTTAGCGATGAAAGAAGGCGAGTATGAGCAGGCTCTTCGCTTGTTGAATCAAGTAGAACCACAACTCATAAATGAAACTTCCATTGCTCGAGATATAGCTCGATTTTATGTGGAAAAAGCGAGTGTATTTATGGCCTTGCAGGCTGTTGAAAATGCATCGGAAACTTATCTCAAGGCCTTGAAGATCTTATTGCCTTTAGAATCCTTTGTGTTGCTTCCACCCAAAGAATTGCTGTATGCAGAACCGACGTTTATATCCATATTCGATGGTTTGGCGAATCTGCAAGCCAGCTCCACCATAGCCTTAGCTTATTACGACCTTAGTTTTTATGTATCTGACTTAATGTATGCAGATTATACTCAACAGGAAGTGAGATTGATGCATCAATCCAGTTGGAAACGCAGAACAGAAGACTGTTTAGATATTCTTTGGGATGACTACCAAACCTCACAAAATTCAGAACTTTTAAAACGAGCTTTTACTTATGTAGAAAATAGTAAAGCGCGGGTCCTTAGAGAACAGATGACACAGCAGTACCTTTTAAAATTACACCCAGAAGATAGTTTACTTCAACTGCGAAAAAAGCTAACAAACAGTCAGGAACAACTGATCAATTTGTCTCTGAAAGTACAATTAACTCAACCAAATGCTAAACGCATAGCAGCAATTAGCGACTCTCTAAGTCAGATTCATCAAGCTTTGAGACAAGTTCAGGGTCGGGTAGAAGCAAAATATTCAGACTCCCTTTCTACTTCTGTAAGCCTTGGTCAAATTCAGCAAAAACTCAGGCAGGACCAATCGATCTTATTGCTTTATTTTTCTGGAAGATCTCATATTTATCGCTTTGATATCGATGATAAATCTCTCCATCTGCATCGGATTAGTAAGGATTCGGTTATAAAACAGCAGCTATCTGATTTTATTGGTTTTTTTGAAAGTCCTACAGCTATTAATAGAGGCATAGCCGACTATCGTGAAACGGCTTATGCTTTGTATCAGAAATTAATGCCTGAAGCAAAAACAGCGAATGCCAACTTGATGATTATACCAGATGCTTTGCTTCACTTTGTGCCTTTTGAAGCCTTATTGTTTGATGCAAGTCAAAGCACGGTTTACGAACAAATGCCCTTCCTTCTTAAAAGGCATACTATAAGCTATAACAATTCTGCACGCTTATATAATCAAGCTGAAAGCCAAGGTGTTAAAAATTCAGTTTTAGGGCTTTTTCCTGTGTTTGAAGATACTTCAAAGCATCTGAGCTACTCCTTAGAAGAGTCAAAGCATCTGGAAGAACTCATGCCCACAACCTTGCTTCTTCATGATGAAGCCAGTTCAACCAATTTTAAAAGTCTGGCAGCAGAACACTCGATATTACACCTTTCTACTCACGCTAATAGTGGGACATTTACCATTCCAGCGACTATGGAATTTTATGACGATGTGTTGCTTGTTCAGGACTTATACAGTTTGCAATTAAATCCAAAACTGGTAGTTCTTAGCGCCTGTGAGACTGGTGTGGGGAAACTTCTCACAGGAGAAGGCCCTATCAGTTTAGCCAGAGGCTTTCAATATGCAGGAGCGCAAAATCTTTTGTTTAGTCTTTGGGAGATTAATGACCGTTCGACCTCCCAGTTGATGGCTTCCTTTTATAAGCACTACAGCCACAACCAATCGGTAGCAATTGCAAACCGAAAGTCTAAACTAGATTTTCTTGAAAATAAGGAAATCTCTAATGCAAATAAGTCACCCTACTATTGGAGTGCTTTTGTGTATTATGGAGCAGTAGAAGAAGCTAAAGAGCAGCCAGAGGCGTTTTGGATTTATATTGTAATAAGCCTTATGCTTGTTGTTGGTGTATTTCAAATCTACACCAAGAGAATTAAAAAAAAGGTTTAATATCAATCTAACCGTCAAATGATTTTACAAAGTTTATCCATCAGGAAACTATATTTTTTGATGGAACAATTAATCTTGTAATCTAGTTATTTAGCCCTGATAGAAGCGGCATCCTTGGAGCGGCAAGACTTAGTCGACCTCTTGCCAAAATGCGACTGTAAGAAGCTCTTTTGGTAAGCTATGAGACTTGCGTTGCTGCTCCAAGATAGAGCTGAAAGCAGGTTCCTGGCTTCTAAAACAGAGTTTCCTGTAACCAAGTTCGCTGATATTTTCCATTGGTGTCGTAACGGTCTGCCTGGCTTTTGATGTTGAATTTTCTATCACGTGGATCATTGCCAACGCCAGAATTGTACATCCAGTTGCCCCAGTTGCTGTGCACGTCGTAGTCTACCAGCATGGCTTCAAAATAGGCGGCACCAATTCTCCAGTCTTGCTTCCATTCCTTAGCCCAGTAGCTGTTCACATTCTGTCTACCCCGATTACTCATAAAGCCAGTTTCACGAATCTCGATCATATTGGCATTGACGAATGGCTCTGGCGTGTTGCCATTTACCCACTGTTTGAAGGCTTTATCGTTATTTCCCCAGTCGTAATCTTTGTTTGAAATTCCTCCGAGTTGAAAGATTTTATTACCATGTTTTAAAGAAACATATTTAAAATAATCTCTCCAAATTAGCTCGAATATCAGCCAATAGGTGTCCTGGTTTTTCTTGATCTCCTTTTCAAACCTTTTAACCTCATGGTAAATAGAAACTGCAGACATACTACCATTAGCCAGCCAGGCAGAAAACTTGGAACTGTAATCTGTGCCAAGCAAACCGTTTCTTGTTTTCTTGTAATACTGTAATTTTTTGGTGTCCCAGAAATAATGCTTTAGACGTTTCCAGGCTTCATTTTCACCACCATGGAAAGGAAATGCAGACCTTTCATCAATTTCAAACTCCTCTAAGCCCAAGTCTTCCAGGCTAGGTATTTTGATTTCTATACCAAGTAAATTATCTTCGGGAAGTGCGTCTGGTGTAGGGATTTCAGTTCTCACCTCACTTTGTTTTTCGCATTTCTTTCTAAAATTGGTATATACTTCTGGAATCTGTCTGAAGTCATCGTAAGGCACGTCATCAGGATGAAATAAAAACTGATTGTAGTGATCAATAAAGTTAGTCTCACTTAAAACTGATTTGACTTCATGTTCTACTTGTTTTTCTTCTTCTGTCCATTCAGTTTGAAAAAATACGGTTTTGATGTTGTAATTTTCAGCAAGTCGCTTCAATACATTTGCTGGCTTATCATGCTCAACTTTCAAGCTAATGTTTAAGCTCTTTAATTTATCTGAAAGCTGAGTGACCGTCTCTATCAAAAATCTGGCTCTAAACTTTTCTGTTTTTTTGAATCCGTATTTTGTGATTTCATAATGTTTAGGATCAAAACAATACAAGCCGAGCACGGTTTCCGATTGCTGACAGGCTTCGTACAATGATTTTTGATCTCTAGTTCTCAGGTCGTTTCTAAACCATACGATGTTTATGTCTTGTTTCTTCTGCATTTTTCGCTGCAATATTTGACGTTTTCCCAATTCTTTTCCCACTTTTTTCTCCAGGCAAATGGTAAACCACAAGTAGCACATATTTTCTCAGGTAAATTTGGTTTTTTATGTGCCATTATCTCTCTAGAGGTTTTAATTTCTGATCTGGTCTTGCATATTCGTACCTTTCAATAAGCTGGGTTTTTACATAGCCATCAAGACCTATTATTCCAGCTGAATTTGCTTTTGCTAGATCTAAAAATCCATCCCTATCTTGTAATCCATTTTCGAATGAAATGAGCTGAATTTCACCAATGATTAATCTACAATCATTTTCTTTTATTAAATACTCATTGATGTATTTACAGCCTATTTTTATTTTCGACTCTTTAACGAAAGGAGCTTTAAAATTTTGAATATACTCTTCTGTTAAACCAACTTTTTCAAATTCCGAAACATTTTCTTCATACTTAGCAGACGTTTGATGTGCTTTATCCACGAAATCATTGTGAATGTGATTGACTGTGAAATACGATCTCTCTTTGAAATTATCATAAGAGTGACGTTCTACAGTGGTTGGTCTCAACATGAAGCTTAACATTGGCGGATTACTTCCTAAATGAATTACTGAATTGAATACAGCTAAGTTGGAAATTCCTGATGTTGAAACAGTACCAATGAGATTTCCCGATTTAATGCCACCACATGAATTGATAAGGTGCATACGTTCAATACCTGGTAAGTTGATAATGTCTTCTTTAGAAAAATAGGGCATAAAAAAAGGTCGATTATTAATCGACCTAAAATTAGATATTGTTTAATCCTTTACTGTTAAAAATTAAACAAAATTTAGTTATTTTTCTTCACCTAATTTTGGGTAATCTGTATAACCTTCCTTTCCAGTTGCATAGAAGGTATCCTGATCCCAGTCTTGTAATTCCGCATTCTTTTCAAATCTAACAGGTAAATCCGGATTAGAAATAAACAGCTTTCCAAAAGCTACCATATCTGCATTTTCATCTTCAATGACTTTATTGCCACTTTCTTGGTCGAAGCCTGCATTGATCATTAGGTTTCCTTTGTATAAAGGTCTGAAGTGTTCTGCTATATTACTTACAAGAAAATCTTTATCACTCACATCATTAAAAGGTTCTGATAAGTGGAGGTAAGCTAAATCGTATTCATTCAATTTCTTGACAATATATTCAAAAGTTGGAATGGTTCCCTCATCTGCTTCCATACCAAAAATGCCATCTAGTGAAGGATTTAACCTTACACCAATTCTGTTTTCTGGAAAAAATACTCTTACAGCATTCAAAATTTCAAAAAGAATTCTTGCTCTTTCTTCAATGGATCCTCCATATTCATCTGTTCTTTGGTTGGATGATTTATTGAAAAACTGGTGTAGTAAATAGCCATTCGAAGAATGGATTTCAATCCCATCGAAACCTGCATCTACAGCATTTTTAGCAGCTCTTTTAAAATCTTGTACTATTTCTTTTACTTCTTCTGTAGTCAATGCTCTAGGCTCAACAGTATCTTTGAATCCTTCTTCTGTGAAACATTGCGCATTTGCATTTATAGCACTTGGAGCAACTGGTTTTTCTCCGTTGTGAAAGTCTGGATGTGATATTCTGCCTACATGCCATAATTGGACGAAAATTCTACCGTCATCATCGTGAACAGCATCTGTAACTTTTTTCCAGCCCTCAATTTGTTCTGGTAGATGAATGCCTGCCGTATTGATGTAGCCTCTTGCCTGATAGGATACTTGAGCACCTTCGCTTATGATTAGTCCTGCACTTGCACGTTGCTTATAATATTTTGCGTGCAAATCTGTTGGTGCATTGTGTTCATTATCGGCTCTATTTCTTGTCATAGGAGCCATGATGACTCTATTTTTCAATTCCATATCGCCTAGTTTGATAGGCTTTAATAAGGCCTGTTTACTCATAATCAATTATTTTTTTGTAAACTTAATATTTATTGGAATCTTGTTCGTTAAGGCAATTATAAAAGAATTCTACTTTTATCTGATTTCAATATAAACATATCTTATACCAAAAAACCAACTCATGAATACATCTATTTATAGTTTAACCTGGTCCGATTTTCAAAACGTAGAGATGAGAGTTGGAACAATAATCAAAGCTGAAACTTTTAAAGAAGCCAGAAATCCGGCCTTAAAACTTGAAATTGATTTTGGAGAGTATGGGATCAAACGTTCTTCAGCTCAAATCACAGAGCTATATAAAACTGAAGAGCTCCTTGGAAAACAAGTGATTGCTGTACTCAATTTTCCTCCAAAGCAAATAGCAACAATGATGAGTGAGTGCTTAGTACTTGCAGGTGTAGATAGCGAGATTGGCACATCTTTATTATCATTAGACCATAACGTCAAAAATGGAACTAGGATTTCTTAAACTTTAGAATTTAGAATGGTTAGGAAATTATGTCTGCTAATTTCTTCAGCGCCAAGACTTTCTAAGTGTTTGGTATAAACTTGACAGTCGATAAGGCTAATGCCATTTTTTTCCATGTTTTTGACTAGTGTAATGAACCCATATTTTGATGCGTTATCCACTTCAGTAAACATGCTTTCGCCACAAAATACTTTTTTCTCCTTCAAAAGAATTCCATAAAGTCCTCCTACCATTTCACCGTCTTTCCAGACTTCTACAGATTTAGCCAATCCAGCTTCGTGAAGTTTTACATAACTTTCAATCATATCCTCGGTAATCCAGGTTCCATCTTGACGCTCTCTATTGATATTTGCACACTTACGCATGACATATTCAAAATCCTTATTGTAAGTCACCTTGAATGCTTTTTCTTTAAAAAGCTTCTTCATCGATTTAGATACTTTCAGGTTTTCTGGAAATAATACCATTCTGGGATCTGGACTCCACCATAAGATGGGCTGTCCTTCCTCATACCATGGGAAAATTCCATTTTCATATGCAACTTTGATTCGTTCTAAACTCAAATCCCCTCCAAAAGCTAATAAGCCTTTTTCGTCTGCAAATTTGGGATGCGGAAATATGATGTCTTTAGTAAGTTTATACATGTTTTAAAAAATAAGTAAGCCTGTTATAAAAATAAAGCTGCCAATAATAAATAATATAAAAGTGAATGGGAAAATATCACTCGCCTTTAACTTGGTAATGGCAAGAAGTGGTAATGCCCAAAAGGGTTGAAGCATATTTGTAATCTGGTCACCATAACTCAATGCCATAATAATTTTGGGTAGTGGTACGCCAAGTTTTGTTGCAGATTCCAACGCAATCGGTCCTTGTATTGCCCACTGTCCGCCACCGCTAGGTACAAAAATATTTACGATTCCAGAACTGATGAATGTAAAGACAGGAAGCGTTGTTTCAGTTGAAATACTTATAAAAAATTGAGCAAAACTAACTGCCAATCCACTTTCCTTCATGACTCCAATAATTCCAAAATAGAGCGGGAACTGTATCAAAATTCCAGAGGCTCCTTTAATAGCCTCAGAAAGAGAAGCTAAGTAATGGATTAAAGACTTATGAAATAAAATACCTAGTCCAAGCATCAGAAAATTGAGCATATTTGGAGTGATATTAAGTTGCGCTAAATTCTCTGAATACACAACAAAAAAGCAAATAGTAATCAATCCTCCAAAAATCAAAGGTAAAACCATATTGTTCTCTAGGGGATGTGCTTTTCTTTCTTTTGAATTTGACCCTGATTCACTTATGAGATCTGAGCTCTTAAACTTGGAAGTGGGTTTATACTTAATGCTTCTAAAGATTATAGGAACCACTAAAAGAATTACGCCAAAAATGATGATATTACTCCAACTAAAGATAGTTTCAGAAGTAGATATTTCTGCAGGAAAATCGGCAGGAAAATTATTCATTATAGAATGTAAATGACCGCTTTCTGAAGCCTTGAGAGGTGCAGAGCCAGAAATACCACCATGCCAAACCATCATCCCAGAATAGCCTAATGCACCGATGAGTGGATAGTTAATATTCAGGTTCTCTTTTGCTGATTTTTCGCCAATTTTCCTGGCGAGTATGGCACCAAAAATCAAACCCAATCCCCAGTTAAAAAATCCCATGAGCATGGTGCTTACACTTACTAATACTACAGCACTTTTTGTATCGATAGCGCCTTTAGTAATAAGTTCTAAAAGTTTATTGACAGGAGTGCTCAAAACTAAAATATGGCCAAGTACCAAAATCAACATCATTTGGTAGCCAAAAACCAGTAAATCTTGATTCCATATTCCAGATTGCCATGCTTGCAATGTGGAAACTACCTGAGAAGTGTCACCAGAGAAATCACCAAGGAAAATTGCTAATACAAGAGTAAGCAAAGTGAGTCCAATGCTCAGAGTGAAAGGTGAGGGCAGTACTTTAGCAAAAAAAAGTTCGAGTTTAGCTATCAACGAATTATGAATATTTTAAAAATTCAAGGAGTAAAAATAAAAAAAGCTCTAGAAAAACTTCTAGAGCTGTAGTTATTTATCGATTGATTTTATTTAGAATGGTAAATCATCTTCGTCATCGTCATTCAAATCTTGAACAGGTTCAAATTGATCTGACGGAGGCACCGGAGGTGCACCAGCAGAATTGCTTTGCTCTAAGTTTTCAATCCTCCAACCATTTAATGAATTGAAGTATTTTGTCTCCCCTTGTGGGCTAACCCATTCGCGACCTCTAAGGTTGATTCCAACTTTCACATTTTGGCCAACATTAAAATTGTCTAGCAAATTAGTTTTATCTTGAACAAATTCTATTAAAATATGTTGTGGATATTGTTCTTCTGTGGTCACAACCATTTCTCTCTTTCTGAAACCATTACTACCAAATTCCTTGGTTTCTCCTAATACTTTAATTTTTCCTTGTACTTCCATAATTATTGTTTTGCGAGTAATATATTCAGAGCTTTTTCAAGCTCATTTTTTTCTATGTATTCTTGAGCGATCAAGTGGACACGCTCATCAGAACTTTCTTCTATAAAATGTTCCAAATCATGATTGGAAATAAATTTTTGAACTACAGCTTTGCTAGGCAGTTCTTCAATATTTCCAAGCTTGCCAAGATCATTTCCAGTCAAGACAGAGCTTAATCTTACAGATTTTGGCAACTGGTCTACGCCAATACCAGTTTTAAGTATCGGTTTTTCAACCTCAAACATACCTTCGTTTGCTCTGGAGTACCAGTTTCCACCCATCCTAGATACCAAATCAATTTTATGCTGATTGATATGTAAACCATCATCCAGCAAGTCTTCTCGAATGTGAATTTTTATCACTTCAGCAATTACAAGATTTCCAGCTCCACCCTCTTCTCCTAGTGAAATGGTGTCATTGACCTTGCATTCATACTGAACCGGAGATTCTTTCACCCTTGGCGGTTTAACTAAGTCTGATTTCAGCATCGTTAGTCCAGCTTTTTCAAACTCATTTACGCCTTTGTCATATTCGGTACTAGATAAAGATACTTGTTGTACTATGTCCCAGTTGACTATATTTATGACAACCTCTTTGGATTCAATAGCATTTTCTAAGGTGTGCTTTGTAGAATTATCCCTTACACGTCTTACTGGTGAAAATATCAAAATCGGTGGGTTAGCGCTAAAAACGTTAAAAAAACTATATGGAGATAAATTGGGTGTCCCGTTTTTATCTACAGTGCTCACAAAGGCAATAGGTCTTGGGCCTACAGAGCCGGAAAGCAGTCCATAAACATTTTTAGTTTCCAATTCTGAAGGCAAAAAACTTTTCATATTTGAATTTTTACAAAGGTAATTAATCTCTTTCGGAATTTCTTTTTAGAAAAGATTTGACTTAGAAAAAGTTGCTTAAAGATTAAATTTAAAAAAACTAAATACTGAATTTCCATACCTTCTTTGCTCTGAAAAGGTGTCTATATGTTCTAATTTTGTATGTTTCGAATGTTCAATGATGAGTAAGCCATCTTCATTCAAAAGACTTTTTTCTTTTATTATAGTTTCAATTTTCTCAAATTCCTCGATAGGTAATCCGTACGGAGGGTCTGCAAAGATAAGATCTGCTTTTTGAGATGTCTTTTCTAAAAAATCAAAAACATCACTTTTTATAATGTTTAGATTCAAATCCAACTCTTCAGAAGTTTTGGTTAAAAACTTTATACAGTCATAATTTGCATCAACAGCTGTAACGCGTTGCGTTCCTCTTGAAATAAATTCAAAAGAAATACTACCTATTCCAGCAAATAGATCAATCACTTCTATCTCTTGAAAATGTAATCTGTTATTTAAAATATTAAACAAGCCTTCCTTAGCCATATCTGTGGTAGGTCTGACGGGAAGTTTTTTGGGTGCTATGATTCTTCGTCCTTTAAGACTGCCAGATACTATTCTCATAATTTATATTAAATTAAAATGCTCGTGAAATGCTTTATTACGTCCAAATTCAGATGAATCTACTTTATTTTTAAATTGTATATGTCGAATATATGTAGAAAGTATCTCGAGGGCTTTATTGTCTTCAAAATTGTAAAAATTCCCAGTAAAATCAATTAATAATTGTTCCCTGTTAAAGTTCAGTTCTTCAACTGAGAATAAAACATAGTATGCAAAATCTTCAGGTGTTTCGTAAGAAAACGTATTTGCTAATTGCAATTTTTGATTTTGAAACGCTGTTAGGTATATCTGGTCTTTACTTACGTGAATTTTCAGGTATTCTGCTGAAGCTGAACATTCCTTATATCCGCTTTTTACTAAGCCTGTGAATAGGTGGGTGAATTTAAAACTCCCAAATGCGTCAAATAGGTAATTATTTATATTTATGTACGGAATATAAACGGTGTAGGCCTGTATGGGAGGAATTTCATCATAAGAGAAATCATCACCTTCAATAAGTTTCGAACTGTATTTTAAGTAATGGGGGAGATGAGATTCTACAAAATAGTCTTTCGGGACAATGCTAAATTGAGGATTTCCATAAATAACTTCTAGCTCTCGAATTTTATTATTACCGATAAATTCAGTATCGATTTTTGATTTCAGAAGTTTTAAAAGCTCTGTTGTGGATGAGCCAGTTTCAAGTCGAAAATCTTCAAAACCTATTGGAATGTTTAGTTCATTAAGTACTAAAAAAGAAAATCCATCTTGTAAAATTAAGATGGATAGTCTATTATTAATATGTATGGAGTATTCATCCATTAATTATCACCAAAGTTTTTTGGCCAGTTACCACTAGTATTAACTTGTTTCATAGACCCTACTTTAATTGCAGGACCATCAACACCATCTACAGATTTGATTTGTTTTTCTTGAATAACAAGGTCTCTGTCTTGATCTGCAAGAATCAAATCTTTAGGAGCTTTTACTTCAAAAACTGGAGTTTTATTTCCATCTTCTTCGAGGAATCCAGCCTCAATTTCAAATTTTTTCTTGTCTGTATGTGGAATATACATTATTTGCTTATATCTATCAGAATCACCAAATATGGAATCCTTAACAGATGCAAATCCTAATGTATCAATAACAACATCTTCAATATATTGATCTACTCCGTAAGTTTTTCTGTACTCTTCATCTAAAAACGTAGTGTCTCTTCTTTGTGTAATAACATATTCTGCTGTATCTATGAATTTGATCATATCATCGAAGTTACCAACATAATTTCCGATAATTTCCCTGTGAGCTAACTCCACATCACGGATGTCTTTCATTTTTTCAACTACATCTAAGTATCGTCTGTCTCTTATTTTATTAAATTCAACAGGTCCGTAAACCGCATTATAAGTGTAGTAACCTAACACTCCGATAACAACCCATAAGACAATCTGTATTACAATCTTCATAACTTATAATTAAGAATTTTTGATATAAGCAAAACTACAACTTTTTTTCAATCACAAAAGTTTACTACCAAAAAATCGTGCTTATATTTGAAATTTAAGAATTGTAACTTCTTTTATGAATAATCAAGAGTTTTACGAAGCGCTCAAAACCGATTTTGGACATCCTCCAACTCCTAAGCAAGATCTTACTTTGCAACTTCTAGCCAAATTTGTTTTAGAAACTTCAGTTGATCGTATTTTTTTATTAAAAGGTTATGCAGGTACAGGTAAGACTTCGATTATAGGAACTCTTGTCAAGAACATTTGGAAGGTGAAAAAGAAAGTGATTCTGGCAGCACCAACCGGAAGGGCTGCAAAAGTGATTTCAAATTACAGCAATCAATATGCTCAAACCATTCATCGTAAAATTTATCAGCCTAAAAGTACTAGCGGAGGAGGAATAGAGTTTGTTCCTCAAGTCAACAAACATAAAAACACAATTTTTATTGTAGACGAAGCTTCTATGATTCCAGATTTTCCAAGCGGTGATCAACTTTTTAACAGAGGTTCTGTATTAGATGACCTTATGGAGTATGTCTATTCTGGTGATAATTGTAAATTGATTTTTATTGGCGATACTGCACAGTTGCCACCAGTGAAGTCAAATTTGAGTCCCGCTCTGGATGAAAAAACGTTAACCACCCACTATCAAATGGATGTGATTCCTGTTGAGCTAGATGAGGTTGTTAGGCAAAAACTTGAAAGCAGTATCTTGTTGAATGCTACTAAAATCCGTGAAACCATCGAAAATGAAGATTTTGAAAACTTCAAATTTGAGTTGTCTGATAAAGCCGATATGGTAAGACTTGTGGATGGCTACGAAATCTTAGATGCGATAAATGAAGCTTATGATAATCTGGGTCATGAAGAAACAGCTATAATTGTAAGGTCTAATAAAAGGGCGAACCTCTATAATGAACAAATCAGAAGTAGAATACTTCTAAGAGAAGATGAAATTGCGCCAGGTGATTTCTTGATGGTAGTAAAAAATAATTACTTCTGGGTTAAGCCCAAAAGTGATGCTGGATTTATTGCCAACGGAGACATCATAGAAATTCTGGAAATTTTTGGTTTAAAGGAACTCTACGGGTTTCGGTTTGCAGAAGTCAAAGTTCAGATGGTAGATTATCCTAAAATGAAACCTTTTGAAACGGTGATCATGTTGGATACCTTAACCTTAAACTCACCATCCCTCCCTTACGAAAGGTCAAATGAGCTTTACCAGGAAGTGATGAAAGATTATGAAGACATCACCTCGAAATACAAGAAGTTTCAAAAAGTTAAGCAAAATCCGTTTTTTAATGCTCTGCAAGTAAAATTCAGCTATGCTATAACCTGTCATAAGTCTCAAGGAGGCCAATGGGATACGGTTTTTGTAGAACAGCCTTATTTACCAGATGGAATAAATAAAGATTATTTGAGATGGTTGTACACGGCTTGTACCAGAGCAAAGGAGAAATTGTATTTAATTGGTTTTAAAGATGATTTCTTCAGTGAAAAGCAATTATAAATTTATAATAAAATTTAAAATCTATGTCAAAGCCTTTCAAAGTTATAGCGATGATTCCTGCCCGTTACGAAGCTTCCAGGTTTCCAGGGAAGCTAATGCAGGATTTAGCAGGAAAGCCCGTTATTGTTCGTACTTATGAATCGGCAAAATCTACCCAGTTATTTGATGAAGTTTATGTAGTAACCGACTCCGAGCTTATTTTTTCTGAAATTGAAAAGCATGGAGGTCAGGCCATCATGAGTCAAAAAGAGCATGAATGTGGAAGCGATCGCATTGCAGAGGCTGTTCAAGATATGAATGTTGACATTGTCATTAATGTGCAAGGCGACGAGCCTTTTATTAATGAAAAAGCTTTGAGTCAGCTGTTGAATGTTTTTGAAACTGACACCGAAAAGCAAATAGATTTAGCTTCACTAAAACTGAAATTAACTTCAGAAGAGGATATTGTCAACCCAAATCATGTGAAAGTAATTACCGACTTGAATAACTTTGCGCTATACTTTTCGAGATCAGTGATTCCTTTTCACAGAGCTAAAGAGTTGAAAGTTGATTATTTCAAACATGTTGGTATTTATGCCTTTAGAAAAGAAGCCTTGATGGCATTTTATCACTTGCCAATGAGTCCATTGGAAGCTGCAGAAAAAATCGAATGCATTCGTTATTTGGAAAATGGAAAAACCATTAAAATGGTGGAAACACAAGAAGTGAGTATTGGGATTGATACACCAGAAGATCTTGAAAAAGCCAGGCTCAGGTTTACTTAATGACTACCTCTTATGGTGTGACGTTTTAGAATTTTCTTACCTTCAACCTTGGATCTTTCAGATTGAATAATTTTCCAGATCGCATCTGATGCCTGCTGACGTGCAGATTCCATATCGACTATGGGGTGAGGATAATCTTCGCCAAGTCTAAAGTTGTACATGGCTTGTTCCATCTTAGTCAATTTCCAGGGCTCGTGCACAAATTCTTTAGGAATAGAGTTTAATTCTGGAATGTATTTCAGAATAAATTCACCTTCAGGATCGTGTTTATATGAATTTTTGACCGGATTGTAGATTCTCAAGGTATGAATTCCAGTGGTTCCAGCCTGCATTTGCAACTGTGGATAATGAATGCCAGGTTCAAAATCTAAAAATAAACTCGCCAGATGTTCTGAGGCTTCCTGCCACTTTTGCCAGAGCAAATGTGTGAAAAATGAGACCAAAAGCGCTCTCATTCTAAAGTTGAGATACCCCGTTTGAGTTAAACAGCGCATGCTTGCATCTACAAGTGGAAATCCCGTTTGTCCGTCTTTCCAGGCTTGGATCAAGTTATCATTTTTAGGTTGTTTTAAAACATTGAATGCAGGATTAAAATTTTGAAACTCAGCTTTGTATTCCATTTCAAACTTCTGAATGAAATGCGCCTGCCAGCGCAATCTGGATTGAAACTGACTAAGAGCCCCCTTGTATCTAGTTTTATGTTCAATCTCCATGGAAGCATGAATCACTTCTCTCATGGATAAAACGCCCCAGGCGATATATGGTGATAATCGGCTGCAGGATTTCCTGGCCAAAAGCGGTTTTGAAATGTGATTTTGATAATTGGGATAGCGTTCTTCCAGAAAACTTTTGAGGTAACGTAAGGCCATCTTTCGGCCTCCTTTCTGAAAAATGGTATTTCTTTCTACTGAAAGGATTTCGTCTTCAAAATGACCTTTAAGCTTTTGGATAGTATTAGAATCAACAAATTGTCCGAGGCTTGCTGAAAATGGAATTGGCTTTTGGTTCATGAAATTTTCCCAGGAATTCACCCAGGTTTTTCGATTTTTTAAGCCCCGAATCACGCCATTATTGATAAATTCTTTCCATTGAATTTTTTCTGTAGTAAACACCTCTTTTAGGCTTTTATCTCTTTGGAAAGTAATATGTATACCTGTTTCCTGATGGGAATACACTGTTTTGATTTTAAGCTCAGTATGAATTTTTTTGAAAGCATTTTTAGCAGAAGACTTCACTACCAAAACTTGAGTTTGATATGCAGCTAATTCTCTTTGAAGTTCCTGAATAGATTCTTTGATGAACCTAAAATGCCGTTCGCTGTAATGTGGGTCTTTCAACACTAGGGGTTCAAAAATGTATAACAGGAGTATAGGGTGTTGCTTTTGTAGGGCTTTATGTAAAGGCGCATGGTCCTGTATCCTCAAATCCCTCTTCAACCAAACTACATTCACCATCACCTAAAATTATTTATATTCTAATTTTTCACAGCTTCCTTATAAGTTTCTAGACAGCGTTCTCGTGCTAGTTTATGCTCTACCATTGGCTCTGGATACTTATCAGATTCAAATTCCGGCACCCATTTTTTGATGTATTTTTTGTCTTTATCAAACCTGTCGGTTTGAGAGTAAGGATTGAAGACTCTAAAGTAAGGTGCGGCATCCACACCAGAACCGGCGACCCATTGCCAGCCACCGACATTGGATGACATTTCATAATCCAAGAGCTTTTCTGCAAAATAAGCCTCTCCCCAGCGCCAGTCGATTAACAAATGCTTGCATAAAAAACTACCGACAACCATTCGAAGTCTATTATGCATCCAGCCCGTTTCATTAAGCTGTCGCATTCCTGCATCTACGATGGGATAGCCCGTTTGTCCTTTTTTCCATTTTTCAAATTCTTCTTCATCATTTCGCCATTGAATGCGGTCATATTTTGGCTTGAAAGCGCGTTCTTGAGTTTCGGGATAGTGATATAGAATCGCTTTATAAAATTCTCTCCATATTAATTCTTCCAAAAACGCTTCATCTTTAACAGACAAGGCTTTTTTGACGACCTTTCTATAACCGATGACGCCAAATCTCAAATATGGACTTAATCTTGAAGTTCCTTCAATAGAAGGGATATTACGGGTGTCGTCGTAATTTTTAATTAATTCTTTATCGAGATTATGATCTGGGACTTTAATGGATGACCTTTCAAAACCCATATCAGATAAAGACACATTGGGTAATCTCGAATTTTCATAGGTATTGTCTAGTAAATCTTCGGAAGGATAGGTTTTGAAGTCAATTTTGTCAAACTCTTTTTTCCATTGTTTCATATAAGGCGTGTACACCAGATACATTCCGCCATCATTTTTTTCGACTTCCGTTTTTTCAAAAATGACCTGATCTTTAAAATCATGAAATTCAATTCCATTTTGAGCTAAGAGTGCATTGATTTCAGCATCCCGTTTCTGAGCATAAGGCTCATAATCTCTATTGGTGTAAACGGCTTCAATATCAAAGTCTTCAATGATTTTTTTGAAAGCATTTTCTGGAGTATCATGATACGTAGCAATAGAAGATCCATACTTATCTTGAAGATAAGATCGCATCTTTTGTAATTCATCATGAATAAAAGTGACTCGAGCATCATCTTTAGGTAATTCATCTAAAATATATTTGTCAAATATGAATAGCGGAAGGACATTATAATCGCCCGACAATGCGTGATACAAGCCCACATTATCTTCAAAACGCATATCTCTCCTGAACCAAAATACTCTTAACTTATCACTCATGATTGAAAATTTTAATTATCCCTTAAACTTAAAAATCTTCTTGCAGGAAAACTATCCTGCAAGAAGATTTTAATAAAATAAGTTTGGAATTAATTCATATTAAGACTTCCCATACCACCGTCAACTCCTAAAACTTGACCAGTAATCCAGGACGAGTCATCAGATAAAAGGAAACTTGCAATTTTTCCAATATCGGAAGGTTCCCCGACACGTTTGAGTGGGTGTTTTTCGTCCATTTTTTCTTTTTTCTTTTCACTACCAAGTAGTTTTCCTGCCAGGTCAGAATTTACTAACGACGGCGCAATAACATTTACTCTAAACGATGGCGCATATTCTGCAGCGAGTGATCTGGCAAACCCTTCAATTGCCCCTTTTGCGGCGGCAACGCTGGTGTGAAATGCCATTCCAGATTGAACAGCAACTGTACTGAAATAAACGATACTGGCTTGTTCAGAATTTTTTAGTTTGGATAAAACTCCGTGAGTCACTTTAACCAAACTTAAGAAATTGAGTTGAAAATCTTCTTCAAAAATTTCTGGTTTCATCATTTTGAACGGCTTCAGGTTGATGGTTCCAGGACAGTAAACCAAACCATCTAAAGTGTCTGGTAAATCTAAATCTGAAATATCATCTTTTAGCGCATCAAATTTATGATAGGTGACATCATAGTCAGATAAATTTTCATCGGTTCTGGAGGCCACAATAATGTTGTGATCTGCGCTTAATTCTTTTACGATTTCCAGACCTATTCCTTTAGATCCACCGATAAGTAAAATATTCTTCTTCATAACTTTTTATTTATTTTGATTATCAAAATGACCGAATTTTTCGATCATTTTAGCTTCTCTAGCTTTAAAAATTTTATTCAATTTTGGTTTCACTACCAGTGGATGCATCAATCTGCCTAAAGCACCAAATGGTATTTTATAGTGAACAAGATCCTCGACTTCAACGCCACCCTCAATCTCATGTATGAAATGTTTGTGATGCCACAACGCATAAGGTCCATACAATTGAATGTCTACAAAATAATTTGGTTTTTCTACGTGTGTAATTTCAGTAACCCATTTGGTATTAAAACCAGGGAATGGAGTAACATTGTATTGTAGTAATTGTCCTGTAAACATTTTTCTATCTGCTCCTGAAAGGATTTCAAAACCCATATCGTCTGGCATGATTTCTTGAAGATTTTTAGGATCAGACAAAAATTCCCAAGCTTTTTGCTTTGTAATGGGTAATTTCTGTTTTGTGTTGATTTCATATATCATACTCCAAAATTAAATATTTAATTGTTTAATAAAACAGGATTGAAGTTAAACAAAAGTTATTGTTAAGGGGTTTCAATTTGAAAAACTGATAAATAAATCTTTATATGTCATTTGATTATAATGAGTATGCCTTTATTTGTATCAAATTCAAGAAAAAAATGAAATACATAAGCCTTTTGGTATTAGTTGTATTTACGGCTTGTAAAAGCTTTCAAACTGAATTGCCCTTACTGCAAAATTGTCCAGGAAATGGGGACTGCGAAGTCCAAGTTTTTAAAGAAACTAAATTATTACTCACAGAAGAATCTTCTGAAGTTTCAGATGTTTCTTTTGAAGAGGATAAAGATTTTCAAGTGATTTACATCAGATATAAAGATTCAAAAAAAGTAGATTACACTGAGGAAGTCTATCTTCAAATACCATCAAGATTTAAAGAAATTCATTCCAAAAATCATAGTCTACAAAATCAAAAAGTTGTGTTTGGTAAGTTCTGTGATTGCAATGAACAAGGTTTTGTTCGCATTAATCACGGTGAGTTATTAATCGTAAATAACAAAGAATTTATATCTCTTCATCTAGAAATCAAATCAGAAAAAAATCAAGTAATACAAGTGATTGATCTTGATATTTAATTGTCTATAACATCTCCTGCAAACGGTGGAACACCTGGTGAGAAGCTAGGTTTTTTTGTATCGTCTTCTGAGTTCAATTCAATTACATTGTAAGGAAAATCTCTATTTCTGATTTTCTTTCTTTGTTTACACCCTAGATCTGCATAAAAAGTTTCATACTTTTCTTCAGCTGAAGTATCCCAAGCATATAAATAAACTTCTCTTACGTATTTTAGGATAAGCTCATAAGCATCATGTTCTCCATAAGAACCTAATGCTACTATCGCTTGTTTTGGCGAGTCAGCTTTGGTTTTATCCTTGTTAGGGTTTGTTAAAAATTGGTAGACAGCTTCTTTAAATTGAATTTCAGAAATTCCTTCTTTTTCAATTCCATTCATCAATAATTTACCCTCTTGATTAATTACAAGCGTGAGTAAGTTATTGGATTTTGCTGAAGTATAATCTTCACTAGAAGTTTCTTTTTCTATAGGGCAAGTATTGTCAAGCCATACTTGGCTATGAGTTACTCCCATTAAAGAAAAACATAAAATAGTAAAAAGTAGAGTTTTCATAATTTTAATCTTTGACCGTAACAAAGATATAAACTTATTCCTCCAATATTACTAGAGCTGATACTTATCATTTTTATTAGTAGATTAGTGTAAGATTTTTGTGCCATATTTTAAATCTATGTCAAAGGATAAATGTTTTCACTGTGGTGATGACTGTACTACCAAAATTTATCACGATGATAAATTGTTTTGCTGTAATGGCTGTAAAACAGTTTTTGAGATTTTTTCTGAAAATGACTTGACTTGTTATTATGACTTAGAACAGAATCCTGGTACAACTCCAAATGAAATTAATGGAAAATTCGATTATCTAGAAAAGGAGGATATTGTTAATAAATTAATTGATTTTCAAGAAGATTCCACCGAAATTGTTACTCTTTATATTCCTCATATTCACTGTAGCTCATGCATTTGGGTATTAGAAAATCTCCATAAATTAAATAAACACGTAGTATCTTCTCAAGTTGACTTCCCCAAGAAAAAAGTGACCATCACTTATAATACTGAAGAATTTTCACTGAAGGAACTAGTCGAGCTTATGTCGAGAATAGGATACGAACCTTATATAAGCTTAGAAAATTATGGTCAAACTCAGCAAAATTTAGATAGAAGCCTTGTTTACAAAATAGGTGTTGCTGGATTTGCATTTGGTAATGTGATGTTTTTAAGTTTTCCAGAGTACTTTGAAGTTTCAGAATATTGGCTGGAGCAGTATAAGCCAGTGTTTAGGTGGCTTATGTTTTTCTTCAGCTTGCCGGTTGTTTTTTATGCAGGTCAGGATTATTTTAAATCTGCCATCAAAGGACTTAGAAGTAAGATTCTGAATATAGATATTCCCATAGCTTTAGGTATTACAGTTCTGTTTTTAAGGAGTACTGTAGATATAGTATTTGATTTAGGGTCTGGATTCTTCGATAGTCTCACAGGCCTTGTCTTCTTTTTGCTTTTAGGTAAAATTGTGCAGCAAAAGACGTATAAATTCATGTCTTTCGAAAGGGATTATAAATCCTATTTTCCCATAGCTGTGACGAAAATAAATTCAGAAGGAGAGGAGGAAAATACTCAAGTTTATGATATAGAGAGAGGGGACAGACTACTTATCAGAAATCAGGAATTACTTCCTGTGGACGGCGTTTTGATGTCAGCTTCTGCTGAAATTGATTATAGTTTTGTGACTGGTGAAGCTAAACTCGTGAAAAAAGTGTCTGGCGATAAAGTTTATGCTGGCGGTAAGCAAAGTGGAAGTGCGGTAGAAATTGTAGCCGAAAAATCGGTGGAACAAAGTTACTTGACTCAATTGTGGAGTAATGATGTCTTCCAAAAAGATTACAATCCAAAATTTCAAAGTCTGATTAATAAAATCAGTAAAAAATTTACTATTGCTGTCCTTACGATCGCGTTTTCTGGATTGTTATACTGGTTGTTTTACGATGCTAGTCTCGCCTTAAATGTATTTACGGCTGTACTTATTATTGCATGTCCTTGTGCTATAGCTCTTGCTACGCCTTTTGCAATGGGTAATTTGTTGAGAATATTTGGAAAGAACGGGTTTTACCTTAAAAATACAAATGTCCTGGAACAAATGGCAGATCTTGATGTTTTTGTTTTTGACAAAACAGGAACGCTTACCACAAATAAAAAAAGTGATATTTCTTACTCTGGTCTGACTTTAAGTGAGGATGACAAAATGGTCTTAAAAAACTCCTTTAGAAATTCTAATCACCCATTAAGTAGAGAGTTATATTCCTTTTTAAGTAGCCAGAATATTCAAGATTCAGAATCCTTTGAAGAACACCTTGGGGAAGGAATTATTTCATCTTACAACGATCATACCTATAAACTGGGGTCTGCAAAATTTGTTTCTAATCATTTAGAAGAACCTAACCTGTCTACTGCTGTCCATATAAGCAAAGACGAAACCTACTTAGGTAAGTTTGAATTTGATACGATTTACAGAAAAGGTGTAGAGCCACTGTTTGAGTCACTAGATTCACATTATAAATTGATTATACTTTCTGGTGATAATGAAGGTGAGAAGGCAGTACTTACAAAGATGCTGCCTAAAACCACTCAGATGTTTTTCAATCAAAAGCCAGATTCTAAAATGCGTCTGATAGAAAAAATTCAATCTGAAAATAAAAATGTTGCGATGGTAGGCGATGGATTGAACGACGCTGGTGCTCTAAAGCAAGCTGATATAGGTATTGCTATTTCAGAAAACGTTAACGTCTTTTCTCCAGCTTGTGATGCTATCATGGATGCATCGGAATTCTACAAATTAGACAAGTACGTAGAAATAACTAAGAAGGGGATAAAAATAATCAAGTTCAGCTTTGCATTTTCGTTTCTGTATAATGTAATAGGATTGTACTTTGCTTTAACAGGGCAGCTTGAGCCAGTTATTGCTGCTATCTTGATGCCTTTGAGCTCAATATCTATTGTGATTTTTACTACTTTAGCTACACAAAACATTTCTAAACCTATACTTAATAAGTAAGTCATTGAAACATGATTAAGATCATTTTTTTAGAAAATATTCACATGTAGTTTTGTCAAAAATTAATTCATGAACGTCATTTACGGACTTCTCGCCATCAGTATTCTCGTAGCCCTAGTCTTTTTTGGGCTCTTTATTTTTTCAGTTAAAAAAGGTCAATTTGATGACGATTACACGCCATCGGTCAGAATGCTTTTTGATGATGAGCTTGTAAAAGATAAAGATGAAGAGAAAAATGAAAATTCGAACAATCAACAAAAACAATCATAACTATGGAGTTACAGCAATTTCATTACGATAATAAAATCGTAAAAAACTTCCTTTTTGCCACTGTAATTTGGGGCGTTGTAGGAATGTCAGTTGGCCTATTATTGGCATTTATGTTTATTTTCCCAGATGTCACCGATGGTATTTCTTGGTTGAGTTTTGGTCGGTTGAGACCTTTACATACTAACGCTGTGATTTTTGCATTTGTTGGTAATGCTATTTTTGCGGGAGTTTATTATTCTACTCAGCGATTGCTCAAAGCGAGAATGTTTAGCGATGCTCTTAGTAAAATTAACTTCTGGGGATGGCAATTAATTATTGTTGCCGCAGCAATCACTTTGCCTCTTGGCTATACAAGTTCGAAAGAATATGCTGAATTAGAATGGCCAATCGATATTATGATAGCTGTAGTATGGGTTGTTTTTGGATGGAACCTTATTGGTACTATTCTAAAGAGACGTCAGCGCCACTTATATGTAGCGATTTGGTTTTACTTAGCTACATTCGTTACAGTTGCCGTACTTCATATTTTCAATAGTTTGGCTTTACCAGTAAACTTATTGAAAAGTTACTCTGCGTATGCAGGAGTTCAAGATGCATTGGTGCAATGGTGGTATGGTCATAACGCTGTTGCGTTTTTCTTAACCACGCCTTTCTTAGGCTTAATGTATTACTTTGTACCAAAAGCAGCAAACAGGCCTGTTTATTCCTATAAATTATCTATCATTCATTTCTGGTCTTTGATCTTTATTTACATCTGGGCTGGTCCTCATCACTTGCTCTACACGGCATTGCCAGACTGGGCTCAAAACTTAGGTGTTACTTTTTCTATTATGTTGTTAATGCCGTCTTGGGGTGGTATGATAAATGGATTGTTGACGCTGCGTGGAGCCTGGGATAAAGTAAGAACAGATCCTGTTCTTAAATTCTTTGTGGTCGCCATTACAGGTTATGGTATGGCGACTTTTGAAGGGCCAATGTTATCACTTAAAAATGTAAATGCAATAGCCCACTTTACAGACTGGATTATTGCTCACGTCCACGTTGGAGCTTTAGCTTGGAATGGTTTCTTAACCTTTGGTATGATATACTGGCTAGTTCCAAGATTATTTAAAACTAAATTATTTTCAGTAGGATTGGCAAATGTTCATTTCTGGCTAGGGACTTTAGGTATTGTTATGTATGCATTACCTATGTATGTAGCTGGTTTCCTACAAGCATCTATGTGGAAACAATTCAATCCTGATGGAAGTTTATTCTACGGTAACTTCTTAGAAACTGTTACTGAAATTATGCCTATGTACTGGATGAGAGCTATCGGAGGTAGCCTTTATATCATCGGTACTTTTGTGATGATTTACAACGTTATCAGAACAGCTAAATCTGGTTCTAAAGTTGAAGATGAACTTGCAGAAGCAGCAGCTTTAAGCCGTGGAGGTAAGAGAAAAAGAGGAGAGAAATTCCATACTTGGTTAGAAAGAAAACCTATTCAATTAACCATTTTAGCAACGATTGCAATTTTGATAGGAGGTATTGTTCAAATTATACCAACACTACTTGTGAAATCTAATATACCAACTATTTCAACTGTTAAGCCTTACACTCCCTTAGAACTAGAAGGGCGTGACTTATACATCAGAGAAGGATGTGTTGGTTGTCACTCTCAAATGGTCAGACCATTCCGAAGTGAAGTAGAGCGTTATGGTGAATACGCGAAAGCAGGTGAATTTGTTTATGACAGACCATTCTTGTGGGGAAGTAAACGAACAGGGCCAGACTTACTGAGAGTTGGTGGTAAGTATTCGGACAACTGGCATTTTAATCATATGTATGATCCGCAAAGTACCTCTTCGGGTTCTATTATGCCAAGCTACCAGTGGTTGATTAAAAGTGAGTTAGATAAATCTTCTACAGAAGACAAAATGCAAACCATGGCAGATCTAGGTGTTCCTTATTCTGATGAAGAAATCGAAAATGCACAGGCTTCTATGCTTGCACAAGGAACAGAAATTCAAACTAATTTGTATAACGATCCCGATTTTGTAAAAGCATATGAAGCCGATAAAGCTTATGCTGAAGAAAATAACCTTGACTTTGTAGAAATGAAAAATCGAGAAATTGTTGCTCTTATTGCCTACTTACAAAGATTAGGTACAGATATTAAAATAAAGACTAACCAAGAAGCAACCACTTCTAATTAAATTCTTGCATTATGTTGAAATTTATAAAAGGACATATGGAAACGATACAAGGGATAGAAATCTATCCCATCATTTCCCTGCTTATTTTTTTCCTCTTTTTTGTTGTGCTTTTTTGGTGGGTTTTCACCGCCAAGAAAGACTATGTGGAAGAGGTAAGTCAAATACCACTGGAATCTAAAAACGATAATTAATTATGAGAAATCTTGTATCTATTTTTAGAATAATAGCTTTAACAGCTATAGCTTGGGGAGGAGTTGAGCTTCTTTTTGAAACAGAACCTGGACAATGGGCTGTTATAGAATACCCCAAGACCTTGATCTTTATTGGGATGATATTTTTAATATCTATCGCCATAGAAGTTTCAGTAGCAGCACTTCGATTTACTTTGTTCAGATCACTTTCAGAAGAAAAGCAGGAGAAGTTCTTGGCTTCAGAAAACCAATTGGTAAATAAATTGAAAGCTAAATATGAAAATCTTCCACAACTTTTAACTCGATCAAAACCAGTTGAAGAGGAAGGTGAAATTGAGCTAGATCATAATTACGATGGTATTCGTGAGCTTGACAATAAATTACCACCATGGTGGATCTATAGTTTTTACGCAAGTATTGTTTTTGCTGCGATTTATCTCATAAGGTTTCATGTATTTGATGATTATACACAAGTTGAAGAATATCAAGCTGAAGTTGCTCAAGCAGAAATTGATATTGCAAGATATAAAGAAACAGCAAAAGATCTAGTTACTTTGGAAACAGTTACTCTTATGGCTGATCCTTCAGACCTTGAAGCCGGAAAACAAATCTACACAAACAATTGTGTGGCTTGTCATAAAGCTGATGCTGGTGGAGGTATTGGCCCAAACCTTACAGATGAGTACTGGATTCTTGGTGGTGGTATCAAAAATGTATACCAAACCTTGGTTGAAGGTGGTCGACCTGGAAAAGGTATGGTATCATGGAAAAATGATTTTAAACCTTCAGAACTTCAGCAAGTAGCTAGCTATGTGCTTTCATTACAAGGGACTGTTCCAGCTGAACCTAAAGAGCCTGAAGGCGAGGTTTGGGTAGAAGAAACTGAGGAATAAATTTAAATTAACTAAAAGTGGATAATCAAGAAAAGTTTAGAGATAGCATTGGTACGATGGACCAAGAAGGTAAGCGCAAGTGGGTTTACCCGAAGAAACCTGATGGTATTTTCTATAAGTATAGAAAATACGTAAGCTATTTCTTATTGCTTTTCTTGTTCGCCGCCCCTTTTATAAAAATTAACGGTAATCAATTTTTACTTTTTAATGTTTTAGAAAGAAAATTCAACATTTTTGGTTTTCCGTTCTGGCCTCAAGATTTCTATTTGTTTGTTATTGCAATGCTTATTGGAGTGATTTTTATTGCTCTTTTTACAGTAGCTTTTGGTAGAATATTTTGTGGATGGATTTGTCCTCAAACCATTTTTATGGAGATGGTTTTTAGACGCATAGAATACGCTATTGAAGGAGATAGAGGTAAGCAAATCCGTTTGGATAAAATGCCATGGAACAAAGAAAAGATCTTAAAAAAAGGAAGCAAATGGTTTATTTTTGCCATCATATCATTTTTAATTGCCAATGTATTTTTGGCATATCTTATAAGTAGTGATGAATTAGTAAAGTACGTGATTAATGGTCCATCAAGTCATTTAGGTACTTTTATCCCATTGCTTATTTTTACGGCTGTTTTTTACTTTGTTTTTGCTTGGTTCAGAGAACAGGTATGTATTATTGCCTGTCCATATGGGAGGCTTCAAGGAGCCTTACTCGATGAAAAATCTATTGTTGTTGCCTACGATCATAAACGTGGAGAACGCGAAGAAGGACGACAAAAGTTTAGAAAAAATCAAGATAGAGCAGAACAAGGAATAGGTGATTGTATAGATTGTTCCCAATGTGTGCAAGTTTGCCCTACAGGTATAGATATAAGAAATGGTACTCAACTAGAATGTGTGAACTGCACAGCCTGTATAGATGCTTGTGATTCTATTATGGAAAGTGTGGATTTACCAAAAGGACTTATTCGCTACGCCAGTGAGAAGAATATTGAGAAGAAGGCAAAGTTTGAATTTACACCAAGGTTAAAAGGGTATACGGCTGTTTTAACTATACTTACAGGATTATTGGTAGGATTATTACTTATAAGAAGTGATGTAGAGGCCAAAGTATTGAGGTTACCTGGACAATTATATGAATTAAAGGAAAATGGCAATATCTCAAACGTATTCACTTATAAGCTTTTAAATAAAACAAATACTGAACTAGATAGTATTCACTTCAAATTGGCTTCAATGCCAGGTGAAATTAAAATGGTGAAAAAAGACTATTTTACTATCGGTGAAAGCGGATTGCAAAAAGGAACCTTTTTTATTGAAATCCACCCTTCACAACTCACCGATTCCAAAAATAAAATTGAAGTAGAGGTTTACAGCAAAGACCGGATCATTGACAGAGCAACAACCAACTTCATGGGGCCACGAACTTTTAGATAAAAAATTATGAAATTAAACTGGGGAACATCTATAGTAATAGCATTTGTACTTTTCATTGGATTCATCATGTTTATGGTGGTTCAAATGCTGTCAAATAAAGAACTAGAATACGATCTTGTAGTCGAGTCTTATTATCAAAAAGAATTGACCTTTCAAGACGACCTAGATTCTGCACAGAACGCTGAGGATCTTCAAAATCAGGTAAAAATAGGCTTGATTTCAGAAGGGCTTCAGATTATTTTTCCTTCAGATTTTGATTATTCTGAAATCCAGGGAGAAGTTTTTTTATACAGACCATCAGACAAAGCATTGGATTTCACAGTTCAGCTTCAGTTGGAAGGTGACGAATATGTCTTGCCTAGATCATTAATGGAAGACGGTATATGGGAAGTCAACCTTAAGTTCAATCATAAAGGAGAAGATTATTTTATTCAACAGAAAATTAAAATTTAAATGTTGTGGACGGCATTCATATTAGGACTTTTAGGTAGTTTTCACTGCGTTGGCATGTGTGGACCTATAGCCCTTGTATTGCCAGTAGACCGCCATAACCCATGGCGAAAAGCCTTTCAGATATTTTTATATCATTTTGGTAGAATAACAACTTATGCTTTTATCGGTTTAGTTTTTGGACTCATTGGAGAAAGCTTTGCCTTATTTGGGTTTCAACAGCAACTCTCTATTATCATAGGAGTTATTATGCTCTCTTCTCTTCTTTTTTCTGAATCTATTTTGGGAAAATTTAATGTTACAAAGCCTCTTTTTAAGTGGGTAGGAAAACTAAAGTCCGAGCTTGGATCTTCTCTAAAGAAAAAGGAGCTAGACACTTTTTTTTATTTAGGTTTTCTGAATGGTTTCCTGCCTTGTGGACTTGTTTATATGGCAGTTTTTGGTTCTATAGCTATCACAGGATTATTTGAGAGCTCGTTGTATATGGCTTTCTTTGGTTTAGGTACAATTCCGTTGATGAGTGTTGTGATCTATGCGAAAGATTGGCTAAAATCTGTCCTGAAATTCAATCCAAAACGACTAATTCCTATTGCCATTGCCATTATTGGTATTCTCTTTATCCTTAGAGGAATGGGACTTGGTATTCCTTATGTTTCTCCAAAACCTGCTCAAGCTCAAGTGACTTCTTCTATGGAATGTCATTGAATTTTAACGGCTGGAAATTTTAAAATCAATTCAGAGTCTATTTAAGCAGACGTAGCTACTAGATGTTATAGTTTCATTTAGTTTTTTATTATTTTGGAGTAAATAATAGCAAAGTAGTTATGTAAATATTTGACGGAAATTTCTGAACTTATTTTCTAAAACGATTTATACTCTGACCTAGAAGTTAAAAAGTTTATTTTATTTTTAAACAAAAATTTGAAAACGACTTCTTACGCAACCGTAGATCAAACATCTTTTCCTCTTATCACTGTGACTTTCACTGGTGAAAAAAGTTCGAATGCTAATTTTAAAGCTTACCTTAAAGAGCTAGATGACTGCTATTTTACCCAACAAAAGTTGGCTTTTATCTTTGATGCAACAAATGCTTCAGTACCTAGACTTTCACATCAGAAAATGCAAGCAAAGTGGTTAAAGGAAAATTCTGTTTTGATACAAGAATATTGCAAAGGAACAGCATATGTGATTCCAAACAAGACTATACAATGGGTATTGAAAATGATTCTTTTACTACAAAATCAGCCAGTCCCTTACGAAGTTTTTTCAACATATAAGGATGCTCAAATTTGGATATGGAATCAGATTCAGAAAAATTAAGTCATTTTTTTTTAAATTTACAGGTGATTATTTCCTGGCAGAAAACCTAGCTTAAACTGATTGAAATCATATAATCTTTTGTTTAAGCTCAGCTTAAATAGAGTCTTAGCCCTTATTTTTGTATTTAAATTTAAGACCAAAAAATATGATCAATCAACTCAATAAAGTAACCGCTGAAGAGGCTGTATCAAAAGTCAAATCAGGAGATAGAGTTTTTATTCAAGGTGCAGCAATGACACCATTAAAACTTATTGATGCTTTAGTATCTAGATATGAATCTTTGGAAGATGTCGAGATCATGCATATGCATACAGAAGGATTGGCTGCTTATTCGGAAGAGCCTTATTCTAAAGCGTTCAAGGTAAATAGTGTGTTTGTAGGTGGAAATGTAAGAAACTCATTAAAGAAAGGAAATGGGGATTATATTCCAATATTTTTAAGCGAGATTCATAGATTATTCAGAAGGTCAATATTACCTCTAGATGTTGCATTCATTCAGGTTTCACCTCCAGACAGACATGGATATTGTTCCCTGGGAGTCTCGGTAGATATAACTATTCCAGCGGTACAAACAGCTAAACTGGTAATAGCTCAAGTGAATCCAAAAGTGCCAAGAACACATGGGGATGGTATTATTCATATGAGTGAGCTTGATTTTGCAATCGAAGTTGAAGAGTCTATATTTGGTCATGATCCAGCTCCAGTTTCAGAATTGGAAAGTAAGATAGGAGCTAATGTTGCAAGTTTAGTAGATGACGGTGCAACATTACAAATGGGCATTGGAGGAATTCCTAATGCAGCTCTCAAAAACTTAGGAGGTCATAAAAACCTTGGTATCCATACAGAAATGTTTTCAGATGGAATTTTACCATTAGTAGAAAGTGGTGTAATTAATGGAAGTAAAAAGGAAGTGAAAACCGGTAAAATTGTAACCTGTTTTGCTGTTGGTTCTCAAAAGCTTTATGATTTTATGGATGATAATCCGTTAGTTCATATGAAAGAAGCAGCTTACACAAATGACACTGCCATTATAAGGCGGAATCCAAAGGTTACCGCAATAAACTCTGCAATTGAGATAGACCTCACAGGTCAGGTTTGTGCTGATACTATCGGTAAAATGCAGTTTTCTGGTGTTGGTGGACAAATGGATTTTATTAGAGGAGCTTCATTGTCTGATGGTGGTAAAGCTATTATTGCAATGCCATCTGTTACAAATAAAGGTATTTCAAAAATTTCTTCATTCCTGAATGAAGGTGCTGGTGTTACAACTACTAGAGCTCACGTCCATTATATTGTTACAGAATATGGTGTAGTAAATCTGTATGGTAAAAATTTAAAACAAAGAGCAGAAGCTTTAATTTCGATTGCTCACCCAGATCACCGGGAAAATTTGGAGAAGGCAGCTTTTGAGCGTTTCAAATCCAAAGCTTAGTCGGTATTTTTTTAAATATTAACTTTAAAATAAACTATTATGAGTCAAAAATTTAATGAGATTATAAAGAGTGATACCCCTGTACTTATTGATTTTTTTGCAGACTGGTGTGGACCTTGCAAAATGTTAGCTCCAATTTTAAAGGATGTCAAAGAAGAACTCGGAGATAAAGTAAAAATCATAAAGGTAGATGTTGATAAGAATGAACAGTTGGCAGCAAAATATCAAGTAAGGGGAGTACCAACGATGATTGTTTTCAAAAACGGTGAACAAAAGTGGAGACAAAGTGGAGTTTTACAAAAAGACGAGATCGTGCAAGTGATAAAGGCTAATTCGTAAACTACTCGAGATTTCAAATACAAAAAAGGACCTCATATGAGGTCCTTTTTTGTATTTGAAATCTTATTTGAATTATATTTTTAGTGTAAGAACTGGTAAATCTGAGTGATTTACAATGTCTTCACCTATACTACCATTGAAAAAGTGTGATATGCCTTTTCTGCCATGAGTTGGAACAATGATGAGGTCAGAATTTAGTTTTTTGGAACCATTAATAACACCATCTTGAATGGTATAGTCGTTGAATATTTCGATATGTTCTTTGCTTAAAGGCATTTCTACTTTATTCAGGAAAACACGCATTTGTTCGTGTATTTCCAATGTGCTGCTAAACTGGTTTCCAGGAAGATTTACATAAAGCATATGCATTTTAGCATCAAAACTATCTGCAAATCTTTTAGCTTTTTTGTATGCCTCAAGATTTTCAAGTTCGAAGTTAGAAGCAAAAACAATATTTTTTATATTAATACTTTGAATCTCATTTTTAACAACCAGTACAGGAACATCAGAATATCTTACAACTTTTTCAGTGTTTGACCCTATTACGATTTCTTCTAATCCTGAGGTTCCGCTGGAACCCATTACGATCATATCAATATCGTTTTTACTGACAGTTTCTCTTATGGCTAATGCAGCAGATCCTGGCTCTACATAGCTCTTTACAGTAATATCTTTTAGATAATCCTGTTCAAGAAATTTCTCAAATCGCTTATGAGCAAGATTCATAAAGAAAATAATCTGCTCATCATTTACATTGAATTGTTCAGCACCAAAGAGAGATTCTGCAAGCTCTATGACATGTAAAACATGAACTTCTGCTTCATTTTTTTTAGCGAGTTGTGCAGCAACTTTTAGTGCATTTTCAGATGGAGTTGAAAAATCTACTGGGACTAATATTTTTTTCATGATTGTTGGTTTTTAAATTGTCATTGAAAATAATTGTGATTGGGTTTGCTTCGCCTTTAACCTAAGATCAAATGCCATGCAAACGTTTCTTATAAAAGCTTTACCTATTGGTTTTACTTTTATCATATTGTCTTTAATCGTTAATAATTCATCAGATTCAAATTCTGCCAAGTCATTCTTGATTTCTAGTTTGGTGTTTATGTCTAATCCTTCTAAATCTGTTTCAAAGTGACACATTAAATTTAATATTTTTCTTTTAATTATCAGATCTGTTTCATTTAAAATATGACCACGTGAAACGGGGAGTTCATTTTTAGTAAGACTATTATAATACTCATTAATATTTTTAAGATTTTGAGAAAAACCATACCAACTATCACTTATTGCAGAAACACCAAGTCCAATCATTTTGTCAGTTTTAGTAGTGGTATACCCCATAAAGTTTCTGTGAAGATTTTGATTTTGAAAAGCTTTGGCTAGCTCGTCTTCCGGGAGTGCAAAATGATCCATACCAATTTCTATATAACCTTTTTCTTCAAGCATTTTTTTGCCAACTTCGTATTGCTGGCGTTTCAATTCTGCAGAAGGCAAATCCTTTTCATCATAGCCACGTTGACCATTTCCTTTTGTCCACGGTACATGTGCGTAACTGTAAAATGCAATACGATCTGGCATCAGCTCTATAGTCTTTTCAATTGTTGAAACTACATCTTCTAAACTTTGAAGAGGTAAACCATATATGAGATCGTGACTTACAGAGTTGTATCCCAGTGCTCTAGATTGCTCAGTTATTCTTTTTACAGTTTCAAAAGATTGTATCCTGTGTATAGCGATTTGAACTTTAGGGTTATAATCCTGAATACCATAACTCACACGATCAAAACCTAGCTGACTTAAAGTTCGTAAATGGTCTTCAGTTGTATTATTAGGATGACCCTCAAAACTATAGCTAACATCTTCAGGTATCTTACAAGACTTTTTGATCGTATCTAGAAGATATTCCAAATGTTTTGGATCAAAAAAAGTAGGTGTTCCTCCACCAAGATGTATTTCTTTCAAGATGGGTTTCTCTTGAAGAATTTCCAGATACATTTTCCATTCTTTTAGAACAGCTTCGATATAAGGAATTTCAACTTCATGTCTTTTCGTAATACGTTTATTGCAGGCGCAAAACGTGCATAAACTCTCACAAAAAGGAAGGTGGATATATAAACTGATTTCTCTGGAGCAATTGTCTTTTTGAAGACTATTTATCCATGATGTCGTATTATATGTGGATTCATCCCAAAAAGGAACCGTAGGATAACTTGTGTATCTAGGTCCAGGAACGTTATATTTTTGAATTAATTCTTGCATTACTGTTGCATTTTATTCAAAAGTAATAGTAGAGTGACGTATTTAAAATGATATAAATCAGCATATAAGAGAAAACTGCTGTTTGTGCTCACAAAGAATACTAACTTTGAAAAAAAAAGAGAATGCCAAAACTTAAAGATGTTGTTTTAGTTTCTATTCAGTTTTTCCTGATGCTAGTATATTTTCTGAATGTGGAGTGGTTTTCATTAAACTTTATGGAGCATTTCATATGGTTTTATCTAGGTGTTCTAGGTGTCGCTATTTCAGGAATCGCACTTTTACAGTTAAATGTTAACTTATCTCCTTTTCCAACACCAAAAGTAAATTCCAAACTCATTACAAATGGAGTATTCAAAATTAGCCGGCATCCTATTTATACAGGAATTTTAATATTTATGTTTAGCTTTTCATTCTGGCTAGGCGATGGATACAAGTTTTGTGTTAGTCTAGCGATTTTAGCGTTGTTCTATTATAAAACTAAATACGAAGAGTCTTTGCTTGAAAATACTTTTGACCATTATATAACCTATAAGTCCAAAACAGGTCGCTTTTTCCCAAAATTCTAAAACTTAACTTCTTAGATAACTGGCTCCATTTACGTCTATGATTGTTCCAGAAGAGTAAGCAGCCTCATCTGAGGCTAGAAATAAGATGGCATGCGCTATTTCTTCGGGTTTTGCCATACGGTGAAAAGGAGTTTCTTTGAGCATGTTTTCTTTTTTATCGGGAGTTAGTGTCTCCGTCGCCATATCTGTTTCTGTAAATCCAGGCGCTACTACACCTACATAAATCTTATGCGGAGCTAGTTTTTTTGCTAAGGACTGGCTTAAAGCATTAAGGCCAGCCTTGCTTGCTCCATAAGCGGGCTGGTCAGGTTCGCCACGGAAAGCCCCCCTGGAAGACACATTCACAATATTTCCACCTCCTGACTTTATCATATGTTGAGTAGCTAGGTACGATAAGTTGGCTACTGCAAAAAGATTTGTTTGAAGAGTCTTTTCCCAAGCAGAAGTCCAGTCATTAAAGTCAATTTCATCTACATTATGAGATATTGCTATTCCTGCATTGTTAACCAACACGTCTATTTTTCCAAAATGATTAACAAAATCGTCAATCAAGGCCTTAGCTTCTTCCTTTACAGAAATATCTCGCCGAAAAAGTTGATGGCCATTACCTGAAAGTTCAGCTAGTGTTCTTTCAGCTTCATCAACTCGACTTCTGAAATTTATACCAACTTTTGCTCCTCTGCTGGCAAAAGCTATAGCTGTTGCTTTTCCAATTCCTCTAGAAGCTCCAGTGACTAAGACATTTTTATTTTTAAAATTCATAAGGTTTATTTTTTCTCAAATTTCAACTGAATTAAAATTAAAGCTTTAAGATAGAATGGCAACCTGAAATTGATCTAAATCCTATCAAAAACTCACTAAAATTTAAAAGACTATTGTGATTTATGATACAGTGCGAATCGCTTAGAGGCCTTAATTTTGCAATTAATTATGGAAAAATATATTGACATTTTTTTTAATTCCTTTAGCGGGTATTTCAATTATTTGGTAGACGAAATTCAAAACCCCTCGCTCACCAATTATTTTTGGTGGCTAATTGGACTTTCTTTTTTAGTGCTTTCTATGGAAATCATCATTCCATGGCGAAAAGACCAGAAAATTATTCGAAAAGGATTTTGGTTGGATGTTTTCTATATTTTCTTCAACTTTTTTATTTTTTCACTTATTGGTTATAATGCTATTTCCAATGTGTTTGTAGAATTATTCAATGACTTTTTAGGTCTTTTTGGAATTGAAAACTTAGTAGCATTTCAAGTTCAAGATTTTCCAGTTTGGTCTCAATTTTTAATTATGTTTTTGATTGCAGATTTTATACAATGGAATGTGCACATCCAGTTGCATAAACGTTCATGGTTATGGAAGTTTCATAAAGTTCATCACAGTGTTAAGGAAATGGGGTTCGCGGCCCAATTTAGGTTTCATTTTATGGAAACTATTGTTTATAAAGTGGTTCAGTATCTACCGTTAGCCATGATTGGTTTTGGGATACAGGAATTTTTTATCGTTCATATGTTTGGTGTTTTGATAGGTCACCTCAATCATGCTAATGTGGGCTGGGATTATGGTCCATTGAAATACATATTTAACAATCCTAAAATGCACATTTGGCATCATTCCAAAGCTTTACCAGAAGAGCGTCCTTATGGTATGAACTTTGGACTTACTTTAAGTCTTTGGGATTATATCTTTGGAACTGCTCATATTCCCGGTAATGGAAAAGATATTGAGCTAGGTTTTGAAGATGATGATCACTATCCGCAAGATTTTTGGAACCAGCTTAAGAAACCTTTTAAAGAATAAATAGTTTCTTTAATCGTTAAACAAAGCTTTCATCAAAGTTTTTATGCCTCTAAACATTAAAAAAACAGATCCCGCACATGCCAATATTCCTAAAATCAAAATCGGCAAATACAGGGGTTTATCTTGATTGTTAAATGCGCTATAAATCACAGAAGGCCCAATAAATGCAAGTGGCAAAGCACCGGCAAGAAATTTTATGCCTTTGGCTAGAGTCTCTTTATTTGTGTGTTTCATGTTCTATAGCTTTTCTCACGCTTCCGTGAAATTTCAATAGTTCAACAGCCTTTTCTTCTGAAACACCTAAAGCCTTTGAAATTAAAAGGCTTCCACGCTGTTTAAGTTTTACATTGCTTAGCTGCATATCTACCATTTTGTTGTCTTTGACTCTGCCAAGTTTAATCATTACTGAAGTGGAAATCATATTCAAGACCAGCTTCTGTGCTGTTCCTGATTTCATTCTTGAACTTCCTGTGACAAATTCTGGTCCTACAACCACTTCGACTGGAAAATCAGATACTTTTGAAATCGGAGAATTAGGATTACAGACAATACAACCAGTCACGATTCCATTAGCTTGACAAGCTTCCAGTCCGCCAACAACGTAAGGCGTGCTTCCTGATGCGGCAATACCTATTACGACATCGTTTTTTTGAATGTAATGTTCTCTGAGATCTTTCCAGGCTTGTTCGGTATCATCCTCGGCGTGTTCAACGGCTTTTCTTATGGCATTATCGCCGCCAGCAATTATTCCATTCACCAATTCCGCCGAAACACCAAATGTTGGGGGGCATTCACTGGCATCCAAAATTCCTAATCTTCCACTTGTTCCAGCTCCTATATAAAATAATTTTCCTCCCTTCTGAATTTGCTCTACAATTACTTCAACCAATTGTTTGATGGCTTGAATTTCCTTCTGTACTGCTAGCGGAACCAGCTGATCTTCAGCATTAATATTTGTCAGTAATTCTTGTGTAGACATGTTTTCTAGATGCCTATATTTTGAAGATTGCTCCGTGATTTTCTGATTTTCTTTAGACATTATTGGATCGTATAAATGATTTCATCGACTTCTGAAAGCCCAAAGTAACCAAAAATTAATTCTTCATCATCATTCTCATTTTTGATGTTTCCTCTCACGGTAGCAGGTTGAGTTTCAAAAGGACCTCCAGCACTTCCAGCCTGGGCGAGTAAGATTTCAAGGAAGTTATAATAGTCTCTAGAAATCCCATTAAGCTGAATGGTAACTTCCATACCTGGTTCCAAGTCTTCTTCAGAAAAAAGCCCAAAGATTTGGTTACCATCATTAAACTCATCATCAAATACAGTAAAGTCTGGAAATGCCAAAAAAGGTGCGAAAAATTTGAACAAATAGTAATTTTCTATCCCTTCAGGATCTGTGTAAAAAGCTTTTAACTCAATATCTTCACCGGAAAAGCCTCCTTCATTATTTTGTTCTATAAAATCTAAAGCAACTACAGGCTTTAGAGTTTCTTCGGCACTATACACGTTGCCATCAAGTTCTATCGTTAAACTATAAAGCTCATTTATTTCTGGCTGAAAGTTATCTGTGATGTATTCACCTGAAGCAGACTCCACAAAAGTGAATTCCATACCACTGCTATTTCTAACGATAACATTGGCCCCAGAAACAGGGTTGGGTTGTCGTTCAAAAAAGTCACGGGTACGGCTAATTTTTATAGACTGGTTAGCACCAGTAGTTCCTTTTTTCCATTGTAAGATTGCATCGACTACAAGTCTTGGTTGTGCCTCTTCCAGATCGACTTCCACCACGTCTTCGCATGCGGTGAACAAGCCTACAAAACCTAGTAAAATCAAGAGTTTTCTCATCATTTAAAATTTAAAACTATAGCTCACAGAAGGCACTATTCCAAAAATCGAAAACCTTACAGCCTCATTCTGACCAGTGGTAGTGTTTTGCTCAAAATTAAGTGAAGCTGCGTTTCTACGATTATAAACATTGTAGATGCCAAAATTCCATGACGATGACCAATATTTATTTTTCTTCTCAGGAGTATATGTCGCAGAAAGATCTAATCTGTGGAAAGTTGGTAACCTATTTAAGTTCCTTCCTTCAAATACAGGAATATTAAGGTCCTGGAATTCAAACTGACCAACAGGGAAATTTACCGGACGTCCAGTTTGCAAAACGAAATTACTGTTAAGTTGCCATTTTTCATTGAGTTCAAAACTACTTGTTAAGGAAATATCATGTGTTTTATCAAAGCCATTGAGGTACCAATCACCATTATTGATACCAATTTCATTTGGTGTACGACCTGGTGTGCGTTGCTCGCTTCTGGATAAAGTATAGGATAGCCAGCCTGTAAGTCTTCCTGTATTTTTCTTGAGATAAAATTCTAGTCCGTAAGCTCTTCCTTCGCCATTCAAGATGACGCGTTCTATGGCGTCGTTGGCAATCAGGTTTGCTCCATCTATATAGTCAATTCTATTGTTGATGGTTTTATAAAAAACTTCAGTTTCTAATGTAAATGGGATAGATTCAAAATCCTTAAAGTAGCCAAAAGCAAACTGATCCAGCTTTTGTGGCTTGTTATAATTTCCACTTGGAGTCCACACGTCAAATGGAGTAGGTGATGAGGTGTTAGAAAGCAAATGAAGGTTTTGAACCATTCTATTATAACTTGCTTTTATGGATGCGTTGTCGTTTAAGAGATAAGAAATACCAACTCTTGGTTCTAAATTGATAAAGCTTTTGTTTATTTTAGGTGTATCTCCATCGATAGTTTCAATAGGGTCTGCTTCTACATAAATATTTCGAGTGTCGTCATATAGAAGAGGATTATCGTTAGCATAAACATCTATAGATTTATCTTCCATTCTCAAAAATGCACTAACTCTTAAGCCGTATTGAATATTTATTTTGTCACTCAAAGATTGATTAACAGTTAAAAAAGCAGCATTATCGAAAGCGTATTTGTTATCAAGTTTTCTTGGATTAATACCTGAATCTGCAGTGGTTGGTACAATTTCTCCAGGATTTATGGTATATTGAATGCTGCTTAAACCATAAGAAAGATCTAGATCTGAATTGATCTGGTGATTAATCTTATAACTTAAATCAAAGTTGGAAATACTATTTTCAAAATTGAAACCAACCAAAGCTAAATCGAGTTCATAATAATATCGGCTATAAGAAAAGTTCAAGTTAGAATTCATATTTTCATTAAACTGATGACTCCAGTCTAAAATTCCAAAAGCGTTGCCGTAAATATTGGTAAAGCTATCGTTGATGTTAACGTAATCCAAACCATAATATCCAGAAAAGCTCAATGAGTTTTTCTCGTCAATATCAAAGTTAAGCTTAGTGTTCAAATCATAAAAATAAGCAGAATTGGCATTATCGGTAAACTTTAAAAATAAATGAGCATAAGTCCCTCTGCCGCTTACTAAAAACGAACTTTTATTTTTTTGAATAGGACCTTCCAAAGTTAATTTACTTGAAATGACTCCAATTCCACCTTCTCCTTTCAATTTCTGACTATTTCCTGTTTTTTGCTTGATGTCCAAAACTGATGAAACACGACCGCCATAGCTGGCAGGAATTCCACCCTTATAAAGTTTTAAATTTTTAACAGCATCTGGATTGAAAATTGAAAAGAAACCGAACAGGTGTGAGGAATTATAAATTAGAGCATCATCTATCAAAATCAGATTTTGGTCAGTTGAGCCACCTCTTACATTAAATCCTGAAGCACCTTCGCCAGCATTGGACACACCAGGAAGTTGAAGTAAAGATTGAATAACATCCACTTCTCCAAACACAACAGGAATCTTTTTTATACTAGAGGCATCAAGTTTACTCACACTCATTTCAGGATCTCTTATGTTGATGCCTTCAATATTATCTGTAACAACAACTTCTTGTATATCCTCGGTTTGAGGTAATAAAGTAAAATCTAATTTTTTGTTGGTATCGAGCGTGATTTGTTCTTCAACAGTTTTGTAACCGAGGTAAGTAACTTTAACACGATAATTACCTTGAGGAAGTTTTATGGAGTATTCGCCATCCTGGTTGGTTACAGTTCCTCTAGATTCATTATCGATTATAATGTTTGCACCCAAAACAGGCTGATTTTCAATGTCTTTAATAGTTCCAGATAGTTCATAATTCTGGCTATAGCTTAATTGAAATACAAAAAAAATAAGGAGAAAGCTTAAAAGTTTGATGGCTTTAGTTTTGCTCAAATATATTTAACAAAACTTGTTATACCTCTGAATAAATCTTTAAATAAAACCAAAATTTTCATAATACTTAGAGCTTTCTAGAAATTGTAAATCCATCTCTTATAGGAAGTAAAACGGTTTCTAGTCTAGGGTCTTCTTTAAGCTTCAGATTATAATCCAGTAAAGCCTTTGTATCTTTGTCTTTGGGATTAAGTTCTTCAACAACTTTTCCACTCCAGAGAACATTGTCAGATAAAATAAGTCCGTTAGGCTTCAGCTTATCGATAATTAATTCAAAATAAAGTGGATAAGATGTTTTATCAGCATCAATAAAAACCAAATCAAATTCAGCAGAAATATCAGGAATTATTTGTCTTGCATCTCCTGTATATTGCAGGATCTGCTTTCCATAACCGCTGAGATCAAAGTATTTTCTCTGCAAATCGTAAAGCTCTTCGTTACGATCTATAGTATGAATTTTTCCTCCTTCTGAAAGACCTTCAGCAAGACTTAAGGCGGAGTACCCCGTGTAAGTACCAATCTCTAAAATAGAAGATGGTCGAATTAGTTTTGAAATTAAACTCAATAATCGACCTTGGTAATGTCCGCTAAGCATTCTGGGCTGAAGTACTTTTTGCCAGGTTTCTTTTGTTAGCTGCTGAAGTATTTGTGGTTCCTCTTCAGTATGAGCTTCAACGTAAGTTTGAAGTTTTGGAGCAATAAAATCCATTAGCTTAAAATCTTATTTACTAAATCTTCTTTTTTCTTTTTATCATCCCCAAAAAGCCACTGCAAAACGTTATCCGACCAGATTTCATCTTTTTCTACTTCGGTGATAATGTTTTGCTCTAAAGCTAAATCTAATATTTTTCCAGGATAGGAAGACTGAGGCTCGCTTTCCATTTCGCCTAACGGATAGGGATCATCAAGTCCAGCCAGGATTTGAGAACTCTTTTGATTTTCTAAAAGCATTTTTAAAGATCTGGTGTCGTGAACCAGCGTATCGAAGAAAATATTCTTGTGTCCAACTGATTTCCTTGGATGGACTTTACCTTCAAATAAATCCGGTCGACCATCAAAACCTTGAATACGTCGCCCAAGATTGATTTGAGCCAATTGCCCTCCATGAGCAAAACATACACGCATATTGGGATATTTGTCTGGATAACCATTTAAAGTTAAAAAATGATAAGCATCGGCACATTGAGCAAGCATCCAAATCAAATGAAAACGCCAAGACGTATTTTCTAATTTAATGAACTTTTCACCATCGTAAGGATGAATTTCTACAGCCAAATTGTATTTGTTGGCCAGTTCAAATATGGGTTCGTTTTCTTCATCAAAAATACAACGCCAAGTTCCAATACTATCCATATAGTGAGTTGGTAAGCAAAGCAACTTTAAATCCAGTTCCTCCACGCAGCGTTCTATTTCCCAGAGTGCTCCACGAACAAAACCAGGATGCACTACAAAACCGCAGGTAAACTTTTTAGGATGATTTTGTTGAACCTTAGCATTGAAATCATTCTGGAAACGAAGGGCTTTCTTCATTTCTTCCACACGCAGTCCGTTTCCGTAAAGCTGAGATAAGTTGAGAACAACAGCATGGTCGATTTTGTAACGCTCCATCCATTCCAGTTTTTCGTTGAGAAAAAAACTAGAATCGGTTACAGGGCGTTTCCATCCTTTTTGGAGCATAAATTTTTTATCATCATCTATCCAGAAAATTTCCTTTTCCCGCATAAAATCAGGAATTTCTTCTGGATAAGGCAGAAGGTGAGAATGGCCGTTTATTCTAAGTTTTTGTTTTGTCATCACTACTTTTATTTTACTATTTACGGCAATAAGTGAATTAGGTATAATTCAAAAAAAAAATTGCAACCGCTTTTAAGAACGATTGCAATTTAATGATAAAAAAAACTATAAAACTGAAGAATTTACTTCATCATTTAGGTTTATTGTTTTTTCCAGAATTTTGTAGTTAAGCTTTTATCGAGATTTTTAATTTCAAGATTTATATCCTTGAATTTTGCTGTTTGTTTAAATTCCTCAATGATTTCAAAGATGTCATGGTGAACAAATTTTGCTTCACTACCATCAATAAGAAGGTGACTCCCTTCAGGAACGTGATCTAAGTAGAGCATGATATCTGCTTTGTTTAAAAATGTTGTTTCTTGTGCAAGTTTCAAAACCTTTTTTTCTTTACTCCCTGAATGCTTATCGTGTATGTACGCATTTTTATAATTATCTCTCAAGATAAAGAAAATAGCTACAGTACCACCCACAATAATTCCAGTGATAAGGTCTGTAAACATGACTACTAGAATGGTAATGATGAAAGGTAAAAATTGTTTTTTTCCTTGTTTGAAAATACTCTTATAAATACTTAAACTCGTCAATTTGTAACCAACTACAAAAAGCACAGCAGACAATGCTGCAAGAGGTATTAAATTCAAAATATAAGGAATAGCAAGAACACAAACGAACATAATTACACCGTGTGTAATAGTTGCAGTTTTTGTGCGACCACCAGCATTCACGTTTGCAGAAGTTCTTACGATAACCGCCGTTACTGGTAACCCACCGATTAATCCTGATACGATATTGCCAATGCCTTGAGCTTTTAGTTCTCTATTGGTAGATGTTCTTCTTTTGTAAGGATCCAATTTATCTCCAGCCTCAGTACTAAGTAAAGATTCTAAACTGGCAATAAATGCTATAGATAAAGCAATGGTATATACTTCCATATTAGCTATAACAGAAAAATCCGGGAACTGGAAAAAATTAAAAAATTCTCCAATTGAATCAGAAACTGGGAGATTGACAAGATGGCTAGTATCTAAAGCTAGGCTAGATGCAGAAGCTTTAAAGTATTCATTCAATAAAATGCTTATTATTACCGCAGCAAGAGCTGAAGGAAAAAATTTGAAAAATGTAAATTTCTTTAAAAAAGGTCTGTCCCAGCCTATGATGATGAAAAGAGATACAATAGTAATAATTAAAGCGCCATAATTGATATGACCTACAATATTCATCAGTCCAGAAAAAGTATTGGTGCCATCGTTATTTTTGAAACTGTCAATACCCTCAAATACTTCATCCACGCCGAAGGCATGTGGAATCTGTTTCAGTATTAAAATTAATCCAATTGAAGCTAAAATCCCTTTGATCATAGCATTAGGAAAGAAATAAGCTACGGTTCCAGCTTTCAAATATCCTAAACCAATTTGAATAATTCCAGCAAGTATGACTGCAACCAAAACAGCTTCAAAACTACCTAAAGTTTGTATCGCTGTGAAGATGACTAAAGCGACACTCGCCGCAGGTCCACTCACGTTGATACTAGAGTTACTAGTTATACCAACTACAATGCCGCCAATGATACCAGCGATGATTCCAGAAAATAATGGAGCTCCAGAGGCTAATGAAATTCCAAGACAAAGTGGTAAAGCAATTAAAAATACAACAAGACCTGAGGATAGGTCGGTTACAAAATGTTTTTTAATGAAATTTAGGTTTTCTTTCAAAGGATATATGTTTTATTTTAAAAAGTTGCAAAGCTAGTTAAAATAAAACATTTAAAAGGTCAAGTAAATTCTTAATTAAAAACTCAGTTAAATAAATTGATAATATTATATCTTTAATTTACTCATCAATCAGATTCTTCATCTTCCAGGCTTCATAGGTGTTGAGAATCAGACCAGCAATCGTCATAGGTCCAACTCCTCCTGGGACTGGGGTGAGATAATCCGCTTTTTTAGAAACACCATCAAAATCACAATCACCAACCAGTTTTCCAGATTCCAAACGATTGATACCTACATCGATGACTACCGCACCTTCTTTAATCATATCAGCTGTTAAAAATCCTGGCTGACCAACAGCTACAATAACGATATCTGCTTTTTGGGATTCTTCTTTTAAAAGTTCTTTGGGAGTGTGAATATCACAAGAGGTTACGGTAGATCGACCTACTTCAAAATCATTTCCCAACATGATGGATATCGGTTTTCCAACTATATTGGATCTTCCTATCACAACGACATGTTGACTATTGGTAGGGATGTTATAATATTGAAGCAACTTTAAAATTCCATAAGCAGTAGCTGGTCTCATCGATTTTTGTCCCAAGGCCATTTTTCCGAAATTAAGCGGATGAAATCCATCAATATCTTTATAAGCACTTATCTCGTTGATGATGGAGTTAGGTTCTATATGATCGGGTAAAGGCAACTGAACTATAAATCCATCAAAATGTGATTTATTCAGTAATTTTATTTCTGAAATTAATTCAAAAGCAGAGATGTTTTCATCAAACCGAATGATTTTATAATTGATGTCTGCTTTTTCACAGGCTTTGGTCTTTGCACGAACGTAAGATTCGCTAGCGGCATTGTGACCGACTAAAACTATTGCCATACTAGGCCGAGAAAGATTATAACCCAAATGTTTTTTGTCGATGTGGTGGTCTATATCTTCTTTTACTTTCTTTAGTATTTCTTTGGAGACTGCTCTACCGTCTAGTAATTTCATGGCTTAGGATTAAAAGTCAAAAATCAATTCGTTTTCTTCTACTTTTTTGGAAACTTCAAGCACCAAATTTAATTTTTCTTTGAGACTCATTTCAGATTTCAGGATATTTTTTCTTAGCATTTCCAGAATGACATGATCTTGAGCTCGCCCTTGGCTTATAGCTTTGGAGTAGGGAAGGTCTGCTCTAAAGGTGACCAGCGAGTATTTAGAATAGTATTCAGTTGGGAATTTCTTTTCAAACTCCAGTTCCAGTTTTCGTTTTTCCAGGAAAACTTCATCGGCCGTATGCGATTTCATTTCATGAAAGTTATCCAAAGCCAAATCTGCAATCGCATCGGCATCTGGTTTTCTATGTTGACTAAAATGCTTAAAAGCGGCATCCAGATCAAAATCAGACTCATCTAAAGCTTTGTCAAATTCCACCACATCTTCAAAAGACGCATTCATACCTTGACCATAAAACGGAACAATGGCATGGGAAGCATCTCCCATCAGCAAGGTTTTACCGTAAGTCCAGGGGAAACAGCGAATCGTTCCCAGAGGTGCCGTGGGATTTTCAAAAAATTCAGTTTTTAAGTCGGGCATCAATTCATAAGCATCGGGATAAACCTCCTTAAAGTATTCTTCAACAATAGCTTCCGTCGTCAAGTTATTGAAATTATACTTGCCGCCTTCATAAGCTAAAAACAAGGTTACCGTAAAACTCTTGTCCTGATTGGGAAGAGCAATCAGCATATTTTCGCCTCGTGGCCAAATGTGTAGTGCTCCTTTTTCTGTAGCGTAATTTCCGCCTTTTGTCGCTGGAAACGTTAGTTCCTTATAGCCATGCGTCAGGAAATCTTGGGAATGACTAAACAAAAATCCCTTTTCACTTTCCATCTGCTGTCGAACTACAGAACCTGCACCATCTGTTCCGATAATGTAATCTGCCTGTAAAGTGTATTCTGAATTTGAGTTTGCGGGCTTAAATCTGGCGTTCGCCTGCTTAAGGTTTACGTTAGTACAGGTGTTTTCAAATTGGATCTCGACATTAGGATAAGTTTCCAACTTATCTAAAAGCAAGGCGTTAAGACCAGTTCTTGAGATCGAATTAATGTATTCTCCTTCTCTTCCGCTGTATTTTGAAAGCTGAGTTTCGCCCTGAAGGCTGTGTAGCATCCTGCCATACATTGGGATGCACAGGCTTTCTACCTCCTTCTCCAAGCCTACCATTTTAAGGCCCTTCAATCCACGACTGGACAAGGCTAAATTGATGGATCTGCCAGCCGCCAGTTTCGCTTTGCGCAAGTCAGATCGCTTTTCGGTTAGCGTAACTTTATAGCCCAGTTGTGCCATATGTAAAGCGAGTAGTGAACCGCAAAGTCCGGCACCAATAATGAGTATGTGTTCTTTAGTTGCCATATAGACAGAGTTTTAAAAGTTGTACAAATTCATATACATCTGTAAACGAATTATAAAGTGGAGCAGGGGCGATGCGAATCACATCGGGTTCTCGCCAGTCGGCTACCACACCTTGAGCTGTGAGCTGATCGAAAAGCGAACGATCTGCGTTTTTCATTTGTATAGATAACTGGCACCCACGTTCTTCCGGAGATCGAGGTGTCAAAATTGAAATATCGGTGTTGTTCAGTTCGTCTATTAAAAATTCAAGAAAACCAGTCAGTTTTACCGACTTTCTTCTCAAGTTTTCAAAGCCTGCTTTTTCAAACAGATCCAATGATGATCGTGTACCTGCGAGAGATAAAATCGGCGGGTTGCTCAATTGCCAGCCATCTGCCGTTGGCGTAGGATCAAATCCAACTCTCATATTGAAACGTGAGTCTTTGTTATGTCCCCACCAGCCAACAAATCGGTTGATGCTTTGGTTTTGGATATGTTTTTCGTGCACAAAGCAGCCTCCGATGCTGCCCGGTCCGGAATTCAAATATTTATAGGTACACCACACAGCAAAATCGGCACCGATATCGTGTAAGTTAGGCTGAATGTTCCCAGCTCCATGGGCTAAGTCGAAACCAACTGTTATGTTTTCGTCCTGACAACGTTTGGCGATGCGTTTCAAATCAAAGGCCTGGCCGGAATAGTAATTGGTGCTTCCTACCATCACCAGAGCGATTTCATCTTTATGAGTTTCCAGAAGCTCTTCAAAATCTTCGTGTCGGCAAAGGTGTTCACCTTCACTAGGCTTCCAAAGAATTAAACCGTCTTCAGGATTGATGTTATGGAACTTTAACTGAGATTCCACCGCATATTTATCAGATGGGAAAGCATCGCTTTCAATCAGGATTTTGAATTTCTTTTGAGTCGGTTTGTAAAACGATACCATCATCAAGTGAAGGTTCACCGTTAAGGTATTCATGATGACGACTTCCTCTGGCTTTGCACCCACGATCTTAGCCATGGGTTGTGCCAAATCTTCGTGAGAAGTCAGCCAGGGGGTTTTGGCATCGGTATGGCCTTCCACTCCAAATTTTGCCCAGTCGTTTAATTCCTGCTGAACGTATCCAGACGTTTGAGTAGGCTGAAGCCCTAGGGAATTGCCACACAAATAAATCTTGGGTGAACCGTCTGCTTTGACCGGAAAATGAAACTGACTTCTAAAGTGGGACAAAGGGTCATTTTGATCCTGTTCTTCTGCAAAAGCTTTGGTATTGATATACTTCATAAATTAATTGACGCTAATATCGGTGAAGTAAATTTTGAAGTTTTCTTCTTTGGTATCATGCATTCTGGCGATTTTGATGCCCTTGAAGTCATCGTAATCCTCCCAGGTGGTGGCCAGTCTTGGCTCGTCGCTACCTTTGGGCGTATAAGACCACTCGCGGATCATTTGGTTCTCATCTACATAAATATGATACGTATCTCCGGGGGTGTAGCCTGCTTCATCTTTATACATGATGGCAATTTCCTGCATCAGTTCACCAGAAATCGGCGCTTCTGCCTGTTCGGCAACTTCATAATCAAAGTTATCGTCCCAAGCCAAATGGAATGGAAATAGCAACCAGTATTTATCATTGACAAAACCACGATCGGCAAAAGCGATTTCTTCTTCAAACTTATTGGTGTTATACGTGAGGGTGGTATCTTGCGTTTTCATAGTCACCTCACCTGTTTTTGGTTTCCATTTCCAGGTGCGGCTGGAGATATTTTCTCCATTTTGGGCATTGAAGGTGTAGGAGATGGAATCTACTTCAGACCAGTTTTCGTAGCCATTGGCATAAGCGATGTCTTCCAATACGTTCATTTCTTTTTCTGAAGAGACTTCAGAAGTTGCCTCAGTCTTAGATTTTTCAGACTTATCTTTTTTCTGGTTGCAGGCTACAAAGAGGAGGAGCGACACTAATAAAAGGGAAAGATGTTTCATGGTATTTATTTTTTGAGTAAAGTTAGGTGTTGTAAAAGGCATCTACAAATATAATGAAGAAGACAGGAATTTATTTAACAGGTGTAGGGAGCAAGATATGAAGTGTCTAAGCTTGCGAAGTTTAAGGTGATTTATTAGTTGTAGTCTTGTCTTAGGCTGTTTTTTTAATCTTTTCAACCGATAAAGATGTCAGGGCTCTGCCCCTCGGCACATATAGTGGATGAGTGCGTGCCTTACGAAGATTTGAGGGCTCTGCCCCCTTTTTAAGGGGCGTAGTCCTAATAGTCTTCATATCCTAAGGGAATGCATGTAAAAATTTTAGCCCCAATATTCTTTATAACGAAAAACACGCGGAAGGGGCAGAGCCCCGTCATCTTCTTAGCCAAAGAAGACAGTATATTAAGGAGGGGCGTTAGCCCTGACATCTTAAAAGCGATGTTCAAAGTCTAGTATCATTATCTAATGAGACATAACGCATTAACACGTGTTTAGCTTTGTCAACTTGTCCCGTGCTTTGGGACAAGTTGACAAGCCTGGACGTTGAGCTGAAGCCAGCTTAAGTATTGAGCTAAGTGTTGCTGGGTACTAGTGTTTAACATTGAGCTTCACTACTTCAGTATAAACTCCGTTGAGATGAATGGGTTCTCCACTCCGCTCGAACTTAAAACAAAAGTTATGTCGGAATTATAATTATTCTTTCTTATAATTGAAAGCTTTAATTAGAGATATCTGAAATGGTTTAATGATTTGTAGGGTATTACAAATTGAAAGCTTCTTTCAGTTGATCCACATAATCCAATTTTTCCCAGGTGAATAGTTCGACTTCGTGTCTAACTTCTCCTGAGTAATCTGAACGGTAGATTTTAGTTTCTAAGCGAGGTTCTTTTCCCATGTGGCCATAAGCGGCTGTTTCGCGATAGATTGGATTGCGAAGTTTAAGGCGTTCCTCAATCATCCCCGGACGCATGTCAAATATCTGTCTGATTTTTTTAGCGATTTCTCCATCGCTCATGTCGATGTGTTTGTTGGTAGTATTGACCAGGATGGAAGTAGGTTCGCTGACACCAATGGCGTAAGACACCTGCACCAAGACTTCGTCAGCAATACCAGCGGCTACCATATTTTTGGCAATATGTCTCGCTGCATATGCTGCAGATCTATCGACTTTACTGGGGTCTTTACCAGAAAATGCACCACCACCGTGAGCGCCTTTACCGCCGTAAGTATCCACAATAATTTTTCTGCCCGTTAGGCCGGCATCTCCGTGAGGTCCACCAATGACGAATTTTCCAGTTGGATTGATGTGGTAAGTGATATCATCATCAAACAAAGCCTGAGTATCTTCATCAAATAAAGCTTTTACTCTTGGAATCAGGATGGACTTTATGTCATCGGCGATTTTCTTAAGCATCGTCTCGTCTTCATCGAAATCATCGTGCTGAGTTGAAATGACAATAGTATCGATGCGTTGCGGTACGTTGTCATCGGAATATTCTATGGTAACCTGAGCCTTTGCATCTGGTCTCAGATATTTTATGTCATCACCTTCTCGGCGAAGTTTTGCCAGCTCAATCAACAATTTATGTGAAATGTCCAGAGCCAATGGCATGTAGTTTTCTGTTTCTTTTGTGGCATAGCCAAACATCATTCCCTGGTCTCCGGCACCTTGCTCTTCCTTGGAGGTTTTGTCAACACCCTGGTAAATGTCCTGTGATTGCTCATGAATTAAGGAAATGACGCCGCAGGAATCTCCAGAGAATTGATATTCTCCTTTTGTATAACCAATATCATTAATGACGTCTCTAGCGATCTGTTGAACATCTAGATAGGTATTGCTTCTTACTTCACCTGCCAAAACTACCTGACCGGTAGTGACCAAAGTTTCACAGGCGACTTTGGAAGTTTTATCAAACGCTAAAAATGAATCGAGTAATGCATCACTGATTTGGTCAGCGATTTTATCTGGATGTCCCTCAGAAACACTTTCTGAAGTAAATAAATATGACATAAAATAAGATTTAAAGTTATAGTCAGGAGGAAAGAAAATAGAACTACGGTCTTCAAAAAAAGCACTGCTTTAGCATTTTAAAAAGAGGTTGCAATCAGTCAAATCATTCCTCGATGCAAACATAATAAATTTGAGCCATTCTAAATTGTATTAAGTTATTTTTAGCAGAGTTATGATTTAGATTCCTTTTTTTTGTAGAAAAATACGGTATCATGAAAATCAGTTTACATAAGAAACCTAACAGTGACGTTCATTTTGAGGCAGAAAATTCATTGGGTCATAAAATCGAACTTTACAATTCTTCAGCCCCCAACCCACAGGCACCAAGTCCAATGGAATTGATTTTGATGGGAACGGCAGGATGTAGCAGCATCGACATAGTTCATATTCTGAAAAAGCAGAATCTGGAGATCAAAGATTTAAATGTTGAAGTAGAAGGTTTCCGTAAGGATACCGACCCTAAAGTTTTTCACACCATACAGTTACTGGTAAAACTTGAAGGGGATATTCCTGCCAATAAAGCCAAACGTGCCGCGCAGTTGTCTTTTGAAAAATACTGTTCGGTCTCCAAGATGTTGGATCAAACGGTGGATATTCAGTATCAGGTGGAATTGAACGGGGAGCTTTTGGAGTAGTTAGTGAGTTAGGCAGTTGGAGCTAGGTTTTAGGTAGTCGTAAAATTCACTTTTTAGTATTCAGTATTCCTTATTCTTTGTGAGTAGAATTATTTAGTTGACCAGTAGACCGGTGGACCAGTTCACCAGTCTACCGCTCGTACAACAAATAGGGTTTGATTTTTTTCTTGTAAGTGTTGAGTTCAGATTCCCAGTTTTCTCTTATCTCCTGTGCTGTTTTTCCCTGCTGAATTTGCTCCTGTAAGCTTGCATTTCCTGCCAGTTTACTAAAGAAATTGTTGAAAAATGAAGCCTGGTCCTGGGTGTGATGATACGCCTGAAGCAACCATTCCAAATTTAAATAATCGAGATCGTTATGATTTTGAAGATTTCTGCCAAAACAAAGCGTATTCTCATGTTTTGGATACTTTGCTCCGTCTGAGGACTTCGGCGTGTATTCAAAATCAAAGACTAAAGGATCCAAAAAAGGAGAGCCAAACACCTGAAACTGCATAGACGTACCCCGGCCTGCATTCACATTAGTGCCTTCAAAAAAACACAAACTCGGATACAAATTAATGGATTTGGAATTCGGTAAATTTGGAGAAGGCTTGATGGGTAAATCATAAGTTAATTGGGGAGCATAGCCTCTCATGTCAACGATTTCCAATCGGCACTGGATTCCGTTCTTGAGCCATTTTTCACCATTTATCATTTTTGCATATTCAGCAATCGTTAATCCATGAACCACAGGAACGGGGTGCATCCCTACAAAACTTTTAAATTCGTCTTCCAAAACGGGACCGTCAATGTAATGTCCGTTAGGATTTGGACGATCCAAAATCAGTAAAGGAATATTCTGTTCGGCACATGCTTCCATGATGTAATGCAAAGTAGAAATGTAAGTATAAAATCGCGCTCCCACATCCTGAATATCAAACACCATGATGTCGATACCTTCTAAATGTTCAGGATCTGGTTTCTTTTGACTTCCATAAAGGGAAATAATAGGAATACCAGTTTTAGTATCAATACCGTCTTTGATTATTTCGCCAGCATCTGCAGTTCCTCGGAAGCCGTGTTCCGGAGCAAATACTTTTTTGATGATGATATTTCGATTCAAAAGTGAATCTACGAGGTGGACGTAATCTGTTTCGGATTTAAAGATGACAGAGGTTTGATTGCCTACAACTCCTACATTTTTATCTTCCAAAAATTTTAAGTAAGATTCTGTACGGTTGGCGCCTACGCCAAGACTGCTATAAGTATTAATTTCTGCTTGTTGCGCAGAGCAAGAAATACATGCCAAAAGAATAAAATAAACTGTATTTTTGAACCTCTTTAAAATCATATGTCAGCTTGAATTTTGAATATTTTATTTCCAAACGCCTAGTCACCAAAACCGATCATAAAAGTAATATATCGGCTCCGATAATTAAAATTGCTATTTCTGCGATAGCCATTGGCATTATAATGATGTTTGTGGCGATTAGTACAGGGTTTGGTCTTCAAAATAAGATAAGAGAAAAGATTGCGGCCTTCAATGGTCATATTGTAATCAATAATTTTTCCAATAACCAGTCGACAATCACTCAAAATCCAGTAAGTACCGTACAGCATTTTTATCCAGAATTCACATCAGTTCCTGAAATAGAACACATTCAAAAAGTAGCTACCAAATATGGCATCATCAGAACTGAAACCGATTTTGAAGGTATTGTTGTAAAAGGTGTAGAAAAGAATTACCGCTGGAAATATCTGGATGAGTATCTGGTCAAGGGGAAACTTCCTGTATTTGATGAAACCATAAGCAGAGAGGTTTTAATTTCAAATTATCTAGCTAATCGCTTAGGTTTTGATGTGGAGGATAAACTAATCGTTTATTTTTTAAGAGATGACCAGGATCGTTTGCCAAGATCAGTGGGATTAACAATTTCAGGAATATTTGATTCGGGTTTTAAAGAATTTGATGAAACTTACATCATCGCAGATTTGAAGCAAATTCAAAGATTGAACAATTGGGATGAAGATCAAATTGGCCAGTTTGAATTGTTTGTTGAAGACTTTTCAGACATAAAAGAAGTTGGGTATAAAGTTTATGAAGAAGTCGATTCTTTTTTGAATGCCAGTACTATCATTGAATTGTATCCTTCTATTTTTGAATGGTTGAAAATGTTTGATTTTAATATTATTTTGATCATTGGGATTATGATTTTGGTGGCAGGTATTAATATGATAACAGCTTTGTTAGTCTTGATTCTAGAACGCACGCAAATGATAGGAATTTTAAAAGCTCTGGGGTCTTCAGACTGGTCCATCCGAAAAATATTTCTTTATAATGCTGGCTTCTTGATTTTCAAAGGTTTGTTTTGGGGTAATCTCATCGGGATTTCACTTTTACTCATTCAGAAGTATTTAAAAGTTATTCCACTTAATCCTGAGACTTACTATGTGTCTGAAGCTCCAATCTATCTCAGTCTGGATTATATTTTGATCATTAACATAGGGACTTTGCTGCTTTGCGTATTGATGCTTTTGATCCCTTCTGTTATTATCACAAAAATTTCTCCGGTGAAAGCCATGAAATTTGAATAGAGAAAGATTGGAATTAGTCTATGGATTATAACTCAGTTTTTGATTATTACTTTTTTTATATTTGCGCAACTAAATAAAAATTATGGATTACGCTGAAAATATCCTTGGAACTATTGGTAAGACACCGATGGTGAAAATGAACAAAATAGTTGAAGACATCGATGCTTTGGTACTAGCAAAGTATGAAACCTTCAACCCTGGAAATTCTGTAAAAGACAGGATGGCTTTGCAAATGATAGAAGATGCTGAGGCCTGCGGAGCTTTGAAGCCCGGAGGAACTATTATAGAAGGAACTTCAGGGAATACAGGAATGGGATTGGCTTTAGTGGCCATCGTTAAAGGTTACAAAGTGGTTTGTGTTCTGAGTGATAAGCAGAGTAAGGAGAAGATGGATATTTTACGGGCTGTAGGATGTGATGTTCATGTTTGTCCTACTGATGTGGCTCCAGATGATCCAAGGTCTTACTATTCGACTTCGGCAAGACTGGCTAAAGAAACGCCTAATTCCTGGTATGTGAATCAGTATGACAATCCTTCTAACTGTAAAGCTCACTTCAAAACGACCGGACCTGAAATTTGGGATCAGACAGACGGAAAAATCACTCACTTTGTTGTTGGTGTAGGAACTGGTGGAACCATTTCTGGTGTAAGCAGTTATTTGAAAATGAAAAATCCAGACATTAAAGTTTGGGGAATCGACACCTATGGTTCGGTGTTCAAAAAATACCATGAAACAGGTGAATTTGATGAAAATGAAATTTATCCTTATGTCACAGAAGGCATCGGCGAAGATATTCTGCCTTTGAATGTAAGGTTTGATGGCATCGACGGCTTCACTAAAGTCACCGATAAAGATGCTGCTGTTTACACACAAAAATTAGCTAAAGAAGAAGGGATGTTTTTAGGGAACTCAGCAGGAGCAGCAGTCAAAGGGCTTTTACAGCTGAAAGAGCATTTCAAAAAAGATGATGTAGTGGTTGTTTTATTTCATGATCACGGTAGTCGATATGTGGGTAAGATGTTTAACGATGACTGGATGCGGGAAAAAGGTTATATTGAATAAACTTCCTGTAAAGTTTTGATTTGATCAGAATTTCCGATCACTATGATTTTTGAATTTGGTGTAAGCTGAATTTTAGGGTTAGGATTGACAATGTATTCTCCATCTGCAGATTTAAAACCTATAATTGTACAGCCTGTTTTTTGTCTTAAATCCAGCTCCAGGATTGTAGATGGTTTTTCATGGTCAAAAAGTTGCTCAAATGAAACTTGCTCCAGATTAACGCTGTTACTGTCACCATAACTTAAATTATCCCAAAACTCCAGCAAATCTGGACTTACAATTAAAGAAGCCATGTGCTGGCCTCCAATTTTATCGGGTAAGATGACATTATTTGCACCAGCCAATTTTAGCTTTCTATAGCTGGTTTCCTCCGTTGCTCTGGAAATAATTCTTAAGTTGTTATTAAGTTGTCTGGCGCTCAGAACTATAAACAGATTATCAGCATCGTCAGGTAAAGCTGTAATAAGATTACTGGCTTTTTTAATCCCTGCAGTGAGTAAAATATCGTCGTCATTTGCATTTCCAACCAAATACTGTTCAGATTTTAGGTCACTTTTCTCTAATAAATCCTGGTTCTTATCTATGACCAAAAATTCTTTATGAAATTCCATAAGCTTTCTTGCTGCCTGCTGACCATTTCTTCCATAGCCACAAACAATAATATGATTTTCCATTTTTTGAATATTTTTCAATTTACGCTTTTGTCTTAAATCATTCAAAGAACTGAAAGATATAAAATATTCTGTCACAACTGATACTACAAAACCCAGGATAACTACACTTGATAGTATAAGTATAGTTATGAATATTTTCGCTTCATCTGAAGGTAAAACCACTTCCCTGTAGCCAACAGTTGTAATGGTGATCGCTGTCATGTAAAATGCATCTATCCAATTCAAATCCATTATAATTCTAAAACCAAACACCCCGGTTAAAAACACCAGGGCCAGTAATAAAAGGGCTACAATTAGTTTTATCCTAAATGATTTCAAAATAGTTTGTTTTAGATATGAAATACAAATCAGACCCCGATTTGCATTTGGTAAAGATCAAATTTTTAATATGATGAGTTAGATCAAATATAGCATAAATCCAAAACCTGATAACAAAGATTAAAAATGATTAAAATGTAAACTTATTATTGTCTATAGATTTGTAGAATTCATTTAGGGAGGCTTATTGGAATCAAACGAGTGTAAACTTCTTCTTACTTCCGTACATAAACATTTAAAATCCAATTTTTTCCGGCATAAACTCAATTATTGATTTCTAGGTTTAAAAACTCTGAGCCTTTATCACTAGAAGATTTTATGATCTAATTCTTGCGAAATAGTTAAAATTTACGGTCAAACCGTAATCATAAAATAAAATTTAATTCTATGTTTGTATAGCATTTATTCATTACATGTAGCAATAATTAAAAATAAATCTCAAATAGATAAATAGATAAGCTTATGGAATTAATACTACCAGAACCGTTGATTCATATTTTTCTTATGTCTTTATTTGGATTAAACATCATCTTATCCCTTCACATACTCATAGTTCAGAAGCAATTGATGGGTAAAGTTATATTCATATCCATAATTTGGATTCTACCAATACTTGGAATTATAGCTTACTATGCATCAGCATATATATATTATGATGAAGAAAAAAGAAACCTTACACCTTAAGTGCAGGTTGTTCTAGCCTGATTGTAGCGAAAAGCTCGGAGTTCCCACAATCCCCAAAGCTTTGGGGAAGTGTGAGGACTTGAAGCGGAAAGCAGGTTCCCGGCTCCAAAAAACATTAAAACTCCGATGTAAAGTGAAATGTAATATTTGGATACTTCTGCTGTGTCATTTGTAAAGAGAATTCAGAATCGGCAAGAAAAACGAGTTGGTCTGCCTTGTCTTTAGCCAAAAACTTTGCTTTGACACGTTTAAATTCTTTGAACTCTTCACTTTTAGGATCTTTGGGCTCTACCCAGCAGGCTTTGTAAACATTGATGTTTTCATAAGAACATTTAGCACCGTACTCGTGTTCCAGTCTGTATTGAATCACTTCGTATTGAAGAGCGCCAACAGTTCCAATAATTTTTCTGTTGTTCAGTTCAAGGGTAAATAACTGGGCAACACCTTCGTCCATTAACTGCTCAATACCTTTATTGAGCTGTTTGGACTTCATCGGATCTGCATTATTAATATACCTAAAATGCTCTGGTGAGAAATTGGGAATACCTTTGTACTGAAGAATTTCACCTTCAGTGAGGGTGTCTCCAATTTTGAAGGTTCCTGTATCGTGAAGTCCGACGATATCTCCTGGAAACATCTCGTCCACGATTTCTTTACGTTCGGCGAAAAAAGCATTGGGACTGGAAAATTTAAGGTTCTTGTTGCTTCTTACGTGGAGGTAAGGTTTGTTTCTTTCAAATTTTCCAGAAACGACTTTTACAAAGGCCAGTCTGTCCCTATGGCGAGGGTCCATGTTGGCATGAATCTTAAACACAAAACCGGTAAATTTATCTTCTTCAGGCTTTATTTCTCTAATGTCACTTTGTTTTGGACGTGGAGGAGGTGCGATTTCAATAAAACAATCCAGTAACTCACGAACTCCAAAATTATTAAGAGCAGAACCAAAAAATACTGGCTGCAGTTCTCCTCGTTTGTATTGGTCGATATTAAATTCAGGGTATACACCTTGAACGAGTTCAAGCTCTTCTCTTAAGGTATCTGCAGAATCAGTACCGATAAGCTGATCAATTTCATCTGTAGATAAATCACTAACTTTAATTGTTTCTTCTATGTCCTTTTTAGGGTCACCAGTAAATAAATTGACGTTCTTTTCCCAAATGTTATAAATACCTTTGAAGTCGTAACCCATGCCAATAGGAAAACTTAATGGTGTAACGTGGAGGCCTAATTTCTGCTCAATTTCATCGAGAAGTTCAAAGGCATCCTTTCCTTCTCTATCCATTTTATTGATAAATACTATAATAGGAATATTGCGCATTCGGCAAACTTTTACAAGCTTTTCCGTTTGTTCCTCAACACCTTTCGCAACATCAATTACTACGATTACGCTATCTACTGCTGTAAGTGTTCTAAAGGTATCTTCAGCAAAATCCTTGTGACCAGGCGTGTCAAGAATATTGATTTTTATATTTTTATATTCAAATCCTAAAACCGAAGTGGCTACCGAAATCCCCCTTTGACGCTCTATTTCCATAAAGTCACTAGTGGCGGTTTTTTTTATCTTATTTGATTTAACAGCGCCTGCCTCTTGGATTGCACCTCCAAAAAGAAGTAGTTTTTCAGTTAGAGTTGTTTTACCAGCATCAGGGTGAGATACAATACCGAAAGTTCTTCGGCGATTGATTTCCTTATTTATTTTCATGTTGCAAATTTAATTTTTTAATACTAAAATCAATTATATTCACCTATTTATTGATGATTTTTGCTTAATTAAATCGAAAGACTCTGAAATCTTTAATATATATTTGTGTTAAAATTCTATTACATGAGAATAACAACTTCATCTCTTATATTCTTGCTTGTATTGATTTTTCAAGGCTTAGAAATTACTGCTCAAGAAGAGAAATCATACATACCAAGTCCATTTGAAGAACTAATGCAAAGGCTGAGTGCCTCCGGTACCGTGGAGGGCTTTATTTATGCAGATTTCAATGGTAATGGAACTCAAGATGTTGGAGAACCTGGACTTGAAGGGGTTCGAGTCATAATCGTGAATTCTAACGGGAATGGACAAACTGCTCCAACTAATTCTGATGGGATTTGGTCAGCTGAAGTAATAGAGGGTGATGCTCAGTTGATAATGGACTCATCAAGCTTGCCGATTGGATTTCTACAAACGGAGGGTTCAGACCCAAGTAGTGTATTTGTTATTGCAAATGAAACGGTGGAAGCTGAAACTAAAGGATTTACATTCCAAGGCGATGCTAAGGGTCATATTTATTTTGATATAAATGGAAACGGATTACAAGATCCTGCAGAACCTGATATGCCTAGCGTAGATGTTTTCATTACTGACCAATATGGAAATTCTCAAACAGTAACAACTGATATTGATGGAGATTGGTTAGCAACTGTATTATTTGGTCCTGTTGTAGTAAATGTAGATGAAACTGACACTAATTTTCCTACAGGAGCTTTTCAGACTGAAGGAACTAATTCTTCAACGCATAATATACCGCAGGGTTTAGAAACATTCACAGAAAATGATGGGTTTTTTGAATCGGGGGTTCTTTCTGGCATTTTATATTTTGATGATAATGGTAACGGTAACTTAGACCCTAACGAATCCGGTATTGCTAATATTCCTGTAGAAGTAACAACTTCTCTTGGAAATGTTATTAATTTAGTTACAGATGGCAATGGTGCTTGGAATATAAGAGTGCCCCAGGGAACTGCTGTATCACTCATAAACGAAACTGCTCCAGGTTTTCCTACAGGATCATCACAAACAGAAGGTTCGAACCCAACAACAACCGAAGTTATCAATGCTCAAACTTATGAAGAGTTCGATGGGTTTTTAGGTACTGGAATTTTAAGAGGTCATTTATATTTTGATGAAAATGGTAATGGTAATCAAGACTTTGGCGAACCAGATATGCCTAATGTAGATGTTGAAATCATAGACTCCTTTGGGAATACAACAATACTTGAAACAGATGTAAATGGAGATTGGGAAATCGAGGTGCCAGCAGGTAACACTATTTCTAATAACGATAATCTAGATCCTGACTTTCCACAAGGAGCTGATCAAACAGAAGGTTTTGATCCTACATCAACACAAGTTATTGCAGGAGCCGATATTTTATCAGATAATGATGGTTATTTTGTAGTTGATACAGAATTTGAGGGCACATTACTAGGTCATTTATATCTAGACACGAATGGAAACGGAACTCAGGATGCTGGAGAACCTGATCTACCTAATATAAATATTCAAATTACAGACACGTTTGGAGATGTAAGTATTCTGGAAACCGATGCTAATGGAGATTGGTCAATTGTAGTTCCATCAGGAAGTACAATTTCTGCAATTCAAAGAAATGATCCAGATTTTCCACAGGGAGCAGTGCAAAGAGAAGGTACCGACCCTACTACAACTTTTGTTCCGGTAGATTCTACAATTCTATCAGATGATGATGGCTTTTTTATCCCAGATTCAAGTCAGTTTGGTGAGTTGGTAGGACACCTTTATTTTGATACGAATGGAAATGGTAATCAAGATTTTGGAGAACCAGATATGCCTAATGTAGATGTTGAAATTATTGATGTTTATACAGATGTCACCTTAGTTGAAACAGATATTAATGGAGATTGGTCTGTTATTGTTCCTGCTGGAAATACGTTTTCCAACATAGATGAACAGGACCCAGACTTTCCAACGGGGGCTACAAGAACAGAAGGCTTTGATCCATCACTTACTTTTGCAGTGGCAGATGAAACTACTTTTGTTGGAAATTTCGGTTTTTTTGTTACAGATCCAAATTTGGAAGGAACTCTTCTTGGTCATTTATACTTTGATACTAATGGAAACGGAACTCAAGACATTGGCGAACCAGACATGCCAAATGTAGATGTAGAAATCACTGACGTTTTCGGAAATATCACGATTTTAACTTCTGACGCCGATGGAGATTGGTCAATTTTAGTTCCTTCAGGAGTTACTAAATCTGAGGTGATTGAAGATGATCCAGACTTTCCACAAGGAGCTACTCAAACTGAGGGCGTCAATCCATCATTGACTTTTGTACCAGCAGATGTATCCGTACTATCAGGTAATACTGGTTTTTTTATCACAGATCCAGATCTTGTGGGCACACTTACAGGCCATCTATATTTAGATAGCAATGGAAACTCTAATCAAGATTCTGGTGAACCTAATTTAAACAATGTTGAAATCGAAATCACAGATGTTTTTGGAATTACATCTTCGGTTATTACTAATGAAAATGGAAATTGGTCTATTGAAGTCCCGGCGGGAAATACAGTATCAGAAATAAATCTACAGGATTCCAATATACCTCAGGGTGCTGTTCAAACAGAAGGTAGTAATCCAACAACGACTTTTGTAGCTGTTGGTAATACAACCTTTTCTGAAGATGATGGTTTTTTCGTTCCAAATCCAAATTTGACTGGAACCCTAACAGGCCATCTTTATTTTGATGACAATGGTAATGGAACACAAGATGTTGGCGAGTATGATATGCCAGACGTTGATGTTGAAATCATTGATGTTTTTAATAACTTAACAATACAAACTACAGATGCCAATGGTAATTGGTCTATTGAAGTTCCAGCTGGGGCAACTATTTCTAATGTGGATGAAGAAGATTCAGATTTTCCACAAGGTTCAGTAATAACTGAAGGCAATAATCCAATATCTACTTTTGTAATAGCGAATGCTAATACGTTTTCAGGTAATATTGGATATTTCGTACAAGACCCTAGCATAACTGAAATTCTTTCGGGTCATTTGTATTTTGATAATAATGGAAATGGACAACAGGATCCTGATGAACCTAATATGCCAAACATTTCAGTTCAAGTTGTTGATGGAGAAGGAATAAGTCAGAATTTGACTACAGATGAAAATGGCGACTGGACTACAACTGTTGCTGAAGGAACTGTCATCTCTACAATCGATGAAACCGATCCTGATTTTCCTCAGGGTGCAGGCCAGACACAAGGGGACAATCCAACCACTACTCAAGTAACTGCAGGACAAGAAGTTCCAGAAGAACTAGATGGATTCTTTACAGAAAATCAGACCGGTACTTTAAGTGGAATCCTATATCTGGATGAAAACAATAATAGTACCCAAGATCCTGAAGAGCCTGGAATAGCCAATGTTGAAGTAGAAATTGAGCAGTCTGATGGCAGTATTCTAACACTTACTACAGACGAGAACGGTCAATGGTTTACTCCAGTGTCCATAGGTACAACCACTTCTACAATTATTGAAAGTGATTCTAACTTTCCACAAGGAGCAGTACAAACTCAAGGGACAAACCCTACGACAATTTTTATAGGTTCCAATGCCAATGGATTTGATGCAGATGGATTTTTTGTTGAAGAAACAACGGGGATTTTAACAGGTCGTCTTTACTATGATGATAACGGTAATGAAACACAAGATTCAAATGAAGATGGTATTCCGAATGTAAGCATATTAATAACGGATGTGGATGCCAATGAATTTGAAGTTGAAACCAATAGCGATGGTGACTGGTCTATAGAAGTTTTAGCTGGTGAAACTACTTCAAAAATTGATACCGAAGATACTAATTTTCCAACTAATGCTTCACAAACAGAAGGAACAGACCCAACAATAACCATAGTCCTTGCAGGTGAAATCGTAAATTCAGATAGCGATGGATTTTTAAAAGATGATATTGAAATATTCAATGCTGTAGGATCTGAAGAAAATATAATTAATGACTTTTTCTTTATAAAGGGTATTGAGAATTATCCAGAAAATTCAGTTCAAATTTTTAATAGGCAAGGTGTAAAGGTTTTTGATGCTGAAGGCTATGACAATGAAGAAGTTAAATTCTATGGTTTTAGCGATGGAAACATTACAATTCAGAAAGATAAAAGACTTCCAACTGGAACCTATTTTTACATTTTGAATTATATAAACAAAGTAGGTGATCCTGTAAGAAGAAACGGGTATTTACATTTAAATTAATAATGAATGATGACTAAAAGTCGAATTCTATATACGAGCTTAGTGGTATTATTTCTTTTGTTTAGTTTAAGAAGTAATGCACAACAAGACCCAAATTTTACTCAGTATATGTATAATACGATGAGTATAAATCCAGCATATGCAGGGTCACGAGATGTACTTAGTGCAACTGTTTTACATAGATCTCAATGGCTTGGGTTTGATGGTGCTCCAACCTCTCAGACATTGTCTGCTCATTCACCTATAAAAGACGGGAAAATGGGATTGGGTTTTAATATAGTTAATGATCAGATTGGAGTTACAAAACAAACAGATATTAATGCGGTTTACAGCTATGCTATAGAAGTTAATAGATATACTAAACTATCATTTGGAATAAATGCTGGAATCAATATGTTAAATGTTGATTTTAATGATTTGAATTCCCTGCCTAATGATCCGGAATTTGAAAATAATATTGAAAATAAATTTTCGCCTCAAGTAGGCTTAGGAGCTTTACTTTATAACGATCAATACTTCATTGGCTTAAGTGTTCCTGCCTTGTTAAGATCAGATCGTTTTTCTGATAGTAACGTTGCTGATGCAACAGTAAGAGATCGCTTACATTATTTCTTAACTGCAGGTTTAGTATTTGATATTAACCCCTCATTGAAATTCAAGCCATCTATACTAATGAGGCACGTAAGTGGCTCTCCTTTGCTAGCTGAATTATCATCTAATTTTTTAATAAACGATAAATTAACTGTCGGAGCGGCTTATAGATTAAATTCAGCTTTTTCAGGTCTTTTTGCCTTTCAAGTCAGCGACTCTATATTGTTAGGTTTGTCTTACGATAGAGATACTTCAACATTATCAAGCTATAATGATGGATCACTTGAATTTTTTGCAAGGTTTGAACTTTTCAAGAAATATAAAAGGATGTATACACCGAGATTTTTCTAAACTATGAAGATGAACATTAAACATATAATTTTTTTATTAACTATTCTTTTTTCAAGTTTAGTCAATGCTCAGGTTGATAAATTGAAAGAAGCCGACAAAATGTTTGAGGGTTATGCTTTTATTGATGCTCAAAAAATATATCTCGAAGTAGCAAGAAGTGGTTATGAATCTGAGAATTTATTTAAAAAACTTGGAGATTCTTACTATTTCAATAATGATCAGGAAAATGCCTTAGTTTGGTATGAAAGATTGTATAAATTAAATCCAAACCTTACAAAAGAGTATTTGTTTAGATATGCTCAATCACTAAAAAGTGCAAAACAATACGAAAAATCAGATCAAATTATGCTTGAGTTTGATGCGATAAATGATAGCGATAGTAGAGTTTCAAAATTGAAAAAAGAAAGGAACTATTTGGAGCTCATAGAAATGCAATCTGGAAGATTTAGTATCAATTCACTTTCCATAAATTCTGAATATTCTGAATTTTCTCCTTCATTTTATGGAGGTAAAAAAATGGTTTTTGCATCGAATAGACCCATTTCATCTTCAGTAAAACGGGTACATGAATGGAATAATCAACCATATCTCAATTTATATGGTGTTGATCTCTCAGATTCTCTAAATATAGAATCAGAACCCGTCAACTTTTCAGAAAATTTAAATTCTAAGTTTCATGAGTCTTCTGCAGTTTTCACAAGTGATGGAAAAACAGTTTACTTTACCAGAAATAATTTTTCTGGAAATAAGTTGAATCGCGGTGAAGATGGTGTGAGTTATCTGAAATTATTCAAATCTGAAATGAATTCAGAAAATGAATGGACTAAGCCTCAGGAGCTACCGTTCAACAGCGATAACTATTCTGTTGCTCACCCTTCTTTAGGCAATGATGATAAAACCTTGTATTTTTCTTCAGATATGCCAGGTACAAGAGGAATGTCAGATATTTTCAGAGTAGATGTTTTAGGGAATAATACATATAGCGAGCCGGAAAATTTAGGCGACTTTATTAATACTGAAGGAAGGGAAAGTTTCCCTTTTGTAAGTGAAGATAACCTGCTTTACTTTTCCTCAGATGGTCATCTTGGTTTAGGTGGATTGGATGTTTTTGTGGCAGTAATCAAAGATAATGGTGAGTTGGGAGAGGTTTTTAATTTGGGTAGACCTATCAATAGCAATAAAGATGATTTTAGTTTTATTATAAACTCAAAACTCAAAAAAGGCTTTTTTGCTTCTAATAGAGGTGAAGGTGAATCTAATGATAACCTGTATTCACTTACTCAGCTTGAAAAACTTATGACTGCTTGTTCTCAAATGTTAAACGGTAAAATTTTTACAACAGACGGCGAAGAAGCTCTTACAAACGCTAAAGTTGAATTATTTGATGAAGATTTGAATTTATTGAAATCGACCACGACTAATTCTGAAGGTTTTTATCAGTTTGAAGTTGACTGTGACACTCGATATGTAGTAAGGGTTTCTAAAGATGGTTTTGCTACAATAGAAGAATTGGTAAGTACAAATTCTGATTTTGGAACTGAAAACTCACTGGATTTTAATGCTCAAGCAGGAGATGAACTTGGCGTAACTAAGGCTGATAAAGGTGATGATTTGAGTCAGTTACTGCAATTGGATCCTATCTATTTTGATATTGACAAATTTCAAATTCGATCTGATGCTGAGGTTGAATTGCAGAAAATAATAGTGGTTTTAAAATCCTATCCCGAAATGCGGATAGATGTAAGATCTCATACAGATAGTAGAGCAGGTGATGCCTATAACAAAATCTTATCTGATAAGCGTGCGACTGCTACCAAAGATTACATTATTGAAAAGGCAGGAATTAGCGGAAATCGAATTTCAGGGAGAGGATATGGAGAAACCCAGCTAGTCAACGAGTGCTCAAACGGTGTTGAGTGTTCAGAAGAAGAGCATGCTCTAAATAGAAGGTCGGAATTCATTATATTAAATGATAATGAAACTCCCGAAGACATTCGTAGTGAAATTTTAGCTTCAGAAAAGAAAAATGTTGACAATTCTGAAAAATCAACTTATTACGATTTTAAAAATACAAATACAGAAGTCTACACTGTTCAAATAGGTGCTTTTGGTAAAAACTCTAATGTCCAATTTGATAATATAAAAAATGTTTTTAGTCATGTTTATAGCGATGGTTATAAACGTTATTTCTCTTCTATTTTTTCTACAAGAAAACAAGCTGATGCTTACAAAGCAGAATTGAGAAATAAAGGAGTAGAAGGTGCCTTTGTTGTTGGTCTTCGAGGAGAAAACCGTTTTTAAAATTTATATGTCAATTACTAAATAATTCATAAATAGCACCTTTTAAGCCAAGGTGCTTTTCTTATTTGTACCCAGATACAAGTTATTTTGTATTTTTGAATTTATGACAGATAGCACTTCAAACTACGTAATTTTAGTGGACGAAAATGACAATCCACTCGGTACAATGGAAAAAATTGAAGCTCATGAAAAGGCTAAGCTTCATCGAGCATTTTCAGTATTTATTTATAACTCTAAAAATGAGTTGATGCTTCAGCAAAGAGCTCTATCAAAATATCATACTCCAGGCTTATGGACAAATACCTGTTGTAGTCATCAAAAATTAAATGAAACCAACATAGAAGCTGGAAAAAGGCGGCTTCAAGAAGAAATGGGGTTTAGTACAAACCTTCAGGAAACAATTTCGTTTATTTATAAAGCTCCATTTGAAAATGGCCTGACTGAACACGAATATGATTATATTCTTGTAGGAGAGTATAATAATGAGCCAAAACCAAATCCAGATGAGGTAAATGATTGGAAATGGATGAAACTTGAAGATATTGAAGTTGATATCAAGAAAAATCCAGATAATTATACTGAATGGTTCAAAATTATTTTTGAAAAACATAAGAGTGAAATGGTCAAATCTTCAACTTAAGCATATGAAAGTTACAGTACATCGCAAAGCTCACTTCAATGCAGCGCATAGATTATATAGAAAGGATTGGCCTTTCGAGAAGAATGAAGAAGTTTTTGGCAAGTGCAATAATCCACAATATCACGGTCATAATTACGAGCTCATAGCTTCAGTAACAGGTGAAATTGATCAGGAAACTGGTTTTGTAATGGACGTAAAGATCTTAAAAGATTTAATTAAATCTGAAGTTGAAGATGCGTTTGATCATAAAAACTTAAATGAACAAGTTCCTGAATTTGAGAACTTGAATCCAACTGCAGAAAATATTGCAGTCGTGATTTGGAATAAACTAAAACCAAAATTGAAAGAGGATCATCAATTAGAAATAACACTCTATGAAACACCTCGAAATTTTGTAACATATAAAGGAGAGTAAGATGTCATTAGAAAAAGGAGAAAAAGTACCACATTTCGAACTTAAAGACCAAAACGGAAATGTTTTTGATTCTAAAAAAGTTATAGGTAAAAAGCCTGTTGTAATTTATTTTTATCCGAAAGATTTTACACCTGGCTGCACAAAAGAGGCTTGTAGCTTTAGAGATAGTTATGAAGATTTTAAAGAAGCCGGCGCAGAAGTAATAGGTATAAGTAATGACTCAGAAAAGTCTCATTCGAAATTCGCAAAAAAACATAACCTTCCCTTCATTTTACTATCAGATTCAAGTGGTAAAGTGAGGAAGAAATTCGGGATTAAGAAAAGCTTACTTGGATTGGTCCCAGGAAGAGAAACTTTTGTTATCGATGGTGAGGGAAAAATTATTTTCAAATTCAATAGCTTAGACGCTTCTAAGCATATGAAGAAAGCGTTAAACGCTGTAAAAAAAATAGATTAGTGCTATATCCCTTAAAGTTTGCACCTATTCTTAAAGAAAAGATTTGGGGAGGTTATAGATTTCATTCTAAAACTCATCAAAACCTTGGTAATAAAAAGATTGGTGAAAGTTGGGAAATAAGTGGCATAAAAGATGATTTTTCTGTAGTTGAAAGCGGGAACCTAAAAGGAAAAAATCTTGAGGATTTAATTAATGAGTTTAAAGATCAACTTCTAGGTAAATCTGTTTACGAAAGATTTAAGACAGAATTTCCAATCTTGATAAAATTCATTGAAGCTGAAGATAATCTATCAGTTCAACTACATCCCGATGACCAACTCGCAAAAAGGCGTCACAATAGTTTTGGTAAAACTGAAATGTGGTACATCATAGAATCTGAAAGTGATGCTAAGCTGATATTAGATTTTAAAGAAAGTATATCTGTAAGTAAGTTTAAAGATTTACAAGAATTAGGAAAGTTGGAACAATCTCTGAATTCAGTTCATGTCAAAGAGGGAGATGCTTTTTTTATAAAACCAGGTCTTGTACACGCCATAGGTGCAGGTGTTTTGCTTGCAGAAATCCAACAGACGTCAGATATTACTTATCGTCTTTATGACTGGAATAGAACTGATGAAGAAGGAAATTCTAGAGAACTTCATACTGACCTTGCTTTAGAAGCAATTGATTTTAGTAACAAATCAGACTTTAAAATTCAGTACGACTCTAAATTGAATACTAAAGTTTCACTAGCAGATACACCTTATTTCAAGACTAAATTTTTAGAGTTTACAGGGAGGTTGAGGCTTAATTATTCAACTATTGACTCTTTTGTTATACTTATGAATGTTGGCTTAACTGAAGCAATAATAATTCATCAAGATAGAGAATATAAGATATCCTCAATGGAAACAATACTTATCCCAGCTTGCATTGATATTTTAGAAATAAAATCAAGAGGCACCAAACTTTTAGAAATCAGCATCTAGTTTTTTAAATTAGTTTACTTTTGCAAAAATTAATTTTTATAAAATGGCTAGTAAAAAGCAACTAAAAAAAGACCTTAATGACCGTTTTGGTGAAATCATAGACGGAGCATTAATCAATCAAGAGGCAAGTTCAGAAGATTTCAAAGAAAAGACTGAAGAACTTGTAGACGATGTTATATCAGAATTCGATCAGTTTGTTGAGCAAATCAATAAAAAAGATATTGACGACAGAGGTAAGCATTTAAAATCTGTAAAAGAATCTATAAACAAAAAGGCTGATGAGTTTATAAAAAGACTCAACAACCTTTAATTTTATTTTCAATACTGAAGTTATTGATTATTATTTTGAAATACTATCAATAACTTCAGTTTTTAAACTTTCCTCATCATTCTTTTTTCTTTCTTCGATGAGTTCCTTCAGTTGCTTCCCGTATATAGAATTTCTAACTGGTTTTTCTAAAGAATTATAAACAGTATCCAGGTATTTAAGGTTAGCATCAAAAGCTTCAGATAATATAACATAAGGAGATACTTCCAGATCTTTATTATTCAGAGCGAAGTTGACAGTATAAAGGTATTTGCGCTTCAAAATAGAATTGAATTTCTTATTTATACTATCAATTCTACTTTCGTCTTGAGATTTATTTGCCTCAAAATTAGCTTCAATTAAATCTAATCGCTGAGAATTAAATCGTTTTACAATTTCTTTATATTCTTCGAGTTTCTTCTGGTTTTCAAATTCAGAAACAATTTCTAAATCCATACCATAATTTTTCAGAGTTGTAGTAATTCTTATTTCACCTGGTTCAGCGAAAAAGTTGATAAGTTCAGGATAATTGTCTCCATTATTTCTCTCCAATTCTATAAACATGAGCTGTGGCTCTTCAATATAAGTATTAAATGCAAATTCTGACGATCCAGAGATTTGGATAGAATCTACAACCACCAGACTTGAATCTCCTATTTTTTGAAGATAAAGTTTTCCTTTCTTGAGACCATCAATATTCCCGGTAATGAATAAATTTTCTTTGTCTTTTTGACACGAAGTTAATAGGATGGTGAAAATAATGAGTGATAAAAAATGTTTCATGTATTGTTTTATTAAATATTTGATGAGATTTCCATTAAAATTGTACAACCTAGCGCCGCGTATGTTCCTACAACGTATCCAAACACAGCTAGTAATACACCAACACTTGTAAGGGAAGGGTGAAAGGCTGAGGCTACGACAGGTGCTGATGCTGCTCCGCCAACATTCGCCTGGCTTCCCACAGCCAAAAAGAAATAAGGCGCTTTGATGAGTTTTGCAATCAATATCAGTAAGCCTGCATGGATACTCATCCATATCAGACCAATAAGTATCAATCCAGGGTTTTCAAACACAGCCGCTAAGTCCATTTTCATCCCTATAGTTGCTACGAGAAAGTAAATAAATATACCACCGATTTTACTTGCTCCAGTACCTTCATAAGACTTTGCTTTAGTAAAAGACAATCCAACTCCAAAGGCTGTAGCAATGGTAACCATCCAGAAAAATGTTGATGAAAATGATGATAAAGCAGAAGACTTATCACTAAAAACTTCAAAGTTTGTAAGCAGAAACTGTGATATATGTTCTGAAGCCCAATGCGAAAATCCTACAGCAAAAAATGCTAGTCCAAGCATTATCATGTAATCTTTAAGTTCAGGAGTTCTAGAGACGCTTTTAGTATATTGTGATACTTTCTCTTTCAATTCTTCAATGGCAGAATTATCAGCTTTAAGCCATTTGTCTATTTTTTCAGATCTTCCTATTCCTAATAAGATTATCGCTAGCCAGAGGTTTGCAACTACAATGTCAACCAAAACCATTCCACCGTATTTTTCTGGATTATATTTAAATATTTCTAGCATTGCAGCCTGGTTCGCTCCACCGCCTATCCAGCTTCCAGCAAGTGTGGAAAGACCTCTCCATACAGCGTCAGGGCCAGCCCCGCCTACCGTTTCTGGAGAGAAAATAGATACTATCAAAATCGCAATAGGTCCTCCAATTACAATCCCAACAGTACCCGTTAAAAACATTATGAGAGCTTTGAAGCCCAAGTTCTTGATTGCTTTTAAGTCTATACTCAAAGTCATTAGTACTAGGGATGCTGGAAGAAAATAACGACTGGCAACAAAATAAAGCTGAGACGTTGAGTCGCTTATTATATTCAAAGAATTGAAAATAGCAGGTATCAAATAGCACATTAAAAGTGCTGGAACAAATTTGTAAAACTTATGCCAAAAGCCACTTTTCTGGCTAGAAGTATAAAAAATTAAAGCAATTGAAAGCATTAAGATGCCCAAAACAACTGCGTCATTGGTAATTAGCGGATTGTTATCCATTATATAGCTTTAGTGGGTAAAAGTAAAAATTATTAGCAATTATTAAGGCTTATGACATTTTAAAATAATCATTCAAAAAATTTGCAACTCCATCCTCTTTTGCATTTTCGATGGTTTTATCAGCAATGTGTTTTACTTCTTTTCTTGCGTTTCCCACAGCAACTCCCAGTCCAGAGGCTTCAAGCATTTCAATGTCATTGAAGTTGTCACCAAAGCTTATCACTTCAGACATATTCAAACCAAATTCTGATTCTATTAAAAATTCAATTGCAGAACGTTTCGAAATTTGTTTAGGAGCAATTTCTATATAAGTGTCTTTGGACCTGTATAAGTGAATATCATTAGAGAAATTTTCAGACAAGAGATCATAAAATTTCGTCACCAACTTTGTATCGCCCATACACATGATTTTATGAGCTCCTTTTCTATGGGTTTTCCAATGTTTCAAGACTTCATTGTTATGCTTTATCGTAGGATTTACTTTTGTATTATTCGTTTCCCTTTCAGTCCAGTGATCCAATTGAGGAGCAAACCAGTTGTCATTATTGTATAGGCTTAAATGGAGACAATCCTCATTCAGATCGATGATTTTATTCACAATTTCAAAAGGAATTGTAGTACTCTGCTTGATGTCATCATTTATGTGAATCAAGCCTCCGTTGTATGCTACAATAGGATGATTTATAATATTTAGTTGCTTTTGTAGATGTTTCATTGCAGATGGCATTCTAGAAGAAATAAGAATAACAGGTAATTTGTCCTTGAGTTTACCAATCTCAGCTATGGTTTTTTTAGAAAGTTGCCTTTCTGCATTCAGAAGAGTTCCGTCGATGTCACTACAAATAAGCTTTATCATTTTCTTTTACATTGAATTTAATACTGCTCAAATTAAAGAGTTTAGATTGTAAGTTTATAACATTTAGTAAGAATAATGTAGATGTTTTTTAAGAATAAACTGAAGGCTTTACGTTTACTTAATACAATTCCATTTATATTTGAAAAAAAAACCAACATGAAATATTTTTTAGCTTTTCTTATATTTTCTCAGACATTACTAGCTTCAGACGACTGGGGTCAAAACGGTCACCGTACAGTTGGTGAGACTGCGGAAAACTATTTGAAATCTAGAGTGAGTAAAAAGATAGATAGAATATTGAATGGTCAATCCATTGCCGATGCTTCTACTTATGCAGATGAGATTAAAAGTGACAGAGCTTATGATGAATATAAGCCATGGCATTATGCCAACATTCCTTTCGATCAAACTTATGCTGAGGCAGAAAAAAATCCTAAAGGAGATATTGTTTTTGGTATTGAAGAGTGTATTTCGAAATTGAAATCGAATAAACTCAATAAGGAACAAGAACAATTTTATTTGAAAATGTTAATCCATCTGGTTGGAGATATGCACCAACCTTTACATTTTGGGCTCAAAGAAGATAAAGGGGCAAATGATTTTAAAGTTAAATGGTTTTACAACCCAACCAATCTTCATAGTGTTTGGGATACCAAAATGATAGAAAGTTATAATATGAGTTATACTGAGCTTTCAGCAAGTTTACCAGAATTGAGTAAGTCAGAAGTTCAATCTATCAAATCCGGAACTTTGCTAGATTGGGTAGAAGAAAGTAGGGCATTAACGCAAGAGGTTTATAACTCAGCAGAAGCAGATGAGAATCTAAGTTATAGATATATGTATGACTGGTTTAATGTTGCTCAATTGCAAATGAAGAAAGCAGGTATAAGATTAGCTGTAATTCTTAACGATATTTACTCTTAATTAATTAATTTCTAAGCGATAACTTATCGCTTAGAAATTTTGTTATGTGTTATTTGTTTCTGTCGAGACGACTTAAATTTTTTCATAGAGCTTTTACTTAGTTTTCTATGTTTGGTGGCTCTTCCCTGGACGCGTTTACGCCACATTTTGAAACTTGAGGGTTTCATTTCCTTTTGCATGATTTTAATAACCTCGCTTTCTGTTACGCCAAATTGAAATTCAATAGCTTCAAAAGGAGTTCTGTCTTCCCAGGCCATTTCAATAATTCGGTCTAATTCTCTTTCAGTAAATTCTTTTTCCATAGTCTATATATATAAGTATGCCCACCATATTAATGCAAGTTGAAGAGGAATTCTTAATATTAAAATCCATCTTGGAACACCAAGTGAATAGTTCTTTCCGCGCAACATATTGAAATGTACAAGCAAGAATACAATCAACATCAATATAATTAGGATAGCACTATAAGATCTAGTTTCTCCAATTAGCAATCCAATGCCTGCTATAATTTCAAAAGTTCCAGCGATTAAATTTAGAGTTCTACGTTTAGGTAAAAATTTAGGAATAATTTTCACATAAACTTTAGGTTTGATAAAATGCATCGCACCAGCGAATACATATATTACAGACATTAATACTAAATCCCAATTCATGCTGCAAGTTAAAATTTAATAGTAGGAACAGTTTGATCACATGTTATTTTAATCAATTTTTCACACCTCATACATTTTTAAGCTATTTAAACTAAAGTAGGAGAGCGTGTTATGTTTTTTGTGGTAAAAAAGATATAAAAAACCTGACAAAAGGTTTGGTTTGAATAGGAAAAGAGTTGTAGTTTTGCGCCCCGCTAATTGAGGTATTGAGGAAGTTAAC
>NZ_JBHTIV010000004.1:0-8214 GCF_042677225.1 Psychroflexus salinarum
CGTATTAAGAGTCTTATCAAGATGCAGCTCTTGTATTATGGTGTTCATATGCCTGAGGAGCATGACAATGACCATTAGAGCCATAAATTTAGACACTGGATAGATGAGTTGGAGTTTGATTATTCAACAGGCAAAGGAAGCCTGGAGAGCAAGCTTCAAACCTTATAAAACGTGATTTAAAAATTAGTAATAAATGAGATAGGACTTAAAGGAAAAATATCATAAATTTGAACTAAGATCAGGACGATTGCTTTTCATAGGATACGCTGTTGTACACTGTGCTTTTCTCAGTAATATTCAATTTCATATTCGTAATTATCTTCAGAGTTGAATTTGTAATCTAAATTTCTTTTGTCAACTTTCTTCTGTAATTTGGTATAGTCAAAAGTAATAGTCGTATCTCTTGCAGTTCCAATTCTTTGATAAGTGTATTTGCTTTTTGAGTAAGCATATTTTTCAATGTAAGGCTCTTTTATACGACTATTGTAATTCAATCGTTTTATCAATCGGTTCTTTTTATCAAAGTAAGAAGTGTCTATCAAAACCAAGGCTTTTTCATAATCAGGTTCTTTAACAGGAACAAATTCCCAAGAATTAGTTTTAGAAATTCGCATTCTATTTTTTCTTTTTACTTCTCGAATAAAGCGAATTAGTGTGTCAGATTCGTATTTGGTTTGTTTCTCAATTTTTGTTTTTGGATTAAATTTATAAGTCGAAAATGAGCGGATTACACAAGTATCTTTGGCAACAAAATCTTCACAATTATATTCAGAAACTCTATGTCCGTTATCGTAGTTGATAATACGAACATTATTTCTGAACGTTTCTGAAATAGCATCATATCCGCCAAACCTCACTTCTTTAATTAGGTTGCCTGATTTACTAAATTCGGTTTTACGGGTCTTGATTAAACTATCATTTTCTTTATTAAATTCAGTAATAGTTTTAATTTTTTGACCAAAACTTAATGAACTAAATAGAAATATTAATATGTAAATAATTTTTTTTCGCATAGTGTACAACGTCTCGCGCATAACATAAGTGGCGACTTAAAATGCGCAAACTTTTCGGTTAAAATTTAAATTTCTAAAAATACACAAACCTTTCGTTTCAGCACCAAATCCCGCCATTTTTGTTAGCATCCATGAAAAAGCACTAAGTCAAGTATCTTTAAAGTTCACCAAAACATATAAAGAATGAAAACTGAACTTAGTGCCGAGTTAAAGTTATATATTGGAATTGATATACACAAGCGAAACTGGAAAGTGCATTGTTCCACCGATTTGTTTTCAGGCAAATCCTTTAGCATGGAACCTTCTCCAGACCAGCTTTATGAGTATGTCATTAAACACTTTCCAGGCCATGAAGTCACTACAGCTTATGAAGCCGGGTGTTGTGGATACAAGGCTCACAGGAGTTTTGAAAGTTATGGCTGGACTTCATTGGTAGTTAACCCAGCAGATATTCACCGTAAGGGCAAGGAACGCTTTACCAAGACCGATAAGATAGATGCTCAACTTATCAGCTGAGAGCTTAAAGATGGTCGCTTGAAGAGTATCCCTATCCCTGATAAAGAGCGAGAGGAACTTCGCAGTCTCTTTAGAAGGCGGAATGATTTGGTGAAAGACTACAGGCGTATTAAGAGTCTTATCAAGATGCAGCTCTTGTATTATGGTGTTCATATCCCTGAGGAGCATGATAATGACCACTGGAGCCATAAGTTTAGAGAGTGGATAGATAAATTGGAGTTTGATTATTCAACGGGTAAAGGAAGCCTGGAGAGCAAGATGCGAAGCTTTCGATTTATTGATAAAGAATTAAGAGGAGTTTCCAATCAGCTACGAGCATATTGCAGAAAACATTACAAAAAGGATTATTATCTTTTAAGAAGCATCCCTGGGATAGGCGGTATAGTAGCCTGTGGCATATTATCAGAACTAGGAGACCTTCGGCGATTCAGTAGTTTAAAACACTTGGCTGGTTATGTGGGAATTGCACCAAGGATTCATCAAAGCGGATCCAGTTATAAAACTATGGGCATGAATCCGAGAGCGCACAGACTGATACGATCTTATTTTGTGGAAGCCTCCTGGCAAGCCATAAGAACAGACCCTGTGATGCAGAATTATTATCGCAAGCATTTAGGCAAGGATACCAAGAAGATAGTCATCAAGGTAGCCAGAAAGCTACTGAGTAGAACCTTAGCTGTTATAAAGACAGGAATACCTTATGAAATAGGAGTCATACAATAAAAGATGAAAATTAAAGAATAGAGATAAACATATAAACCAATAACAAAGCTCACAATGAACTTAAAGTCTATATCACAAAACAGCGTAGGTGGCTAAGCCTTTAAATTAAAGTTAGACCACATTTGTTAGCAAGTGAATGGACTTTTTTAACTTACACTCATAGAGATGCTGGTGGCGGTAGATATCTATTGACCACANATTAGTAATAAATGAAATAGGGCTAAAAGAAAAATATTATAAATTTGAACTAAGATCAGGACGATTGCTTTTCATAGAATGCGCTGTTACCTGCCGTTTTTTTTTAACCCACTTAATTTATTCAATAAAGGTGTGTTCGTTCCTTTATCCAATAATTTTTTCGTTAGAGGATTTAGTAGAATCTGAAATTCACTATTGTAATAAGTAATAATACCACTTAATTGAGGATTGTCATAGAATAAACCCAATTCAGTCCAATTCTTACCCAAGTGTTTAAATTGGTCCATTGTATCGTCAAATTTACCAAAATCAACAAATTCAACTCCTTTGCCTTTGTAGTGTTCATAAAAATCACTAGGCTCAAAACCACTTACAAAATCGATGTCGATACATAAGAAATATGACAACTTATGATTTTCAATTAGCTCATTATACTTTGTTAGTTTCTTAGTTATTTCATTAGGTTTTTGATGAGATAATTGTTTTAATTTATTGTGTTTGTAGTCAATATTGCTAGCGTTTCCAACCCATTTAACTGTATCATATTTTGTGTTATTTGCTAAAATAGAAAATTCGAATATGTCAAATATTATAATTTGGTCACCAGGGCTTAATTCTTTTTTAGTTAGCCACTCATCAAGTTTTAAAATGATATCATCAATAATATAGTTGTCAGTATCGAAGTCTTCAATTAAGAATGTGATTTTTATAAAGTAATTCGCTTTTATTTGCCCAATTTTTTCAATTATTCTACTTTGAAAGTTACTTTTGATTTGATCCTTGTTACTTCTTCTAAGTTTGTAAACATCACAAATTGCCTTGGATTCATTTAACGATAAAAACCAATCTGGCCTTTGATTGTTTTCGAACTTTTTGTCATATTTTAGTTCAATTCCAAGTTCGGCAAACATTTCTCCAAATGAAATTTCTGAAACGGTTGATAGAAAATTATCCTTATTTGACTCATTTGTTAATTTCCTAATCAATTTTTCTCGATTTTCATCAGAGAATAAATTTAACTTAGATTCAAATGATGGATGATAACCTTTATATTCTTCTAGTAAGGACATTTATTTAATAGTCGAGATTTTTTTTTAAAATGGCAGGTAACGGTTCTTGTATATAAAAAGTAGCGGGATTTGCACATTGACTTTTCGGCTTATGAACGACTTTATTTTATAAAATCAACTCCCGGTCAATCACTTAAACCGCTATTTTTTATATACAATGTTACAGGCAGTTCTTTATCGTATTCTTTTGGTGGAACTATTCCATAAACTTTTTTCAAATAGGCTAATGGTGGCAGTTCAACATTATTTCTCAAGCTATCAACTTTTCCAATATCATCAATCGGGAATTGGTCATAATTGTTCCAATAAGTTCCATAAATCTGTGTGCCTTTTTCGCTAAACATAGATTTCTCATCATCGAACTTTGCCCAAAAGTCTTTCCTTAATTCGCCTTTTTCTATTTTTTCGTTTATAAATGGTCTAAAGTAGTTCCAAATGTAGTTGTCATTACGGTGTATTCCTCGATGATGCCAAAGAAGTAACCATTGCTTTTCTTGCCAGCCATATTCCTTATTGATTTCGATCAATCGCGCAATATTTAATGAATCAACTTTTTGCATTTCTTCAGTCGAATAATCTCCCGTCCGCACCTCTTGGTCTTTTGTTATCATATTCTCAATTTCATAATAAACTTCTGGATTATCGAGGTTGTCAAAGAAGACTTTTTTGTGCTTATCGTAATCGTCCTGAATTCTTTTAAACAACTCTTTGTCTCTGAAATTATCAAACTCCTCAAATCTAAGAAAATAACTTTCTGAAGCATTAGTCTTTTCAATAGCGTCAATTAGTAGTTGTTTAGCTGTTTCATCTTGACCCAAATGTAAGGCTGACGCTGTTGCGTAAAAGTAAGGGTTGACCGATTCGTCTGGAATGATGCTGAAAGCATCTTGAAAGTTGGATAAAGCCAATTCATACTTTTGATCCTTAAAGTGTAACATTCCACTCCATACCAACTTATCATACATTTCTAAGTTAGTATTATTGTCACTTTCATTTCCAACTTTCTTCTGTTGCTTATTGCAACCTAGAAGAAGTAAAATTCCAATTGTGATTATTAATCTCATAATTTTTTTGTCTCATACTGAAATAGGTTGACCATTTTTTTGGTTTTTCTATTTTCTTATTGGGTGACTAATATCGGTATTTTTCTGTATTGTTTATAATTATGGTTTATAATTATGGTTTTGCGATTTGTGAGCATAGTCTGGTGTTTTAAAATTAAGGCTGTAATGCATTCGTTTTGAGTTGTATATGCTAACAGCCTTTTTTATCATTTTCTGAGCTAATTTGAGATTTACTATGGTTTTCCCGAGACCAAACTCTTGTTTTAAAATACCATTGATTCGTTCAGCTACAGCGTTTTCATACGGGTCATATTGCTGAGTCATGCTGATAAATATGCCTTTACTTTCTGCAAAGTTGGTATAGCTAGGATTACAGTATTGCAGTCCTCTATCCGAGTGATGAATGAGCTGTTGATTTGGATATTTTCTTAGGCTGATAGCCATCCTTAAAGCATCGATGCAGAGACTTGTCTTCATGTGATCATCTAATTTATACCCCATAATTTTCTTAGAATAAGCATCTGTCACTAAAGCCAGGTACGCATTTCCTTCATCGGTTTTAATGTAAGTGATGTCACTTACCCAGAGCTGTTCTGCAGCAGTAGGAATGAAGTCCTTTATTAGATTAGGATATTTATAAAAGTGATGTTTAGAGTCAGTAGTAATGTAAGCTCTTTTGCTTTTAGGGATGAGTAGGCGATGTCTTCTGAGAAGCTCATAAAAGCGATCTCTGCCTATTTTGATGTTATTCTGAATAAGTGCAGGTTTGATTGTTTTATAAAGCTTTAAACCTCCTGTTTTAGGCAATTCCTTTCTTACCTCTTGAATGAGATCCAGAATGATTTGTTCTTCCAGGTTACGCCTTTTAAAGACGCTTAAGCGTTTATAGAAAGCTTGTTTGGATATCCCGAAGCATTGATAAACCCACTTCATTTTGAAAGGTCTCTTTTGCGTTTTTCTATCGCTTTGGCCAATGCATCGGGCAAATGCTTTTTTGCTAAATCAAGTCCTGAGAGGTTCTCTAAATTAGCGATATAATCCCTTTGAAACTCTTTGATAAACTCGAGTTCTTCGATTTTGTCTTTTAGCTTTTTGATCTCATCTTGCTTACTCATACCACGTTTCTTTTGTTCTAAGGTACTATATTTTTTAAGCCAATAATCTATTGAAGACCTGGAGACCTTATAAGATTTAGCAGCGTGGTTGATGGAGATCTGACCGTTTTGAATTTTGTCAATGATCATGAGTTTGAGTTCAAAACTTAACTTTTGATACTCTTTTTTTGGGCAGTCTTGTTCTTTGTCTTTCATCTTGATCCTGAATTAAATGATTGATTTTTAGTCAACCAATTTCAGGAAAAGACATTTTTTTACATGTGTGCCAACGTTTGGTGTATGAAACGTAGCGTGTAAAAAGACACGAACTTTTCGGATAAACACAGAGCCGAATTTTTATATTTTGTTTTTAACTTATAAATCTTAAAAGCCAAATTTAAAAATTTGGCGGTCTTAGCAAATAATCACAAACCTCTCGGAAAGCCTCTATTAGCTATGTTTTATACACGTTGTTGTGTGTAGTGTTTTTAGTTCTTCTAATTCATTTATTTCCTCAGAATTGAATTCACTATTATGTTCAATAAAATAAACTTCGTCATAAAATCCAACGGTTGAAATATAAGCTTCATCATATTTCAAATTGTAATTTTCAGAATTCTCTTTAAAATTATTAAAATCTAAACTGCTAAATGACCAACTTTCTCTTTTGGACTTTGTTGATGAAAAATACATATGCATACCACCAATACAATTTACTTTCGCAACTTTGACTGAAAAATCACAAAGGATTACCGCAACTAAATCGTGTTTTCCTAATAAATGTTTTTGTTCCAATATCTTGTCGATATTCTCCTTGTCAATGTATTGGTCTTTAACAACGTTAGTAACATAAATATTCTTTGATTCCTCTTGTATTATTGAATCATAATGATTCTGATACACTTCAGTCTCTTTATATTTTTCTACGTTTTCTACGCCTATATAGTCCTTTATGAAATTATCATCATAGCCTCTTGTCATTAAATCTCCCGTTCGAGTGTAAATTTCCTCATCATTGAGCAAAATAGGAAAAGGGTCAATCGTTAATCTGAAAACAGCAATTGCTCCAATACATTTTTTCAAATACGATTCATATTCTTGAATGAATTTGGCTCTGTCCTTTCCTTGATTTACTGGATGATTTTTTGATACATAAAAAGTATTAAACCCTTGTTTGTGAATATACTTATTTAGCTTTTGCTTGGTTAAATTTAATTGACCAAAGTAGTCAGCCATTTTTTCTTTTATATCAGAGAAAACAGATTCATTACTCTCCAGCATTTTTATCATTTGACTATACATTGGAAACCTACTTTGAGCTTTCCATTTTGCAAGTTCATCTTTGCGGTTTTGTTCATCGTTGTCAATCAAGTAAGTCATTGTGGTAGATACTTCAAGAGACTGTCTTAATGAATAAAATGAAGAATCAAAGTAACCTTGTTCAAATAATGTAATTGAATTAATAATTAATTGAACTGCTTCTAAAATAAACGTATTGCTTATTTGTGCATCCATTCGACCAGTCCAACTCTCCTCAAGGTTTATTAAATCCGTATAGTATTTTTCCTTGTTCTCAATCTTTAATGGAACTAAACCTTTTGTTTCCCTGTATTCTGTAAAATCGAATGTCATATTAATACACTATCCATTATTAGTTTTATTCACGATAGAGTTTTTTAAATTGTTCATATGCTCTGTCTTTGTTCTCTTCTACGAAATTGAAATATTGTCTGTCTGAAAGGATTTCTAATTCGTCAATTTTATTAAAATCATCATCAAGAATTGGTATGCTTATGGGGTAGTTCCTTCTAAATCCTTTTTTCATTTGGTCTTGTGGGCCAATTCTGCAAATTGGTGCATAAGCAGAATGAATTAGCTGTTGAACTTCAAAATTTATTGTTCCTCCATCAACTGGCATTTTACCTGGATAATCCCAATATGGAAATAATCTATCAGCAAATGGCATATATTTCTCTATCATTCCTTGTTTCCACTTGGAATAATATTCTGTTTCTAATTCTTTAAGAGTTACTAGCTTAATATTTGTCTTTTGAGCGGCTTCATAACTACCCTTTTGAAATCCGTTTTTTGATACAATAAATCCAATATTGGCTCCGAAATCAGAAACAACAGTTCTAAAAGAATGAATAGTTTCTTGGCTTATTGCTTTATTCCAAAATTTACATTCGACAAGTATTATTGGTTTATATTCACTCCTAGTATCTTGCGTGTATACATCAATTTCTTTTTTTCCACGGACTAATTCAACGACTTTTGAAATTTCTGTTTCAAATCCACATTCCTCAAACATTTGTCCAACATAATTCTGTAATTCAGTCCAATTTTGAGGTTCAGTATCGAATATCATTTATGTTAGTTAGTTTTTTATACATTACACACAACGGTCCGCGCATAACATAAGTGGCGACTTAAAATGCGCAAGTTTTTCGGTTAAACTTTTAATTTTCTAAAAATACACAAAACTCTCGTTTCTGCACAAATCTCGCCATTTTTGTTAGCATTCATGAAAAAGCAC